>NZ_KV825964.1:216823-224215 GCF_001835805.1 Corynebacterium sp. HMSC034B08 | reverse complement strand
GGGCGGTCCACATAACTTGTCGCAGCACTGCAGAAGAGAGCAGCATATCTGGACGGATGTTTTGTTGCGCCGCCACTTCAGAGACGTACTTTCGCGCCGACTGCAATGCGTGCCAGGAACGTGGGTAGTCGTGTTCCCACACAATTTTTGCGGGAGGGTCAGTCGGTGCAGGCTGCGCGGGGGTTGGCCATTGTTCGGGGTCCTCAGCGAGCGCCTGTTCGACGAGACTAAACCAGAATTTGGCTTTCGTTGTATTGAGCGATCGGTAGCGCAGGCAGTTTCGTAGTTCCCATGGGGAGGATGGCACAGTACGAGCGATGGTGACGATTGATTCGCTCGAGAGCATGTGACCGGGAGAGATGTCTTCTTTTCGGCAATGTTCGTCGCGGGCGGTCCACAGCGTTTTAGCGAGCTGCAGGCTCCTGGCGGAGCGTAGCCCTGACACTCCCTTCATGTCACGCCATGTCTCATTAAAGGGTGCGTTGTCCGGTCCGAGCTCGTTGACAATCCGCTCAAACTCCTGCTCGGCGAACGAAAGCTTGCCTTCGTTGTCCAATTGCTCGGCGAGAGCCTCTGCGAGATCGTGGAGGTGTGCGACATCTAACGCGGCGTATTCTTGCCACGTTGGTGGCAGAGGTGTGGTGGACCAGTCCTCGTGGCCGTGACCTTTTTTAAGTTCTACTCCCACGAAGTGCTGCACCATCGCCGCCAAATTTGGCCTATTAAACCCTGCGAAGCGGGATGCGAGTTCTGTGTCAAAGATTGTGCCTGGGTAGAGACCGAGCATTGCGAGCGACTTAAGATCATCGACGGCAGCGTGGATAATCCAGTCCTCACCGTTGATGACGGGAGCGAGGGCATCATGAAGCGCGTCCCGGTTGCCTTCCGGGGCGAACAGGTACGTATCGGTATCTCGTCGATAAATCTGCACGAGGAACGCTCGGTCGTCATAACGAAATGACGCTGCGCGCTCGGTATCGATGGCGTAAGCGCCTCGACCTTCTGCCAATGCCGCCGCTGCGCGAGAGAATTGCTCGGGAGTTTCTACGAGGTGGTACTGCACCTGGGATGTCATGTTGCGTAAGTATGCCCTAGCGTGCGTTGAGCTGTGTCACACCCTCTGGTGGAAGCCCGGCAACATGTGCCAAAACCTTGGAAAAAGCCTCGACGTGGCTCTTCAAGTCGATCCCCTCAGCAGTCCAGGAGGCGCGCATCTCCAACTGGTATGCGCGGGGAGGTCCACCGATCTCACCGAAGCGTACTGATGCGGTCGACGTAACCGTGCCGCCAAGATTGGTGAACCCAGCACTGGTCTCCGCGAGCGATTCATTGAGCCACTGCCAAGCGACGTCAGGTAGCAACGGGTCTGACGCCACAGCATCATCCATGTCCGCTTGGATATAGGCCACCAGCCGCATGGTGCCCTCCCAGGCCTCCTCGGCGGCAGGGGAGTGTAGGAGGATTAGTCGGCCGAAAGCATCGCCTTCTGAATCGACCGGGATGTTGTCACCGTCCTCGTTCGGGTGGACTACTTCGAGCCCCACAGCATGGCTAAACGGTGCTGGTCGCTGCGGCGGTCGGATAGTCCCGAGGGAAATCTCAGGACGAAGCTGGGCTGCATGCATTGACTCGACGGCCTTAGAAAAATCCGCCGGCCAGTTCTCGTTTGCGCCTTCCCCGAGCGTATCCGCACTATGTGTGGAGGTCTGGGGGGTGGTGTCCGGATTCATCACACGCATAAAGGTATCGACCCGTTGCGTGTGGTGGGGGAGGCGCGCCGACATATCGTCGAGACGCAATGTGCGACAGCGTAGACTCATTACGACTTTAGTTTGATCTGCCGTATCGGCAGGGAAGGAGCGTCATCATGGCCAAGCTTGACTTTGCGAAACTCAACGCCACGCAGCGTTATCTGCAGTTTGCAGTGTTCCGTGCAATTCCCGGTGCTCTTGGGACGGAACGTACTCGTATCATCGAAGAAGCGCAGGCTTTCTTCCGCAAGCTTGAAGAAGAGGGCGTCGTTGTTGTTCGTGGCATCTACGACAACACCGGCATTCGTGCTGATGCAGACTTCATGATCTGGTGGCACGCAGAAGAGTTTTCCGACCTACAAAAGGCACTGGCTGATTTCCGACGTGAGACTGCGTTCGGTCAGCTCGTTGAGGTGAGCTGGCTTGGCAACGGTTTGCACCGTCCTGCAGAGTTCAACAAGTCCCACCTGCCGAGTTTCATTATGGGGGAGGAACCGGGTGACTGGATCACGGTCTACCCCTTCGTTCGCTCGTATGACTGGTACATCATGGACCCCCAGAAGCGTCGCCGAATCCTTTCTGAACACGGCCAAGCCGCCCGCGACTTTGCGGACGTGCGCGCGAACACCGTCGAGGCGTTTACGCTCGGCGACTACGAGTGGATGCTGGCATTTGAGGCGCCAACGCTCGAGCGCATTGAGGCCCTGATGAAGACGATGCGCTACACCGAGGCCCGCCTGCACGTGCGCGAGGAGGTTCCGTTCCAGACCGGACGTCGCGTCAGCGACATCGCGGAGATCATCAACATCCTGCCGTAGGCCGGATGAGGCCCTAGGCCTCTTCCAGCGTCAAGCTAATGGAGTTGATGCAGTAACGCAGGTCGGTGGGGGTGTCAAAACCCTCGCCGGCAAACACGTGGCCGAGATGAGAGCCACAGTTCGCGCAGAGTACTTCCGTACGGATCATTCCGTGAGAGCGGTCTTCGCGCTCAATAATCCGATCGCCCGCCAGTGGGGAAAAGAATGCTGGCCACCCGCAGTGTGCGTCGAACTTTTCTGAGGACCGAAACAGTTCCTCACCACATGCTCTACAACGGTAGACACCTTCAGTGGTGGTGTTGGTGTATTCGCCCACACCGGGTGCCTCGGTGCCGGCCTCCCGCAGGACCCGAAACTCTTCAGGGCTAAGTTTTTCTCGCCACTGTGCTTCGGTGAAGTCCTTGTAATTTGGTTTGGATTCGCTCATTGTCGCGTCCTCTCCTTTTGTGGCGCCGATGTGATTTGAGTAGACCATACCCACGATGCCACCGCGACAATAAACACGGCCCATCCAAATGTGGGAAGAAAAGTGTTCAGCCACCGTCCAAGCAGTATCGCGTCAGGCGTAACCCAACTCAGTGGCGCGAGACATAAAACGGCGCCCAGCCACGTTGGCCAAGTGTGAAGGGGGCTGGCGCGGTGAAACACAGTAAACAGGGCGGGGAAGAGCATCATCGAGTAGTACGCCTGTCCGAGTGAGGACAGTAGGCATACGCCTGCGAGCAGGACGCCGGTGCTCAAGGTCAGCCAAAGCCATTCGTCGCTATAACGCCAGCGGGCTAAACCAATGATCGCCGCCGCAACAGCAGATGCAGCGACGACAAAGAGGATGGTGTGCGCCCAGGCAGGCATACCGAAATAGACGGCAAAACCTGCGAGCGAAGAGTTGGCATAGTCGCGTGTGATGCCTAGATACGGCACAACAACGTCGATGTAGTCGCGAGCACCTGGAGTCAGCGGCCAGGCAATGACGTTGAGGAATACAGGTACGGCGACACCGCTAGCAACGACCTTCCACCGCATTTTCATCAGTGGCAGTACGAGAAGCGGAGCGAACATTGGCTTGACGACGACCGCCAGCCCGAGCACGATACCCGCACCGACATCACGCCTAGCGAGAAACAACGCGATAAACGCAGTCAGGGCGAGAAGTAGTACACCGTTGATGTTCGAAAACACCAAGGTATTTGTCACGGCTTCCGTCACAAATGCAAGGGCTAATGCGATTGGAAGCACCGGGTGAGACATGCGGAAGCCCGCTAGCCGCGTAAGCCATGTGACTGCAGCAATAATGCAAAGCGCGTTGAACAGGATGAAAAATGGCCTCGCGCTTTCCATACTTGGAAGCATCCCAAGAGGAGAAAGTAGCAGCGTAGCACCCGGGTTATAGAGGTAGTGCGGGTCAACGTGCTCGTAAATCTCGTTGTACACAGGTACTCGGTCGATGAAGCGGCGTGCCGCCGACCAGACCGTAGTGAAGTCGTCGGTCACCGATCCGGTGCGTGCGAGGACAAAAAGCCTGTGCACGATCAAGATGACTGCCAGTGGCCAAGCCAAAGCACCTGCGCCTCGAAGCGTGGAGGTTGGTACCTCCGCGTGGGAACGCGTCGCGACGGGCGCTGGGGCGACCCAAAAATCATGGAGGCGAGTTTGCAACATCACGGGTGATACCGTACCGGCTCGATTAGCCTTTTCGGTCCCGCACCCTTCGGTAACGGCAAAACAGCAGGGAATCGCTTGTTGCTTTAACCGACTCGAGAACAAAGGGGATGTTGCGATCGTCGTCACTGTGCCCGAACAACCTCACTTCAGAAGGCTGCAGCACTGCGTGAGGGCTGATGGTGTAATGAAATACGTCTACCGCGTCTTCATTCAGCATCTGGGTGTTGAGCTGTGGACCTCCCTCGCAAACGATGCGGGACATACCGTGCATGTGCAGCGCTTCAATTGCTGTTCGCATGGAGTCATCTACGAGCGGGAGGATGCTGCCACCAGCCTCGGTGATGTCATGTGCGCGAGCAGCAACCTCAGGGGTATCGAGCATATCCTGGGGGACGGCGAATATCGGCGCTGCGAGACTATTGGAGAAGAGCTGCGAGGACGTATCAAAACCGAGGCTGCGGCTTAACACCACAATCGGAGGCGCGACAGACTGCCCGTTTTCCTTCCGTTGTTGCTGTTTCTCTGGCGAGACTCGCGCACCGAAGTAGTCTTCCTTTCGTACCGTTTCCGCACCAACGAGCACTGCATCAGACCACACGCGAAGGGCGTTGAGCAATGCGAAATCGGTCGCATTTCCCAAGCCGGCAGATGCTCCCTCGATTGCGGCAACCCCGGTGAGCGAAGCAATACCAATCAAGCGTGTCTCGCACTCCCCAGGTGGAAGAACCGGCCCAATCAATACCTGCGTGTCGATCGAGTCGGGAAGCTGGTCTGAGGTGTTGGGGGTAAGCATCGTCGTTAATTGTAAAGAGGTTTTGTTTCTGGCCTCGTGGTTTTGGAACGTGGTGGGTTGAAGCTGATCAGCTTCGGTGAAAGCGTGAGCTGATACGTGCTCCCGTAAGCGCCAAACCAGCGCAGGTGAGCACGCCGAGCGCCATCGCAGTGGCCGGGTTTGGACCGAGCGCAACAAGTGGTGGAACGAGTCCCCCGATAATGAATTGGAAGAACCCCATGACACCGGTTCCGGCCCCGGTGCCGATATCTCGCACTTCCTCGATAGCGAGAGCGGAAGCATTCGCCATGATGAATCCCGCCATCGCGGAGAGGATTGCGATAAAAGGAATCATTGCGTTGCTTGGACCCAAAATGGAAAATGCGAGGAGTATCGCACCTACTGTGAGATCAACTCCGAGTGCGACGGTAAGGAGCGTGCGCGGCTGGTGCCGCTTGAGCAGCCGCATGTTGAGCGTGTTGCTCAGTGGAATGAGCAACGCGATGCTCCCGAAGACGAGAGAGAATGTGGTTGGGCTCAGACCGAGCTGTAATTGGAGGACTAGGGGAGAAGCCGCGATGTAGGAAAAGAGCGTGCCAAAGCCCAAACCTGCAGCCACCATGTATCCAGTGAACGCGGGACGTTGTAGACAGCGCCCCATCCGCGGAAACATCTGGCGCAAGGTGCCACTTGTCCGCTTGTGGGAGGGCAGCGTCTCGGGAACGAGCCACAAAGCGACAACGAGCTGCGCAAGATTGACTGCAGCGATTGTCCAAAAAACGCCGCGCCAGGTGAATGCGGGAATGATGAGGCCACCAAGCACCGGGGCGATTGCAGGCATAAACCCGGAGATCGCCATGAGCGCTGAAAGCCCGCGCGCGGCTTGTTTTCCGTGAGCAATGTCGGGGACGACAGCACGAGCAACAACGATCGCGCATCCACCTGCGAGGCCTTGGAAGAAGCGGGCGCAAATGAGAAATGCGATGGAATCGGCTAGCGCGCAAGCCACCGAGGCAACAAGGGCAACGGCGGAAGCCACAATAATGACAGGCTTTCGTCCAGTCCCGTCGGAAATCGCCCCAAACAAGAGATTGCCAAGGGCCATACCGAGCATGAACCCGGTAATGGTCATCTGGGCAAATGAGTGGGTCGTCGACAAACTCGTCGCAAGCTCTGGCATGCCCGGGAGGTACATGTCGATGCCCAGGGGACCAGAGGCGGTAAACAAAGCCAGCGCGGCAAGGAGGCCACCAGAAAGTTTCTGCACGCCGGTAGGATAGCCCCTTAGGATTTTGATGAAGCGATGCCTATTGAAGTCTCATGACCATTGCAGTGAGCGAGATCAGCAGAGGCAACAATCGGGGGAGCTGCACACACAGATTCGCTAATAGGTTGGGAACAGGCATAGCGTGGTTATCATGCAGTTGCCAAAGTATGGCCCGGCGTGGGCTGGTGCCTTGATGGGCACTTCAATTGCCTCCACCTTGTCTGGTTTGCATGGCTTTCGTCTCTGCCAGATCGCGTTCGCCCTGTGTGCCGCTGTGTTGCTTGCGGTTTTTACGGTGGGCGCTCGACATGAGCCTCCTCGCCAACAGAATATGGCGGCGTGGGGCATGTACACGATGGGGCTACTGTCTTGCGGCTCGGCGTGGACCGCGCTGACCGCTAACGATGGATTCCAGTTGGCCAGTTGGTGGATCGGTGCACCGCTTTCCGCACTAGTGTGTTTGTGGCAGCTTTGGGCGTTTTGGAAGCGACCGAGCCTCTATGGAAAACCTGCGTTTCCCTGGGGCCTTGCGCTGGTCACGCCAATGGTGGCCGCAACGTCTGGAGGACAGCTATCTGATGAGCATGGAGCGCTCTACCACTATGTCGGTGTGGTGTGTTTCTGGCTCACGTTGACAACAGCAATTCCGCTGTTTGCCTATTGCTTTTGGTCATTCATGCGCCACCGTTACCACCCAAGTGGCGCGGCCGCAGGTACAGCCTGGATCCCACTAGGCGTCGTCGGGCAATCGACTGCCGCTTCAACAGTGCTTTTCGACGCCCACCTCTACGGCATTGTCATGTTCGTGATCGGAGTGCCGTGTTCCTTGTTTGCAATGTATTGCTTCTACCAGGCGGTAGTGACAATTTCGCCCTACGGTCCGGGGTGGTGGGGTGCCACATTCCCGGTGGGAACGCTGTGCTTAGGCGCTTGGTACCAGGGGTGGTCCCAATTATCCTTTGCGCTGTTGATTCTGCTTCTTGTGCACTGGAGCATTTGCGCGGTACGTTTCGGGGCTTGGCAATTGCAGCGCCTATAGAAAAGGGGATAAAAGAAAGACTGCCTACCGAAACGATAGACAGTCTTTTTTGGAGCGGATGACGAGACTCGAACTCGCGACCC
>NZ_KV825964.1:212860-216723 GCF_001835805.1 Corynebacterium sp. HMSC034B08 | reverse complement strand
TCGAGGTAGTGCTCTACCGCTGAGCTAATCGCGCTTGGCTGGTGACAGCTTGGAGGTGGATACGGGAATCGAACCCGTGTACACGGTTTTGCAGACCGTTGCCTAACCACTCGACCAATCCACCGTGGAGTTACCTCCAAAGTATTCGGGAACTCCGAAGTACTTGGAGCGGATGACGAGACTCGAACTCGCGACCCTCACCTTGGCAAGGTGATGCGCTACCAACTGCGCTACATCCGCATCTTGTATTCAGTTGACGAGGGGAAGACCCTCTGTGCGCGATACTGGGATCGAACCAGTGACCCCTACCGTGTCGAGGTAGTGCTCTACCGCTGAGCTAATCGCGCCCACGTTCCTTGATGGAACTGGAGCGGATGACGAGACTCGAACTCGCGACCCTCACCTTGGCAAGGTGATGCGCTACCAACTGCGCTACATCCGCATGCTCTCCGCGCTTACCGCGCTGATTGCGAGAACAAACCTTATCCTCATTCACCGCTTGTATCCAAATCGGCAGTTCACGGCACTTGGTGCGGGTTGGTTAATGAGGTTTCAGCGATGTAATTCTCGGGAGCCGCACGCGATTCAAGGTGTCAAACTAGGCAGGGGAAGGCTCTCTTGGGGGGAAAGTGGTTGTGGCCTGCGGATTCGTCCGTGGCGCTCCATCCGTGTAATCTAGCAACTCGTTCGGTCCTATGGCTCAGTGGAAGAGCGTTCCGTTCACACCGGAAAGGTCGCTGGTTCGATCCCAGCTAGGACCACGGATTGGGAAAACCCCAGGTCGCGAATGGCCTGGGGTTTCTTCATGTTTTCGCACGTCATGATCCATATTAGGCTATGTACTTAAGTGGACACAGCGAGACGCAGGGCGACTCGAAATAGAGACGGATTAGAGAACATGACCGGAGATAGAGAGCACGGCCAGAAGCCGCGCAGGGGAGGAACGCCCAAAGCGCTCCGCAAGAGCAATACACGGCGCAGTTTTGGCAAGATCACCCACAAAGGGAAGCGGTACTACGCGGAATACACCCACGACGGCTCACGACACACAGCCGGGCAAGGTTTCACCACCCAGCGCCAAGCGGACAACTGGCTCGACTCCGAGCGTTACCTAATCGACGAACGGCGCTGGACACCCCCAAAACAGCGCCGCAACGCCGCAAAGGAGCAAGCCGCGCGAGATGCCGCCCAAACACTCACGGTTGCGGAACTCGTGGACAAGTGGCTTACCAACTCCGACATCAAAGAATCAACTCGCAGGAGCCACAAGAAAACCCTGGACCTACGCGCGCTCGGGCAGCTCGATCCACTTGGCCGTAACGTTCTCCGACTGAACGGCGTAGAGCCGCTTGGCGACCTCCGAGTTGTGGACGTGGACCGTGCACGAATGCAGGCGTGGATTGATGAAATGAAGGCTCGATGGCCGATGGGCAAAGACGGCTACGCCACGTCGTATTACGCCCGAAAACGCCTCTCAACCGCGTTCAACTACGCAATCAAGCACCTTGAATTGATTGATGCGAACCCGCTCGAACATTCCACGATGAAGCCACCTAAAAACAGCACCAAAGACCAGGCTGTGCTATCCGACGAGGAAGGCCAGCAGCTTATTGCCGCCTTCCCAGATTGGTTGCAACACGCACCGCGAATCATGCTCTTCGCGGGCCTGCGCTTGGGCGAATTGCTCGAACTGCGAGTCAAGGACCTCGAAAACATCGGTAACAGCCAAGCGCCGATCACCCTTCACGTTCGCCGCAATATGCAGGACACCAACGCCCCGGACGGCGGCAAAGAGGTTCTAATAAACGACACTCCTAAAAGCGAGGCGGCAAAGCGTGCAATCACTCTTGACCCCAAGACCAGCGAGGCAATCCGCGACCACCTAAAGGAGTTCGGCAAGACAAACCCCGAAGACCTCGTTGTTACGCGCAAGAACGGGACGCAGTTCACCCAAGGTAACTTCCGCGATGCCTACTTCACGCCCGCCAAAAAGTCCATCGGACGGCCAGATATTAGCCCCCACGCCACCCGCCGCTACTACGGCACGAAACTAGTGACCTTCGCGCTCGCAGGCGAATTCTCACTGGAAGATGCGCGAATGCTCATGGGGCATGAAACCACAGAACAACTACTCGAATACATGCGCGCCCAAAGCGACTACCGCGACCGGGCCGCCGCCGCGTTCGGCAACCTGTTTGGAGGATAGAAAAATGAACCCTACGGAAAAGGAACTCGCAGCCATGTTCCCGACGGTAAGCCCAAAGCACCACCTTCGAGTCACGGATTCGCACGGCAAGACGGTTTGTGTGCTCCTACTCGCCCGGCGCGACTACACAGCAGGGGGAGAAACCGACCCCGCAAACCTTACGGTCGCTGTAGAGACGCTGCCAGCCAAGGGGCAGGCTAGAAAAGGCTGGCTAGCGTCTGCCGACCTGCAACCGGGTGACGTTGAACGAATCAGTGGACGCAGGCCGTCGGTCTACGTAACCGAGGAAAAACTGATATTCCGCCAATGGGAAGTCGCGCTGCAAAAAGCCCTCCCTACCTTGGCAAAGTTGTACGACCACGGCATAACCGACATTCAGGAGCGGCACCTACAAAGGGTCATTGCTGGACAACTCTAGGCCGCCCGTCTACAGTCCTACCCAAGGCCGGAACCACTTAGACAGAGTGGCGAAGGCGTGGATTGCAGAAGACTCCATCTGCTCGCGATCACAAAAGTGGCGCGTCCTTGAAAAGCCGAGTTAGGTTGCTCGGCCTGTTAAGGGCGCGCATTTTTTGTGCCCGGAAAGGTCAGCAATGACCGCGATCACCCGCAAATGGTTGTCCGTCGAAGAGGCCGCCACCTACGTCGGACTATCCACCAAAACAATCCGCCGCAGAATCTCAAGCGGCGACCTCAAAGCCAGCAGAACCGGGCGCGTCTACCGCATTCACATGGACGCACTCGACGCAATGCTCCAACCCGTACAGGTGGCGCGATAGCCATGCACGACACCGAAACTGCCTATCTGCGATCCGTGCTTGCTGGCACCGCGCGAGAGGCCGCAGAATCGCTGCGCACGCTCGAACCTGAAGACTTCCACGCGCCGCAACACCAGAGAATCGCCTGGCTTATCAACGGCCATGCCGTCGCACTCTGCAAAGACGGACACGCCGACGCACCGTTGGAACCCGCAGTGCTCATGACGCACTTGGTGGACGGCGGAGCGAGCGACACCGAACGTAACGCGCTCATCGCCGTCACTACCGGCAACCCGGCCAACCCCGCCGACCGCGCTCACCTAGCCACGGCCCTCAAAACCGCCCGTCTCCGCCGTCAATGTGACGCAGTGGGGCAGGGCCTCACCGAGGCCGCAAACGGCGCTCTCCCGGCTATACAGCGCGCGATAACCGCCGCCCAGCAACTCACCGTCCTAGCCGCGCGCGCAGGACTCGATCACTAATCCAAGGAAACCCAAATGGCCGCCAATGCCACAACACAACCAACGCGACAACTGCGTCTAATCTCATTCAATGAAGTGCAAGACGACGTACCCACCTTCGCCTTCGACCTAACTCACTCCGGCCAAACAATCGGCACATGCCCTATCGGCTCTATCGCGCTTTTCGCAGGGCGACCCGGTGCGGGAAAATCAACGACAGGCCGCCACATCGCCGCGCGTGTGTCCACAGGCACGCTCCCAGGTTGCTGGGACGGAACACCACACAGCGTCGTCTACATCGCGCAGGAAGAGTCCGCCGCTTATATCGTCAAGCCCGCGCTACGTGCCGCCGGGGCCGACATGTCCCGCGTCCTCTTTCCGCAGGTGACGGTCACGATGGAAGATCAGGGCGACGTGCAACTACAGCTAGTCGCGGAG
>NZ_KV825964.1:210401-212760 GCF_001835805.1 Corynebacterium sp. HMSC034B08 | reverse complement strand
GCGACCTACGCGACCTCGCCGCCGCCTGCATCGAAGCCGACGTAAAAGTGATAATTGTCGATCCGCTCATGGCCTTCATCAACGGCTCAACGGACTTGTATAAGTCGAACGAGATCCGAGAGCGCTTAAGACCGTGGGCCACGCTAGCGGAGCTGATCGAAGGCGTGGTGATCGGCATCACCCACCTAAACAAGTCCGGGAACGGCGACGTAGTAGCCGGAATCAACGGCTCGTCCGCATTCGGAGAGGTCGCACGCACAGTGTTCGGCTTCACGAAGGACCCGCAGGCCGACGACGACACCCGCGTCATGTCCCTTGAAAAGAACTCCTTGGGAAGAGAAGGCTTTGCATGGCGATACCGAATCAAGCAGGAAACAATCACCACAGACAAGGGCCGCACCGCCGACATGGCCGCCTTCGAAATGGTTGGAGAGTCCGCCGAAACCGTTGGCGAAATCCTGCGACAGACCGCCAACGGAGCAACAGCCGAAGACACAAGCGAACTCCGTGACGTAGTGCTCCGGTTTCTCGAAGAGAACGGAGGTTCCGCACCCGCCGCAGAAATAGAACGGGAAGTAAGGAACGCGGGACTAGTGTTCAAGTCCGCCCAAAACCAGAAACGACGCTGGGGCATCACATCGGAAAAAGTCGGCAATGTCTGGCACTGGGTTGCACCCAACGCCCCGCATGATCCCACCACAACCCAGCAGTCCCCCCATGTACGGGATCATGGGACCTTGGGATCATCGCAGGTAAAAGGCAAAAACCTAGTCAGTCAAGGCCCCAAGATCCCTAGATCCCAAGATCCCCTATACAAAGCACCGGCGGGAGATTGGCACCCGAGCGACACCCAAACCGTCACCCTCGACTGCCTATCAACGACGCACCCCCAAACCGCCAAACAGATCGCCGCTCAACTACCCAGAAACCAGCGAGAAACGCTGCACGAGACCCTCACCGCACTCGTACAGAACGGGCTGGCATCGGCCACACCCGAAGGCCGCTACTTAAGGACAGACCAATGACGCGCCGGGAATCAATCAAAAGCCGAGTACGGATAGGCGGCATCACCCGCGCATGGTCGAACCTAACCGTTGGGTACGGCAGCAGTCCGACAGGAAAGCCTCTAACCGTCCTCAAGTTCCCCTCACTAGAGGTAACGGCGACGCTCACGCCCGAGGCCACGCGCGTCTTGGCAGACCGGCTTCATGACATGGCCGACGCGCAAGAAGACTTACTCCGGCGGGACTCCGCTCATATGCACCGGGAACGCGAAGGAACACAGAGGAACACGCATGTAGTGGACAGCCTCGAAAACAACCATCACCCAAGGAAGGACAACGGCAATGACGAATAACCGAGTCACCGACGACCAAAAGGCCCGCATCGAAGAATTACGCAAGGACGGCTGGACGCTTAGGGAAATCTCGCACGAAACCGGCGTAAGCGTAGCCACGTGCTCCCGCCACCTGAACCGCCAAGGGATCGTGGGGGACACCAGCCGCACCGTGGAAGCCGCCCGCGCAAGGTTTGAAGCCGCACAGACAGCCCGATACGACTTAATTTGTGATCTTTTCGACGATTTGGAAAACCTACGGACCAGGCTTAACGAGCCGTACGAAGAATGGATCAATAGCCCAGACGGTCCAGTCAAAGTAACCCTGCCCGAGCCGCCACTAAGCGAATGCGCCCGGATCACGGAGGTCATGCGTAAAACTGTTGCTGAAATCAGCCGCCTAGAAGCCGAATTCCTAGCCAACAACGAACTCGACAGCGCCCGAAGCTTCCTACAGAATCTACAGGCCAGTCTTGAAGCTGCCGTCGAACTCGCTGGACCAGACAATGACCCGTTGAACTACGACAGCGATTACAGCGTTCACAACGACCCAGAGCAGTAGCAGGCACAAATAAGGGGCCACAGGACTTGCCTGTGGCCCTACAACAGGCGCGGGCTACACGAACGCGCTGCCGTTCAACTGCAATGGCTCGGGCGTGCCTGGCACGTCTGCAAGCGCCGCAGCGTCACCTTCCCAGCGGAACGCCGAACGAAGTTTGTACTGTTCGCACAGCCGCGTCAGTTCGGCAAGACCGAGCGCCCCGGCCACGCGCCGGGCAAACGCGCGGGGATCGGTAGCAGACGGGGCAACGCCCGAGTGGTCCAGTAGGTCCACGGCCAGATCAACCACGCGGTACGCGCTCGAAGCGTTACCCGTCAGCCGCTCAACCATCGCGCGCAGCCCCGCGACGAGCTCAACCCAAGCCGCGTGCGACAGCCCCGTGGAATCGGTCAGCGCGCCAGCAGGCACATATTCACCGCTATCGAGCTCGCCCGGCGCGGGCAACGGCACATAGTCAGCAG
>NZ_KV825964.1:177624-210301 GCF_001835805.1 Corynebacterium sp. HMSC034B08 | reverse complement strand
CGCCCGGCGCGGGCAACGGCACATAGTCAGCAGCCGCAGTGTTCAGATAAGCAGGCAGAACACCGTCGAGCACCACACCGTCCGGCAAATGCCGCAACATGAACTCTGCGGACACCACGCGGTTATCGGCATCTACAAGCCGGTACACGTCACGGGCCAGCCGGTCCATGTCGTACTTGGTGGCGTACACCGCCTTACGGGACATAGCCTGCGTGAACAGGTCTAGATAAGCCGGGTCGGTTGCAGAAGTGAAGCGCAGTTCAGCCATTACAAAATCTCCTCAAATTCGTTGTCTGCCACGGTGTAGGGCGCTAAGCCGTCAAGGTCGCCTTCCGTGCCGAGTACGCGCGCGCGGGCATCGGTGAGCAATTCGTTCCCGAGAATGAACCATTTGGCCCCCACGCGGACCGAAGGAAGCTCGCCGTCGCGGCACAAGCGTTGGATCGTACGTGGGTGCGAATCAGTCGCCGCCGCGAAGTCTTTCACCGGAATCAACTCGCCCAGCGCGGGTAACTCTGCCACGTTAAACAACCTCCAAAGTCACCGTGACGAAATACTTACAGGTGTAACCCTATCGCAGATATGAACGAATCGGAATAGACGCGCACAAAAACGCGCCTAACGCCTAGCGGCTATGGAACTGCAACGTTCCGCCCCCTCCTACGCGCGCACGAGGGGATAATCGGTCCGAGTGGTTTAACTGAATGAAGTGCCTTCAGTATCGACGGGCCGCTATGTCGCCGCCTTTGGTGCGCTCGGTGCCCGGGTGGGAGAAATGCGGCAGGGAAACGCCCCGGAGGGGGGTAGATAGGGAATGAATAGAGAATATTTTCTTGTCAGAATTTGAAAATGGCCTCTGACCAGCGTCGCGAAGGTTATATACGGTGATCCCAGCTAGGACCACAACGCAAACCGTCAGGAAACTGACGGTTTTTCTTTTTCTTCAGGCAGTCAGGCTGGGGTCTGCGATTCCTAGCTGCCAATATTGGGGGTTTTGTGCCAGTGTGGGAACTATTCGGCCGTTTTAGGCGACTACTCATTTCGAGTGCGAAAATTACGCACTCAATAGTTTGAACAAGGAGACGAAATGCCCAAACCTGCACATTGCAGGCAAGTTGCACGAGTGGGCGGTATTGCTGCCGCGGCGTTGGCAACTGCTCTGGTTACCTCGGCTCCCGCGGTTGCGCATGACGTTGTTATCGGATCCAACCCCGAAAACAAGTCTGTGGTGCAGGACTTTCCTGAGCGGATCGAGCTGGAGTTTTCTGGCGAGCCCAAGGAAGGTTTCAATACCGTCGCCATCTCACGTACGGAGAATGGAAGCACGGATGTGCTGTTCACCGGCGAACCGGTAATTGAGGGCCGAAACGTCACACTCGACCTTCCGCCAGATCTGCAGCCGGAGGCCGGAGACTACAAAGTTGGCTTCCAAATCGTCTCGTCCGACGGACACGCAACTAAGGGCATGACCTCGTTTAGCTATCAGCCAGATGGCGCTGGCTCGCAATCGCAACAGGATTCGACCGCTACTAACGCTGCAGAAACGAATGAAAACTCAAGCGTTTCTGCTCTCTGGCTGCTTGCCCTTGGCACCATCGTGCTTGCGGTCATCGCGGTGTTGGCCGTGACGAATCGTTCGAAGAAGAGCAAGACCATAACTGATGACGTGCGCAAAGGCGCGCAGTAAGGAAACATGATGAAGAATCGTTTGATGGCCACGGCAGTTGTCGCTGCTTTCGCTTTGACCCCGGCGCTGACCGCCTGCTCTAGCGACTCTAATGAGGCGGCAACCGACACAGCTACCTCGTCCGCTGCAACGTCGGCAAGTGAGACTGCCACGGATGCTGCCGCCACCTCGGACGTTGAACTCGTCGATGGCACTGTGCGTGCAAAGGCTGCCAAGGACGCAGAAAATGGCAGTGATATGACGGCGATCTTTGGCACCTTGAAAAATGGCACGGATGAAGACATCCACGTGATTGGCTTCACTACCTCGCTGGGTGAAGCCATGTACGAAATCCACGAGGTTGTGGATGGCGTCATGCAGGAGAAGGAGGGGGGCATCGTCATTCCGGCCGGTGGCACTTACGAGCTGAAGCCGGGCGGTGACCACTTCATGGTGATGGGCTACCCGGACGAGATTCCTGCTGGAGACACCGTTGATGTCACGCTGCTGACTGAGGGTGGCACCACCATTGATATTCCGGAAGTAGCCGTCCGTACCATGCTGCCGGGCGATGAGGACTACGGCGAGGATGGCCAGGTCATGGACCACAGCCAGCACAAGCACGGCGACGATGCAGCGCATGGCGAACACGCCGAGCACAGCGAAACCGCTGAGCACAAGCACTAGGAGGAGCGAATTCAATGGTTAAGCCACAGCGTGGCGGAGTTTCCCGCCGGGTGTTTCTGGCCGGTGCGGCTGGGGTGGCGGGGGTTGCGTCATCAAGCATGGCGCTCGTTGCGTGTAGCGGTGAGGATGATCGCGAAACTGCATCACGGGCACTTACCGAATCAACTATCGCATTCGATGGCGCTCATCAGGCAGGCATCCAAACGACTACACAAGCGAATCTCAACCTCGTTGGGTTCAACCTCAAAGACGGCGTGGAGGCCGATGGAATCCGCCGTCTAATGCGGTTGTGGACGGAAGATGCGCGAGAGCTCGTCTCCGGCCGCAACCCTTTGTCAAGCCTTGAGCCAGAAATGGTAGACAGGCCAGCAAACCTCACAATCACATGCGGCTTGGGCGAGCGAATCTTTGACGTCGCCGCCCCCAAAAGTAAGCCGGCGTGGCTGCACGACATTGAGCCGATGCCACGGGAGAAACTCGTTCCAGAGTGGGGACAAACCGATATCGTTCTCCAGATCTGCTCGGATGACCCGATGGTGTGTGCATGGGTAATGCGCCACATGACCCGCGCAGGGATGGACTACGTAAAAACTGCGTGGGTGCAGCAAGGGTTCATGAACGCCTACGGCAATATTCCGAAAGGCCAAACCCCGCGCAACCTCTTCGGTCAAGTCGATGGAACCGTCAACCCACATTCGGACGATGAATTCGCGGAGCAGGTGTTTCACGAGGATGGCTCTTCCTCACTGGTAGTGCGCCGGATCGCGATGGATCTCGACGATTGGGAGCGGCTCGACCGGGCTTCACGCGAGGAGTCTGTCGGCCGCAGGTTGAGCGACGGTGCCCCGCTCACTGGCGACAGCGAATTCGACAAACCAGATCTCGATGCAATTGATGAATACGGTCTGCCCGTCATTGACAGGAACTCGCACATGGCGCGAGCAATGCCGCCGAAGGACCATCCGGAGCAGCGTTTCTTACGCAGACCGTACAACTACAACCTTCCGCCGGATCCGAACTCGAAAGGTCTCTCAAATGCAGGCTTGGTCTTTCTGACTTTTCAGAAGGACCCGGATATCCAGTTCACGCCGGTGCTTCGCCGTCTGCTGGAGATGGATCGCCTTAACGAATGGACGACTCACATTGGTTCCGCGGTGTACTGGGTGCCACCGGGCACTGTGGAGCCGGGTAGTGGTAACTCCGGTGATACGTACTGGGGCGAAGCCGTACTTTCCGGCACTCGGGGGTAGAATCCCTATCGACCGGCGTGCGTCTGCGCCGTCGGGACAGTGAACAGCACGATGGGGTTGCGTCCAGGTATGACGCAGCCGAATGACGCGCAAAGGAGCGCACGACACCTATGTCAAACGAAGCAGTAGTCGAGTTTGCAACGTTCGAGGTCCCCGCAGGCACCGCCGTGGGTGCAGCGATGCGGGAGTTGAACTTGCCAAACAAGGGCGACGACGCCGTCGTTTGCGTCTTGGATGCAGAGGGCGAACTCAAAGATCTTTCCCACGTGCCGGAGCAAACCGCCACGTTCACTCCTGTCCCGGCAAACACTGAGCTTGGTCGCTCGGTTATCCGCCACTCCTGTGCGCACGTACTTGCACAGGCTGTTCAGGCGGAGTTCCCGGGAACCAAGCTGGGCATTGGCCCTGCGATTGAAGACGGCTTTTACTACGACTTTGATGTCGCCGAGCCGTTTACGCCTGAAGATCTGAAGACGCTTGAACGGCGTATGAAGAAGATCATCAAGCAAGGCCAGAAGTTTGTCCGCGGTGTCTACGCATCCGTGGAGGAAGCAGCCGAGGATCTCAAGGATGAGCCGTACAAGCTCGAACTGATCAACGACAAGGGCAACGTCGACCCAAATTCCGACGAAGCTACTGAAATCGGTGCAGGCGAGCTGACTCACTACGACAACGTCAATCCCCGCACGGGCGAGGTGGAGTGGCATGACCTGTGCCGTGGCCCGCACGTGCCAACGACGAAGTACATCCCGGCATTCGCACTGACTCGCTCGTCCGCTGCCTACTGGCGAGGCGACCAGGACAACGCTGGTCTGCAGCGTGTCTACGGCACGGCGTGGGAGTCGAAGGAAAAGCTCGACGAGTACATGACCATGCTCGAGGAGGCTGAGAAGCGCGATCACCGCCGTCTTGGCAATGAGCTGGATTTGTTCTCCTTCCCAGACGAGGTCGGTTCTGGTCTTCCGGTATTCCACCCGGACGGTGGCATCGTGCGTATGACCATGGAGCAGCACTCGCGTGAGCGTCACGTGGCAGCCGGCTACTCCTTCGTCAACACCCCGCACGTGACCAAGGGTGACCTTTTCAAGAAGTCTGGTCACCTGGATTGGTACGCGGACGGCATGTTCCCGCCGATGAAGCTCGACGGTGAGGTTGACGCTGACGGCAACGTGACTAAGCAGCCGGTGGACTACTACGCCAAGCCGATGAACTGCCCGATGCACAACCTGATCTTCGACTCTCGTGGTCGTTCCTACCGCGAACTTCCGCTGCGTTTGTTCGAGTTCGGCACGGTGTACCGCTACGAAAAGTCTGGTGTGGTGCACGGTCTGACTCGTGCTCGTGGCTTTACCCAGGATGATGCTCACATCTACTGCACTGAGGAGCAGCTGGAAGAAGAGCTCACCAGCGTTCTGGAGTTCATCATCTCGCTGCTGCAGGACTACGGTCTGGATGACTTCTACCTCGAACTGTCCACGAAGGACCCGAAGAAATACATTGGCGACGACGACATCTGGGAGCGTTCCACGAACATTCTCGAGTCGGTGGCGAAGAAGTCTGGCCTTGAGCTGGTTCCGGACCCTGCCGGCGCCGCTTTCTATGGCCCGAAGATTTCGGTGCAGGCACGCGACGCCATCGGTCGCACCTGGCAGATGTCGACCGTCCAGTTGGACTTCAACCTTCCTGAGCGCTTTGACCTGACCTACACCGCCTCTGACGGTTCGAAGAAGCGTCCGGTGATGATCCACCGTGCACTCTTTGGCTCGATCGAGCGTTTCTTCGGCGTGCTGCTCGAGCACTACGCGGGTGCGTTCCCGGCATGGCTGGCGCCACACCAGGTTGTGGGTATTCCGGTTGCTGATGCGTTTGCCGACCACCTTGATGGGGTCGTCGCAAAGCTGTGCGAGCGCGGTATTCGTGCAGAGGTTGACCACTCGGACGACCGCATGCAGAAGAAGATCCGTACGCACACCACGAACAAGATCCCGTTCATGCTGCTTGCGGGTGAGCGTGACGTTGATGCCAACGCTGTGAGCTTCCGCTTCCTTGATGGCACGCAGATCAACGGCGTGAATGTCGATGAGGCAGTGGAGATCATCGCGGACTGGATCGCGGCGAAACGTAACGATCAGCCGAGTGAGGCAAACGTTGCAGACCAGCGGCAGTAATCATGGCGAGGACCCCTACATCGATACCGGTGTAGGGGCTCCTGACCGTCTTGTACGTCTGTGGGCGCCCTACCGGTCGAGTTACATTGCGTCGGCGCCGAGATCGTCGAAAAGCAATGACCCGTTTCTAGAGATACCGAAACTCAGCGACGAAGACGGATTGATTATTGCCCGTGGCACGCGTGTGTACGCGGTGTTGAACCTGTATCCGTACAACGCGGGACATCTCATGGTTGTGCCGTATCGCAAGGTCGCGGAGCTTGAAGCGCTTGACGACGAAGAAACAACCGAACTGATGGCGTTTGCCAAGCATGCGGTAAAGACGCTGAAGCATGTGTCGAACCCAGAGGCGATTAACGTCGGTTTGAACCTGGGCAAGGCGTCCGGGGGGTCGGTTGGAGATCACCTGCATCTGCATGTGGTTCCGCGCTGGTCCGGTGACTCGAATTTTATGACTGTGCTTTCCGGAACCAAGGTTCTGCCGCAGCTCCTGCGGGAGACTCGCGAGCTGCTGGCGCAGGGGTGGCGCGAGGTCGAACAGGGCGAGGGGAGAAGCCACGATGCTTAGTGTGCATGGGCGTAAACCGGCAGCTGTTGTCGTGGAACCGGTGGCGAAGGGCTTGTTGAAAGCCGGCGTCACGCCGAACATGATCACCCTTGCCGGCACGATTGCCACGATGCTGGCGATGATGGTTCTCATCCCGACGGATCATCTCGTGTGGGCAGCGGTGTTGAGCACGATTTTTGCAGCGTGTGACATGGTGGACGGCACCATGGCGCGATTACGTGGTGGTGGGACGGCTTTCGGCGCAACACTAGACGCCAGTTGTGACCGTCTCACGGACGGCGCCCTGTTTGGGTCGATCGCGATGTGGATGGTCTACGTTGCGGACTTGTCTGCGGTCCACGTTGCAGCCTGCCTAGCTGTGTTGGTCCTCTCGCAGGCGATCAGCTACATCAAGGCGCGCGCTGAAGCCGGCGGCATCAGCGTCGTCGGCGGCCTCATTGAACGGCCAGAGCGTTTGATCCTTGCTTTGGGCGGGCTAGCGCTCGAGGGGTTTGGGGTGCCCAACGCTGTCGTGGTGTCAATTTGGATTCTGTTAGCAGGGTCGTTGTTTACCGTGGTGCAGCGGCTGGTCTTCGCCGCGCGAGACGATCAGGCGAACGCGAAGATGGCGCCACCAGCAGGGGCGTAGATGAGCGGCATTGGAAAGCGTGTGTCTTCGGCGGGTTACATCGCCGGGTGGAAGATCGTCGGGGCGCTTCCGGAGTGCCTCACGCGTCCGTTAGCTGCTGCTGGTGCGGATTGGGTATCAAACGACGGCGCCGGAATGGACATGCTGCGCCGCAATCTCACACGCGTCGTCGGTGCAGAAAACGTCACCAAGGAGCTGGTGCGTGACAGCATGCGTTCCTACGCAAGATATTGGCTCGAAGCTTTCCAACTGCCTCGCATTGCGGATGATCCAAACTTGGATGAGCGACTCACTGCAGGTCTGGTTGGTAGGGAGTATTTGCAGGAGTCGATCGATGCTGGCAACGGGGTCGTACTGACTCTGCCGCATTCCGGGAATTGGGATATGGCGGGAATGTGGCTTGCAAAGCACTATGGAACGTTTACAACGGTTGCTGAGCGGCTCAGGCCTGAGAAGCTGTTTGATTCGTTCGTGGAGTATCGCGAAAGTCTGGGTTTCGAAGTACTTGCCCTCACCGGGGAGAAAACTCCTCCCTATGCAAGGCTCAAAGAGGTCCTCCAAGGCGGGGGCATCGTGTGTTTGATGGGAGAGCGCGACCTTGGGCGTCGAGGTGTGCCAGTGACATTTTTCGGCGAGGATACGACTTTTCCTGCAGGGCCAGCAAAGTTGGCATTGGAGACAGGCGCGGGCCTTCACACGGTGCATACGTGGTTTGCAGGTTCGCAGACGGATCCTGGCTGGGGGATGAGCGTTGCACCTGCGCTGAAAGTAACCACGCTTGAGCGAACGGTGCAGGCAATTGCAGACGAGTTCGCTGTCGCGATTGCCCACCACCCGCAGGATTGGCACATGCTGCAGCCGTTGTGGCCTGTCGATGTCCCGGTTCGCGGGAGGCGCTGGGCGCTCGACAATCGTTCAGTCATCTCAAGGGAGACCTAGCCGATGCGGGTTGGGCTAGTCTGCTCCTATTCTTTTGATGAACCTGGTGGGGTTCAAGCGCATGTCCTTGACTTGGCGGAGCGGTTGCGGGAAATGGGACATCACAGTGAAGTCCTTGGCCCTGCATCTGCCGATACCCCGTTGCCCGAGTGGGTAACTCGTGGCGGGCCAGCGGTTCCGATTCCTTACAACGGTTCTGTTGCGCGCTTGTCGTTTGGCCCGCGAGTAGTGAGGACGACTAAGCGATTCATCGAACTCGGCGATTTCGATGTGCTGCATATCCACGAGCCAAATTCGCCGGGCTACGCCATGGTTGCGAACCGAATAGCCGCGGGTCCGATCGTGGCTACCTATCACACCTCTGCGGAGAGCTCCTACGCGCTGAAAGTAGCGCTGCCTGCGTTGCGTGCGAACTTGGATAAGATTCGTGCCGGAATCGCAGTGAGCGAGTTGGCATGGCAGTGGCAGGCAGAGCAGATTGGCACTGACCCTGTGATCATTCCGAACGGAGTTGACACGCGACGCTTCGCGCGGGCTCGTGGTGTGCGCAATGACTCTTCAGACGTGGAGGTTGTGTTCCTTGGGCGACTCGACGAGCCACGTAAAGGCCTCGATGTGTTCTTGGCTGCCCTGGAGCGTCTTCCGCGCCTTCCTCAGGTGACGGTGATGGGCGGAGGTGCTGCACGCGAAATGGACGGGGTGCGTTTCGCTGGGAAGGTTACGGAGGATGAAAAGGTCGAGATTCTCGGCCGCGCCGACATTTTTGTTGCCCCGAACCTCGGTGGCGAGTCGTTTGGCATCATTCTGGTCGAAGCAATGGCGGCGGGGTGTGCCGTGGTAGCCAGCGATATCCCTGCTTTTGCCGCCGTTGGCTCTGACGCTGCGGCCTTCTTTCCGCCGGGGGATCCCGATGCTTTGGCGCAGCAGTTGCAGCTGCTTATCGACGACGCCACTTACCGCAATGACTTGATTAACCGAGGCGCACGTCGGGCCAGGGAATTCGACTGGTCAGTGGTGGCGAACCGTGTTTGCGCTGTGTATGAGGCTGTTTCCTACAACGAGAAGGTGAGGATTGAGCGGTGACATTTGGTGTCGTGCTTCTCGTCGTCGCGCTGATCTGCGTTGTCATCGTGGCTGCCTGGGCGTTTCACACTGCGCAGCGACTTCACCGATTGCATATTCGTTTGGATAGGTCCCGTGATGCGCTGCAGGCTGCTCTTGACCGCCGCTGCGCTGTAGTTGCGGCGCTGTTTCCGGAGCTCGCGAAGCAGGCTCACGAAACGGAGGCGCTTCGGTTCAGCTCGAAGGATCTTCGGCTGCGTCTTGGCGCTGAGGGGGATCTGATGCAGGTGGTCAGGGAGTCGTCGCAAAGCAGTGGCGACGTACCGGCTGAACTCCGTGATGCACATACCCGAGTAGAACTCGCCCGGCGGTTCTATAACGATGCGGTTGCGGATACGTTGGTGCTGCAGTTGCGACCTATGGTGCGGTTTTTCCGTCTTGGCGGTACTGCGGTAGTGCCGCAGTTTGCCACCGACGGCCAGTAACAGCGTATTTGTGCAGCTGGCGTATACTTGCGCTCTGTTAACCGTCAACAGAGGAATGAAGGGGTGCTCGATGGCAGGCCACTCAAAGTGGGCAACGACCAAGCACAAAAAAGCGGCGAACGATGCAAAGCGTTCCAAGCTCTGGGCGAAGATGATCAAGGATATCGAGGTCGCCGCCCGCACTGGCGGCGGTGACCCCGCTGCTAACCCGACCCTCGATGACATGATCCGCAAGGCGAAGAAGGCCTCGGTCCCCAACGACAATATCGAGCGCGCTCGCAAGCGTGGCTCCGGCGAGGAAGCCGGCGGATCCGACTGGGAAACTGTCATGTACGAGGGCTACGGCAACAACGGTGTTGCTGTGTTGATTGAGTGCTTGACCGACAACCGCAACCGTGCCGCAACCGAGGTACGTACCGCCATGACCAAGAACGGTGGCAACCTGGGCGAGTCCGGCTCTGTCGGTTACATGTTTGAGCGCACCGGTGTGGTCACGATCAAGAAGGGTGACCTCTCCGAAGATGACGTGCTGATGGCAGTGCTCGACGCTGGCGCTGAGGAAGTCAACGACCTCGGTGAGGAGTTCGAAATTACCTGCAAGCCGACTGACCTGCCTGCAGTGCGTGAGGCGCTGATCGGTGAAAGCATCGAGATTGAAGAGGCTGGCCAGGAATTCCGTGCCGACGTTCAGGTCGATCTGGATCTCGAGGGCGCACAGAAGATGATGCGCCTGATCGACGCGTTGGAAGATTCCGACGACGTCCAGAATGTCTACACCAATATGACGATCTCGGACGAGGTTGCAGCGCAGCTCGACGCATAACACTTCGTCGTGAACCGGCGCGCCCTCTTTGAGAGGCGCGCCTTTTTCGCACGTTGTGGTAGAACATATGTGTCATGAGCGAAGGAGTGGTTGCGTGAACCTCGAAGGACTACGGGTGATGGGCATTGATCCCGGTCTGACGCGTTGTGGCTTGTCTGTTGTGCAGGCAGGTCGTGGCCGCCAGATCATTCCCGTAGCAGTTGGCGTCGTGCGAACTCCCTCAACAGCGGAGCTTGCGGAGCGCCTGCTCAGAATCTCTCGGGCGGTGGGCGAGTGGATGGATGATTACCAGCCCGATGTTGTTGCTATGGAACGTATCTTTGAACGTGGCAACGTCTCCACGGTGATGCACACAGCGCACGCTGTCGGTGTCATGGTCTTAGCCGCTGCGGAGCGTGACATCCCGGTGCACATGTACACCCCTTCAGAGGTAAAGAAAGCAATATCTGGCAACGGGCGTGCGGACAAGAAGCAAATGACCACTATGGTCACGCGCATTCTTGGTTTGAGTGAGGCGCCGAAACCAGCAGATGCTGCTGATGCGCTGGCCATTGCAGTCTGTCACTGCTGGCGCGCGCCACTTATCGCTCGAACGCAACATCTCCAACAACTTCAACACCCCAATACGAAGGCGGCAGTGCAATGATTGATTCTCTCAACGGTGAGGTGCTCACTATTGGTCTCGACCATGCGGTCATTGAGTGTTCTGGGGTGGGCTATAGGTTTCTTGCTACACCGCAAACGCTTGGCGGTCTTGTGCGTGGTGAAACGCGTCGAGTGATGACCTCGATGGTGGTCAAAGACGACGGCGTCACCTTGTATGGCTTTGGCGACAATGAATCGCGCGAGATGTTCCATAAGTTGCAGACCGTGACTGGCTTGGGTCCGAAGTTGGCTATTGCCGCGTTGTCTGTTTTTGAGCCTGGCGAGCTTTCGACGCATATTGCAAACGGTGACGCGAAGAAGGTTCAAACGATCCCCGGCGTGGGCAAGAAAATGGCCGAGCGCATGATCCTCGAGCTCAAGGACAAAGTCGAAGCGATGTTGCCGGCGCAGTCACCAAGCGGTGCGGCGGCTGGTACAGGAGTAAAACCAGCCACCACCTATGCCTCGGAACAGGTTGTGGAAGCGCTGGTCGGACTCGGATTCCCAGAGCGTACGGCACAGTCGGTCGTAGATCAGCTGACAACAGACCAGCCGGATCTCGACGCTTCTGCGTTGTTGCGTCAAGCGCTGACGCATTTGGGCAAGAAGTAGGCTAATGCGCAATGTCTGATGTGGAAAAGACCGAGTTCCAGCTCCCTGAAGGTTTTTCAGCGAAAGCACCGTCGCCTGTCGACGCCAACGTGCAGGCCGACGAACACGATATTGAGCGTTCGTTGCGTCCGAAGTCCATTCAGGAATTCATCGGCCAACCCAAGGTACGAGAACAACTCAGTCTTGTGCTTACGGGCGCCCGAAATCGTGGTGTGACGCCGGATCATATCTTGCTGTCTGGTCCGCCTGGACTGGGCAAGACCACAATGGCAATGATCGTCGCACAGGAATTAGGCACGTCGTTGCGCATGACCTCAGGGCCTGCTCTTGAACGGGCAGGCGACTTGGCGGCGATGTTGTCTAACTTGATGGAGGGCGATGTGCTCTTCATCGACGAGATTCACCGCATCGCACGGCCGGCTGAGGAAATGCTCTATATGGCCATGGAGGATTTCCGTATCGACGTCATTGTTGGCAAGGGCCCGGGCGCGACATCGATTCCGCTAGAGATTCCTCCGTTTACCCTCGTCGGGGCAACCACGAGGGCAGGTATGCTCACCGGCCCGTTGCGTGACCGCTTTGGGTTTACAGCTCAAATGGAGTTTTACGATGTCGACGACCTCACCAAGGTTGTCAGTCGTGCAGCGAATATCCTTGGGGTGCAGATTGATACTGATGCTGCGGTTGAGATCGCCTCGCGTTCGCGTGGAACCCCGCGAATTGCGAACCGACTCCTGCGTCGTGTGCGCGACTGGGCTGAGGTGCATGGCGATGGCAGGGTAAACCTGGATGCCGCACGAAGTGCGCTCGAAGTGTTCGATGTCGACGAGCTAGGGCTAGATCGCCTCGACCGTGCTGTGCTTGGCGCCCTGATTAGGGGACATGGCGGTGGCCCGGTAGGTGTAGGGACCCTTGCGATCGCGGTTGGCGAGGAATCCGGCACCATCGAAGAGGTCTGTGAGCCTTATCTGGTGCGCGCGGGACTGATGTCGCGAACAGGCCGGGGCAGGGTTGCTACTGCCGCCGCGTGGGAGCACTTGGGTTTGCAGGCACCTCCCGAAGCGCCTGGGCAGATGCCGCTCTACTAAGCCCACGATTGTGTTGTGCAATGATGGTTTCTCATGGAACCAATTTTGCTCATTGTCATTCTGGCCTTGTTCTTGCTGCCTTCCATCCTCATGATGCGTGGCCAGAAGAAGCGTCAGGCTCAGATTGAACAACTGCGTCAGTCGATTCAGTCTGGCGATCAGATTGTCAACGTTGCAGGCTTCCACGCCACGGTTGTGGAGCACAATGGCGAGACCATGCTTGTGGAGCTTGCCCCGGGTGTAGCCGTGACGATGGATACGGCTGGTGTGATGCGCAAGATTGAGCCTGTGGCACCTGTCGACACAAATGAGGTACCCAACTAAGTTTTTCTGGCCTGATGGCGTAGCATATTTGCGTTGTGCCATCACCGGCTCGCGCGATTGTTTGTGTCCACCGCACCTTGAAAGATGCTGCTGGATCGGCGTGTGCGCCGGTGTAAGGCGGAAAACCCGAGCCTGAACAAAGAGGAGTCTGCTCAGTGTCTACACGCACTCGGCGATCCGGCGAGGCGAAGTCGAAGCGGCAGTGGCCCGCGAAGGCGCTTGCCCTATTCGCTCTCATCGTCATCGGCGTCTACGCCCTTGTATTTTTTACCGGCACGAAGAGTGCTACCCCGAAGCTAGGTATTGACTTGCAGGGCGGTACTCGTGTGACACTGGTGCCGCAGGGTGAAGAGCCTACGTCAGAACAGCTCCAGGATGCTCGTCGGATTCTGGAGAACCGTGTCAACGGCATGGGCGTCTCGGGCGCATCGGTCGTCGTCGATGGCAACACCATCGTGATCGAAGCAGCTGGTGACGATACCTCGGAGATCCGTAACATCGGACAGACCTCCCAGCTGTTCTTCCGACCTGTGCTTGACCCTCCGGCTGCAAACCCAGCTGAAGCAGATAAAGCCATCTTGGATATGGCGAACGAGTGGGTAAAGTACGGGATCTTCACGCCCGAAGAGGGCCAGTCACTGCTGAAACAGTTCGCGGCTCGCAAGGAGCAGGCTGAGAAACAAGCCGAGGAGCAGGCCAAAGCTGCTGAGTCAGGCGATGCAAACAACCCAGAGGTTGGCAAGGACGTCGCGCCAAGCGAGGAAGAAGCGCCAGCAGAGCCGAAGAACGTCCCACAGATTTCCGCTGAACCACTGCCGGAACCGAACGGTCCGGTTGAGGCCGCTGAGCGCCGCCAGGAAACAACCGAAATGCTGCGGAAGACCCGCCAGTCGACTGACCCGACTCAGCAGTACGCTGCGTTGACGTTGATGTCCGCACGCTGCTTCGGCCAGGCAACCGACCCGCTCGCTGGCTCGGATAAGCAAGATCTTCCGCTAGTCGCTTGTGACCCGTCGACCGGTCAGGCGATGTTGCTTGACGAGGTCCCGCTGCTCAGCGGTGTAACAGATCCGGAAGGGCCCCGCCTGACCGGCGAGCAGATTGATACCAGCCGCGCGATTACCGGCGGATACAACCCGCAGTCGGGACAGATGGAGATCAGCTTCGCCTTCAGCCAGGCTGGTGATGTCAACGGTTCCGCTACCTGGGCGAAACTCACCAGTGAGATGCTGCAGAAGCAGATTGCAATCACACTTGACTCCCAGGTGATCTCCGCGCCAGTTATCCAGGGCGCAACCCCAGTCGGCTCCGCAACCTCGATCACGGGTCAGTTCACTCAAGAGGAAGCTGAGGGGCTCGCAAACAACCTGCGCTACGGAGCACTGCCGCTGTCGTTCGCCGGTGAAAACGGTGAGCCAGGCGGAACTGCGATGACGGTTCCCCCTTCACTCGGTCAGGCCTCCTTGAAGGCTGGCCTGTATGCGGGGCTGGTGGGTCTTGCCATGGTGGCGATCTTCGTTTTCGCCTACTACCGCCTCTTCGGCTTCATCTCGTTGGTCACCCTGGCAGCAGCAGGTTTGCTTGTCTACGGCATGCTCGTGTTGCTCGGTCGCTGGATTGGATACTCGCTCGACCTGTCGGGCATCGCTGGTCTGGTCATCGGTATCGGTACGACCGCAGACTCGTTCATCGTGATTTATGAGCGCATCAAGGACCAGGTACGCCACGGCAAGACATTCCGTTCGGCGACCGCGTCCGGTTGGGAACGGGCCAAGGAGACGGTCATCACAGGCAACATGGTGACTCTGATTGGTGCGGTCATCATCTACTTCCTGGCAGTTGGCGATGTCAAGGGCTTCGCCTTCACCATGGGTCTGACAACCATCTTCGACCTGTTGGTCACCTTCCTGGTCACTGCGCCGCTCCTGGTGCTCGCATCTCGCAGCAATTTCTGGTCGAAGCCGTCTGTCAACGGTATGGGTGCCGCATTCCGCACCGCAGAAGAACGCCGCGCTGCAGGTGATCTTGAGGAGGGCGACGGCGTCGTCGTCAAGCAACAAGCTTCCGTGGAAGCATCCGCCGCGAATGAGGAGGCCTAATCATGTCGAGCACTGTAGCTACGACCGAAACCCCCACGACGAAGCGCGGCTTTGCACGTCGCGACCGTGAATCGCTGTATGACGGCTCCGGCGGCCTCGACTTCGTTGGGCACCGCAAGACCTGGTACAGCATCACCCTCGGACTTATTGTGGTCGCGATCCTGGCGATGTTCATTCGTGGCTTCAACATGGGTATCGACTTCGAGGGCGGCACCAAACTGACGATGCCTGCCGGCGATTTGGTCGCGACCGAGGTCGAGGAAACCTTCGTCGAGGCCACTGGTGTGACACCTGAGCTCACCCAGATCGTTGGCGCTGGCGACGCCCGCACGCTGGAGATCAACTCTGCCCACCTTTCACAGGAGCAGATCGATGCCGCGCGCCAGGCTATTTTCGATACTTACCACCCACAGGATCACAACGGTGAGCCGAGCGCTGACGCTATCGGTGACTCCACCGTGTCGGAGTCGTGGGGTTCCACGATTACGAACCGCATGCTCCTGGCTATGGTCGTGTTCCTTTTGGCAGCGTCCGTGTATGTCGCGGTGCGTTTGCAGCGTGCGATGGCGCTGGCTGCCATGGGGGCGCTGTTGGTTGATGCCATCCTCATCATGGGTATCTACGCATTGTTCGCCCTTGAGATCACCCCAGCGATGATCATCGGTTTCCTGACTGTGTTGACGTTCTCGCTTTACGACACGGTGATTGTGTTTGACAAGGTCAAGGAGAACACGTCGGGAGTGCTTGATTCTCGACGATCCACCTACGCGGAAGAGGCCAACCTCGCGGTCAACCAGACCGTAATGCGTTCGATTTCCACCTCGGTTATTTCTGCGCTGCCGATCATCGCACTGATGATTGTCGCGGTATGGATGCTGGGTGTGGGTACTTTGAAGGACCTTGCGCTCATCCAGCTCATTGGCGTCATTCAAGGCGTGATCTCCTCGTTGTTCTTGGCCACCCCGATGTTGGTCAGCCTGGTAAACCGCCGTCAGGAGCACAAGGACCACAATGCTGCGGTTGAGGCATTCCGAAGCCGTGGCCAGGTCGAAGAAGTTGAAGAGGAACCGGTCGAAGAGAAGAAGCGCCACGTGGCTACTCCGATTCGACCTGTGGAAGACACGGGTGCATCTTCGACAAGCACCTGGCGTCCGAACGCGTAAGAAAGCGGCTGAAACCTAGTGGTGCGTGGACTCATGAGACCGAAAATGGTGATTGGCAGCAAGGTTGCGGCTGTGTTGGCCGCAACGGCGCTGGTGCTTTCCGGGTGCGCATCTTCAGACAACGACGATGATGAGTCCACGAGACTTTTCGGTTACCAGGTAACAAGCAACCTGCGCACCACAAACGCTGGATCCCTCGAAGGATCGACAGACTTAGCGCAATCGTTGTCCGGTCGCCTGTACCCCGGGGTGTATGTTCCTGGTCCAAGCGGACAGTTGATCCCCAACACTGACCTTGTAAAAACCCAGGTGCTGCCGGGGGATCAGCGCAAGGTGATTTACACCTTGTCGGAAGCGGCAGTGTTTTCGGACGGCACTCCCGTCACCTGCGCTGACTATCTTTTGACGTTTGCTGCCGGACAATACCCGGCGACGTTCGGTTCGAATATGCCTTTGTTCGGCGACACGGACTCGCTGTCGTGCACACCCGGATCGAAAGAGTTCACTGTGACCTTCAAGGAAGGCCGTGGTGCACGCTGGCGTGGCCTTTTTGAACCAGGCACGGTCCTTCCCGCACATGCTGTTGCTGCAAAGACCAATCGATCTGTCGAGGACCTCGTCGCTGATCTACTCTCGGATGATCTGGAGCGACTCAAACCAATCGCGCAGGTGTGGCGCCACGGGTTTGACCTCAAAGAGTTCGATCCTGAACTCCAAGTCTCGTTTGGCCCGTTCAAGGTTGCGGAGGTAGGAGAGAAGGGCCAGGTTCGGCTCGTCGCTAATGAGCATTACTACGGGGACGCTCCGCAGACAGCAGCAATGGTGGTGTGGCCTGGTTCCGTAGATTCTGCGGAGCTAGCAGCATCCAAGGCGATGAAGATCGGCGACCTGCGGCAGTTGCAACCACAGTGGTACGACGAGGACGCAGAAGGCAATCGACTGGATGTGAAAACCACCATCGGTGAGCTCACCGAGATGTTGACCCTGCCGGAGGTTGGTTTTTGGGCGGATCCGGATCACCGGAAGGCACTTGCACGTTGCATCGATCCTCGCGCTGTTGCCGCCGCTTCAAGTGAGAAGGCGGGGGTTGAAGTGCCAGTTGCACCGTTGCATGTCATTCAGCACACCGACCCGTTGGCTCAGCGTATGGCAGATATCGCTGCGCCGCTTTTGGACGTGAATATCCAGGAAGCTTCCGCACTTCGGGGTTCCACGTTGCGTATCGGTTACGTGTATCCGGACGAGCGTTGGGCCGCGATGGTGGAATCGATGCGCCACACCTGCGAGCCAGCAGGAATTACGATCATCGACGTCACAGGCGAGGGGAAGACGCTCGCTGACCTGCCTCACGTGGAGTACGACGAGTGGCGCAACGAATCCGTGCATGACGGCGAAGCCGACGCTATCTTGCGAGTCGTTGACCCGATGAGCGAGTACCCAGCGGCCAACAATCGCGCCCAGGATCTGGGGGCGTTGCGTGCCCAGGAGGGGCATCTGTGGAAGACGCTGCCATCGATTCCGCTGGCCGCACAACCCCGAACCTTTGTCGTCGATAATGCAGTGCGCAACGTGGTGCCGTATACAGGACTTTCCGGCATTGGCTGGAACATGGACAGATGGTCCAACTGACCAAACTTAATTCCCGACCCTAAAAACCCGATAAACCTGACCAGGAGACGATCCGAAATCATGTCGCCCACCCCGTCGATCAGCCCGCATGGCGGTCAGCCTTACGCTTCCGCTCTTGAGGCACTGCAGGACAAGATTCGCCGCGTTCCGGATTTTCCGGAGCCGGGAGTGCTGTTCGAGGACCTGACTCCGGTGCTTGCCGACCCAGCCGCGCTCAACGTGGTCATTGCAGAGATGGCCGAGGCGAGCAAGGAGCTCGGCGCCGATCTCGTCGGCGGTCTTGATGCCCGAGGGTTTTTGCTCGGCTCCGCTGTGGCGTACGAGATGGGCACCGGCATCCTTGCGATTCGCAAGAAGGGCAAGTTGCCGCCACCGGTGATTACCCAGGAGTACACCACGGAGTACAGCTCCGCTGCGCTGGAGATCCCCGCGAATGGGGTGGATATCTCTGGCAAGAGCATTGTGCTTGTCGACGACGTCCTGGCTACCGGCGGGACGTTGATCGCGGCGCGCGACTTGATTGAGCGCGCCGGCGGGCGAGTTGCCGGCTACGTCGTCGTCTTGGAAGTCCCGGGACTTGGAGGGCGCGAGCGACTCGACGGCGCTCCGCTTGTGGTTTTGGGGAAAGAAGAAAACTAGCCGGGTAGTATCACAGACTTAGTACCTGCTGACAGTGGAGGAGTCCTGACATGACAGATAAACCAGTCAAGCGGTCGGGCCCGACCGTGCGCAGTGTCTCCGCCAGGTTGGCCCGCTCTCTTACGGGAGGTGGGCGTCCGCGAACGAACCCGGTGCTCGATCCGCTGTTGTCGATTCACCACAAGTATCACCCGAAGGCTGACGTAGAGCAGCTCGGATTTGCATACGAAACGGCAGAACGGTTGCACGAGGGTGTATTCCGCAAGTCAGGTGATCCCTACATCACCCACCCGCTCGCCGTCGCAACGATTTGTGCCGAGATTGGTATGGATACCACCACGCTGGTGGCGGCTCTGCTCCATGACACGGTAGAGGACACCGACTACTCACTTGATGAGCTCACCCGCGATTTTGGCCCGGAAGTGGCCAAACTTGTCAATGGCGTGACCAAACTGGACAAGGTCGCGCTCGGCGCCGCCGCAGAAGCGGAAACGATCCGCAAAATGATCGTTGCTATGTCCGAGGATCCTCGCGTACTGGTGATTAAGGTCGCGGACCGCTTGCACAACATGCGCACAATGCGTTTCTTGCCGCCGGAGAAGCAGGCGAAGAAGGCGCAGGAGACGCTCGACGTCATTGCACCGTTGGCGCACCGCTTGGGTATGGCAACGGTGAAGTGGGAGCTAGAAGATCTCGCGTTCGCTATTTTGCAGCCGAAGAAGTACGAGGAAATCGTACGTCTTGTGGCGGATCACGCTCCGTCACGCGACCGTGCCCTGCGCGAGATCACTACCGATCTGCAGCGCGAGCTGAGCACGAATGGCATCCAGGCTGAGGTCATGGGCCGTCCGAAGCACTACTGGTCGATCTATCAGAAGATGGCTGTGCGCGGTCACGACTTCGCGGAGATCTTTGATCTGGTCGGTATCCGTGTTCTCGTGGATACGGTGTATGACTGCTACGCCGCTGTTGGTGTGGTCCACTCGCTGTATTCGCCGATGCCGGGCAGGTTCAAGGACTACATTTCCAACCCGCGTTTCGGTGTCTACCAGTCGCTGCATACGACGGTGATGACGACGACCGGTCGCCCCCTTGAAGTGCAGGTGCGTACACACGAGATGCACTACAACGCCGAATACGGTGTGGCTGCCCACTGGCGTTACAAAGAGACGAAGGGCTCCCACAAGGGCGATCAGGCCGAGGTCGACCAGATGGCGTGGATGCGTCAGCTGCTTGACTGGCAGAAGGAAGCCGCGGACCCGAATGAGTTTTTGGACTCGCTGCGTTACGACCTGACAAGCCAGCAGATTTTCGCGTTCACCCCAAAGGGCGATGTAGTGGATTTGCCGGCAGGATCTACTCCGGTCGATTTCGCCTACGCCGTGCACACCGAAGTTGGCCACCGCTGCATTGGTGCGAAGGTTAACGGCAAGTTGGTCACCCTAGAAACCGAGCTGAAGTCCGGCGACAGGGTGGAGATTTTCACTTCAAAGGATCAAAACGCTGGGCCGACGCGCGATTGGCAGGACTTTGTTGTCTCCCCGCGCGCGAAGGCGAAGATTCGACAGTGGTTTGCCAAGGAACGTCGCGAGGAGCAGCTCGACGCGGGTCGCGATGCCCTGGCTGCTGAGGTGCAGCGTGGCGGGCTGCCGTTGCACAGGCTGTTTACCAACGAGTCGATGCGCCAGGTAGCAACGCGTTTGCACTACCAGGACGTTGATGCGCTGTATACGGCTATCGGCGCGGGAACAGTGTCTGCAGCGCACGTCGCGCACTTGCTCATGGACATGTTCGGCGGCGACGATGACGCCGTAGACGCCCTCACAGCGCGTACCCCTGTTTCTGCACTTGTTCGCCCGCAAACAACCGGCGACGGCCCTGCGATCCTGGTTGAGGGCAGCCCGGATGTGATGGCGAAGTTGGCGAAATGCTGCCAACCCGTCCCCGGCGATGCCATCTTCGGGTTTGTCACCCGTGGTGGGGGAGTTTCCGTGCACCGGACTGACTGCACGAACGCGACCAAACTTAACGACGAGCCAGAGCGTCTCGTCGACGTGTCATGGTCCGCCCCCGGTGGCACCAAGAGTGCGTCACGCGCGACGATTCAGCTGGAAGCACTCGACCGCAATGGTCTGCTTACCGAGACCACCGGGGTGCTCTCCGAGGCGAAACTCCCAATCCTCGCGATGTCGTCTCAAGCAGGGGAGGACCGAGTGGCGACGATCCGACTGACCATTGAGGTGTCAGACATCAAACAACTCGGTTCGATCATGAACCAGATTCGCAACATTGAAGGTGTGTTCGACGTCTACAGAGTGACTGCGTAACCTAAGCTCGTTCGAGACCTGTTCAACGTTGCGTTGATAGGAAGGTTGCGATGCGGTTCAAACGGGTCACCCTTGCACAAGAGCTGACAGGGGATGCGTCTCTTGTGCGGCTACTCTCCTCATTGGCAATGCGAGCGAGTGCGGATACGTATCCGCTTCGTAATGTTGCAGCTTGCGTTGTTGAAGACGGGAAAGCCAACTTTGCTGGGCTCGGGGCGGATGAGCACACCGAGTTCGAGATTGCCTCGATAACCAAGACGTTCAATGCCGAGCTGCTCGAGCAAGCCATTACCAAGGGGTTGGTTGACACCGATACAACGGTCGGAGATGTGCTTGGGCAGCGTGTGCGAGGTAACGCATTAGCAGATGTGACGCTGGCTGAATTGGCGAACCACACCTCGGGCTTGCCACGAACCGGCAAGCAACGACTGCGAAACATTGCACGAGCACTTCTCGGCTTGAATCCTGACGTAGGGGTCACATCCGAGGATGTCATCGAGCAGGCACTGTCAGCGACACTGCGAGAGCGTGGCGTGGAGGAATATTCTAACCTCGGCCACGACTTGCTCGGGTTTCTACTGGCCAGGGTTTCCACCACGACCTACCCGACGTTGATCAAAGAGTGGGTGCTCGACCCGTTGGGGATGACGGAGACTTACGTCGCTTTGCCTGGAACAGTCGGACCGGATAGACCCAGGGGAGTCTCCGCACTCGGTCTACCTGTGCAAGCTTGGGAGATGGACGGCACAGCTCCATCCGGCGGCCTGCGTTCGACCACCTCGGACATGGCGAAGTACGCCATGCATATCCTTGAGCGTCGCAGTACGCGATTTACGTGGGCGAACATTAAAGGCACCGAACTGTACTGGCATAACGGTGCAACGCGGGGATTCTCCTCGATGCTGCTGCTGGACTTAAGCACTCAGCGTGCATCGTTTGTCACGACGGATTCGTATGCAGACATTGAATGGATTGCGTTTGAACTCATAGGCCTGCATGACCCAGCGCGAGAGAAATGACCACGAAACAGAAGAGCGTCTCGGGCGAGAAACCGGAGACGCTTTTCGCAGTGCCGTGTTTTAGCGCATGAACTTCATGGCAACCGTAGCCACCTGGCTCAGGATGCCAATGATCGCGGTGACAACGGCGAGCCAATCCTGGATCTCAGAGGGGCTCATATCGCGGGAGGAGGAGCCCTCTTCGTTGGAGGACGATCCACCATTGTTGGTGGTGTTCGTGGTGTTATCGCCGACGACAGTCGGCGCAGCCTGAGCAACACCTGCACCGGTGAAGGCGACTGCGGTGACGGTAGCGGCGGCGATAAGGCTGGTGCGGGTCTTCATGAGGGTCCTCACTGAAAAGGTTTGAAACGGAATCTCTGCAGGATGCTATCGCCTGCGAGGGTTGCGTGCAATAGCGATATGTATGTGAGTGCTACTTCACGCTTGCTGCGGTGATACGCACTTCCTCGGCCGGTGCGCCGTCAGTCCCGCCGCCTTCAACTCCCTTTTCGGCGATCTTGTCCAGGGTGGCAAGGCCCTCGTCGTCAATCGTGCCGAAGTAGGTGTACAGCGGCGGCAGGACCGAGTCGCCGTAGTTTAGGAAGAACTGGGAGCCGTTGGTGTCCGCGCCGGCGTTAGCCATGGCGATCGTGCCACGGTCATAGCGCTTAGGCTCGTTTTGCAGCATCATCTGCAGGGTTTGGTTCTTGGTAGCCTCATCCATATCGGCTGGTAGGTCGAGACCTTCGGTGTCGATGCCGTCGAGTGCCTCGTCAGTGGGAAGCTCGTTGGCGAACTGGAAGCCAGGGCCACCCGCACCGGTGCCATCCGGGTCGCCACACTGCAGCACCTTCAGCCCGTCGGCAGTGGTCAGACGGTGGCAGACCGTGTCGTTGAAGTATCCCTCGGAGGTCAGGTACTCGATGGCGTTGACCGTGCATGGGGAAGCTGCGCGATCGAGCGTCATGCCGATCGGACCCTGGTTGGTCTCGAGCTCGACGGTGACGGTGCCTTCGGTGGACACGTTCTCGGTCGGCGGGGTGCCAGCGCGCAGCTCGGCGCCGTCCTCGTTTTCATAGGTGCACGAGACGGTAGCCGGCAAGGCCTTCTCGCGCTTCGTAGCAATCGGCGCGAAGGTGGAAGCGTCAAATTCTTCCTGTTCTGCGTTGTCAGCATCCGTAGTTGCGGAGGTGTCGTCGGCTGCAAGGTTGTCCTCGTCGCCCTGGTTGGCTGCGACGTAGATGCCGCCACCAATCAGCGCGATGGCAACGGCGGAAAGCGCTGCGACAGACCACGGGCGGGACTTTTCCTTGCGGTCGCGGGAATCGAGTTCCCGTTCCAGATTGGACAGGGCCTCTTTGCCACGCTGTTCGTTGCTAGCCACTGGCGATGCACCTCTTCGAGTATCGGGGAAAGCGCGTGCGTGATGTCGTCGAAAAGCACGCGCGCATTGAACGGTGCAAAAGCCTAGCAGGGCTAATCGCAACAGCGGTGGAAAGACCACAGCGACAAGTGCGCCCGCACAGGGGAGAGGTTGGTTAGACTAAGGCCTCGTGAGTGAGAATCAAGCCGAGCAGTTCCAAAAACTTTCCGCACCGAAAGGCGTGCCCGATTATGTGCCGCCCGCCTCGAGTGCGTTCATCCATGTCCGCGACGAGTTCGCGCGCCAGGCACGGATCGCTGGCTACCAACACATTGAGCTGCCGGTGTTCGAAGACACCACCTTGTTTGCCCGCGGCGTCGGTGAATCTACTGACGTAGTGAGCAAGGAGATGTACACCTTCGAGGACCGCGGTGGCCGTTCGGTAACGCTGCGTCCCGAGGGCACCGCCGGCGTCATGCGCTCCTTCATCGAGCACAACATGGACCGCGGTTACCTGCCCGTGAAGCTCAACTACTACGGACCGTTCTTCCGCTATGAGCGCCCGCAGGCCGGACGCTACCGTCAGCTGCAGCAGGTGGGCGTGGAAGCCATTGGTGTCGACGATCCGCTGCTCGACGCCGAGGTGATCGCCTTGGCAGACCGCAGCTACCGTGCGATCGGCCTGAGCGGTTTCCGTCTGGAGATCACCAGCCTCGGCGACAAGAATTGCCGCCCGGCCTACCGCGAGAAGCTGCAGAAGTTCCTGTTTGATCTCCCACTCGACGAGGAAACTCGCCACCGTGCTGAGATCAACCCACTTCGAGTGCTCGACGACAAGCGTGAGGCGGTCCGAGAGATGACCGCCGATGCGCCGTTGATGCTGGATCACCTTTGCGACGAATGCCGTGCCCACTTCGAGGCCGTCACCGCAGCGCTGGATGACTTCGGCGTGCCGTACGTCATTAACCCACGCATGGTTCGTGGTTTGGACTACTACACCAAGACCACCTTCGAGTTCGTCCACGATGGCCTCGGCGCACAGTCCGGCATCGGTGGCGGTGGACGATACGACGGCCTGATGGCCCAGATTGGCGGCCCGGACCTCTCCGGCATCGGCTACGGTCTCGGCGTTGATCGCGCGGTACTCGCCCTCGAAGCTGAACGCGTCGAGCTTGAAGCAGCAGCCCACCGTGTCGATGTGTTCGGTATCGCGATTGGCGACGAAGCACGAGTGAAGATGAGCAAGCTTGTCGACGAACTCCGCGCGGCCGGTATCAGCGCCGACATGGCTTACGGCCACCGCGGGCTCAAGGGCTCAATGAAGGGTGCTGACCGCGCGGGCGCACGCTTCGCGCTGGTGCTCGGCGAGCGTGAGCTGGAGGCAGGCGAGGTTGCAGTCAAGAACCTCGCCGAGCACTCACAGGAGGCCGTTGCGCTTTCCGCTGAAGCGGTCGCGCAGGCAATCAGCACTCAGTAATGTTCACGGGCAGGCCGAGCTGGACTGCGAGGCCACCCATGGACGTTTCCTTGTACTGAGTCATCATGTCGCGGCCGGTGGCTGCCATGGTCTCCACCACGTCGTCGAGGGTGACGATGTTGGTGCCATCTCCAAGCTTCGCCAACCGTGCCGCGTTGATGGCCTTTACGCCACCAATTGCGTTGCGTTCGATGCACGGAACCTGGACCAGACCGCCCACAGGATCGCAGGTCAGGCCAAGGTTGTGCTCGAGCGCGATCTCAGCTGCGTTTTCAACCTGCTCAGGGGTGCCGCCCAGGATTGCGCACATGCCAGCAGCGGCCATCGAAGAAGCCGAACCGACCTCGCCCTGACAGCCGACTTCTGCGCCTGAAATCGAGGCGTTGGTCTTGATGATCGACCCGATCGCACCAGCCGTAAGCAGAAATTCGCGGGCGCGCTCAGCAGTGAAGTCGTCGGTGAAGTCGCGGCAGTAATGCATAACTGTAGGGATAATGCCGGCTGCGCCGTTCGTTGGCGCGGTAACCACCTGGCCGTGAGCCGCGTTTTCTTCGTTCACGGCAAGCGCGTACAGGTTCACCCATTCCATAGCGTCAAGCCCACGGGCAGTGGATGCTTCGTACTCTGCAGTCAGTAGACGGTGAAGACGGTTCGCGCGACGCCTTACGTTCAAGCCGCCTGGAAGGATTCCCTCTGTCTTCAGGCCATGCGCAACGCATTCCTGCATGACGTCCCACACCGCATCCAAATGGGAGTTGAGTCGCTGCGCCCCGTGGATCGACTCCTCGTTCGCACGCATGATCTCTGCGATTGTCATCCCATGTGTTCGGCACTGCTCCATGAGTTCTGCGCCATTGTTAAACGGGTAGGGGACCGTCGCAATTTCACGAGCGGATGCAACACCGGATTCTTGTCGGTGCGCTTCCATCTCCCAGCGATCCAGAATGAAGCCGCCGCCGACAGAGTAATAGTCCTCGCGTTCGGCGATCATGGTGCCGTCTGTGTCCCACGCATCGAAGATGAGACAGTTCGGGTGCTCGGCCACCGGTGCCGGGTCGAAGCGAAGCTCGTACTCCACGCGCCCTGTCGGGCCTTCGATCACGCCTGTGGAAGGGATCGGCTCCCCAGGTTTTGGAGCAATGTCTGCAGAAGTGGTGGTGGGGGTGTACCCAACCAGCCCGAGCAACGCAGCACGGTCGGTGCCGTGGCCGACTCCCGTGGCGGCGAGGGAACCACGCAACTCTACGACAACCTTCGCCGGTACCTTCCCGAGTTTCTCCACAAACGTCATTGCGGCCCGCATCGGGCCAACGGTGTGAGATGAGGATGGACCGATGCCGATACTGAACAGGTCGACAACACTGACAAAGTTTGCTGACATGCGGCGAATCCTACCGCAGAAACCGGTTGTGGCTCGTCGATAAGCGGGATGCGCTACTGCGCTTGAGATAGTGCAGGGATGTCGGTTGCCCCCAAACCGAGATCGGCCGCTGGTTTGCCTTGCCGTGCTCGGTAATGATGGCCAGGCGAGGCACCGCGCCGGTTTCCAATGGAGTACTCAACGCATCAACAGCACGTGCGGCGGTTACGGTCCGTGGAAGAAACACCGGGTGGTCGAGTTTGCCACTGTGGGTGAGCACATCGCGAACGGTGGTAGCGGGAATGCGGTCATCATCTGTCAGTTCCGCCGCCACCCAGCGCGCGATTGCATTCGTGGTGAGCAGCCCGACGCACTTTCCTTCGTCGTAGATCGGGAATTGCGTTAGTCCCTGTGTCGCGATTGTCTTCAATGGCTCATGAATGTCCGTCTCCGGCGTAAACGTCACCACCTTCTGGTGTGGGACCACCTCAAGGGCCAACGGTGGGGAGAGTATCGCGTCGCGCAAATGCTCGATTGTTTGAACCGTCTCGGGGAGCGGCTCTGCAATCGGGCGGAGATTGTCGTACTCCCCATGGCTAATCGCGTTGCGCAGATCCGCAAACTCACGCAAGGTCTCGGCCTGGTCGCGAGCAAGAATCCCTTTCTTTGCGGCGAGGCCCACCATCCACGTAAACGAATCGGATCGTTTGGCATCCAATTCGCTGCGCAAATGAGACTCGATCGAATTGAACGCGGCGAGGAACGGGATAGCGCGATTCGGTGCGGACTTGGTCATAAGCGAACGGTGCCTTTTAGTTGTAGACGCCGCGGTTCAGCGTGTCACAGGCGGCCATTTGTCCGGAGTTGTACCCGGAATTAAACGCTTCCATACGCTGCTCAGAGGAGCCATGTGTCCACGCATCCGGGTCGACGTCACCGCCGGAGCGTCGTTGAATGTTGTCGTCGCCAATCGAACGGGCGGTCTGCAGTGCCTGCTCGAGCTGTTCGTCGGTGATCGGTTCCAAAACGCCCTGCTCGGCAGCATGTTTTGCCCAGATTCCGGCGTAGCAGTCCGCCTGCAGCTCAATTGCGACAGCCGCAGAATCCTGGCCTGGGTTCTTATAGTCGCTCAGCCCCAACGTTCCTTCCAGATGCTGGATGTGGTGGCCGTACTCGTGGGCAGTTACGTACTCCTGAGTAAGCGGACCGTTCGCGCCGCCGAGTTGGCCCAGCTGCTCAAAGAAGCTCACGTCAAGGTAAGCGGTGGTATCGCGAGGGCAGTAGAACGGGCCGGTATCGGAGGTAGCGTAGCCGCAGCCAGTGGTGACATCGTTGCGGAAAAGCACCATATCTGCCGGCTCAAACTCGACATTCGCCTGCGCGGGGAGTACTTCGCTCCAAATCTGTTGGGCAGACCCGAAGGTTGCCGCCGCGCGGCAATCGTCGTAGGTGTTCGAGGATCCTTGTTCGTTGCAATGCTCGAGTGAGTAGTCACCCTGCGACTCAGACTGGGATTGAGAATTGCTCCCGCCGCCAAGGAGTCCATCTAACGCACCGCTGAAGTACAGCACCGCGAGCAATATCAAGATGACAGTCCCTCCGCCACCGCCGCGAAGCAGCATCGGAAGAATTGCCATTGCGCCGGGGCTGACCCCGCCGCCTCCGCGACCGGAGCCGGAGCTTGTCCTGACGTTGCCGCCCTGACCCTGCGCGTAATCACCACGAAATGTCATGGCTGAATTGTGCCAAAGATCCCTACCGAGTGTCGCGGTTGGGCCAAAACATCGTGTCTCGAGCGACTGGGTTGGTATGGTGTGGACCTCGCCGAGGCACCACTCAGCCGGGGTAGGTAGACTTTGTCAGGTTAGATTCGCCATCACGTGGAAGGACGTGGAAGAAACCGTGCTGCGCACTCACCTTGCGGGGAACTTGAACAAAGAACTCGACGGTCAGACCGTCACGCTCACAGGTTGGGTGGCCCGCCGCCGTGACCATGGCGGGGTCATCTTTATCGATCTGCGCGACCGCTCTGGTCTCGCTCAGGTTGTATTCCGTGAGTCCGAAGTAGCAGAGGCTGCACACGACCTGCGCAGCGAGTTCGTCATCCAGGTCACCGGTGTGGTTGAGCCACGCCCGGAAGGCTCTGCGAACCCGAACCTTGCATCCGGTGAAATCGAGGTCAACGTCACTGACCTGAAGGTGCTGAACAAGGCTGCAGCCCTGCCATTCCAGATCGAGGATGCATCCTCCAATGAAGTTGGCGAGGAAGCACGTCTGAAGTACCGCTACCTGGACCTGCGCCGCGAGCGTCAGGCTAAGGCAATTCGCCTCCGCGCTAAGGCCAATCAAGCCGCCCGTCGCGTCTTGGACAACCACGACTTCACCGAGATCGAAACGCCTACGCTGACGCGTTCGACCCCGGAAGGTGCACGTGACTTCCTTGTTCCTGCTCGTTTGAAGCCAGGTTCTTGGTATGCGCTGCCGCAGTCGCCGCAGCTCTTTAAGCAGCTGCTGATGGTCGCGGGCATGGAACGCTACTACCAGTTGGCACGCTGCTACCGCGATGAAGACTTCCGCGCAGACCGCCAGCCTGAGTTCACCCAGCTCGATGTCGAGGCATCCTTCGTTGATCAGGACGACATCATCGAGCTGGCCGAGGAAATCCTCGTCGAGCTTTGGAAGCTGATCGGCTACGACATTCAGACGCCGATTCCGCGCATGACCTACAAGGAAGCGATGGAGAAGTACGGCTCCGACAAGCCGGACCTGCGCTTCGACATTCCATTGGTCGAGTGCACCGACTTCTTCAAGGACACCACCTTCCGCGTATTCAAGGCCGAGTACGTGGGTGCTGTTGTGATGGAAGGTGGCGCATCCCAGCCTCGTCGTCAGCTTGACGCATGGCAGGAGTGGGCAAAGCAGCGCGGTGCGAAGGGCCTGGCCTACATTCTCATTCAGGAAGACGGCGAGCTCACCGGTCCGGTGGCGAAGAACATCACTGACGAGGAAAAGGCTGGCATCGCTGCGCACGTCGGCGCGAAGCCGGGTGACTGCATCTTCTTCGCAGCAGGCGAAACCAAGGCATCTCGTGCACTGCTTGGCGCAGCCCGCGGTGAGATTGCGCGCAAGCTTGACCTGATCAAGGAAGGCGATTGGGCGTTCACGTGGGTTGTGGATGCACCGCTGTTTGAGCCTGCTGCAGACGCAACCGCATCCGGTGATGTCGCGTTGGGCCATTCCAAGTGGACCGCAGTCCACCACGCGTTTACCTCTCCGAAGCCGGAGTTCCTGGACAACTTCGAGCAGAACCCGGGCGAGGCTCTCGCCTACGCATACGACATTGTGTGCAACGGTAACGAGATCGGTGGCGGCTCCATCCGTATCCATGAGCACGATGTACAGAAGCGCGTGTTCGAGGTCATGGGCATCACCGATGAAGAGGCCGAAGAGAAGTTCGGCTTCCTGCTCGAAGCGTTCAAGTTCGGTGCTCCTCCGCACGGTGGTATTGCCTTTGGCTGGGACCGCATCGTGTCGTTGCTCGGCGGGTTTGAATCGATCCGCGATGTGATCGCTTTCCCGAAGTCCGGCGGCGGTGTCGACCCGCTTACTGACGCGCCTGCTCCAATTCCGGCTGAGCAGCGCAAGGAAACTGGAGTGGACTTCAAGCCGAAGAAGGTTGAAGACAAGGCAGACGGCGAAACGGACACGAAGTAGCCGATTGAATGCAGCCACCGCAGGAACCCGCTCCTGCGGTGGCGCACGACAAAGGGGACCGGATGCAGCCCGAGCAAGTAAGTGACGAGCAAGTCGTTGCAAGCGCTACAGACATTCTCACTCGCCGTTACGGCGGTGAGCAGTCGTTGTTTGAGGTTGAACGCCTTAATGGCTCCGGTCCCTCGATCGTGTTGAGGGCTCGTGTTAAAACGAACCCGTTTTTCCAGCAGCGCTCAGTCATCATTAAGCAGGCGCCGCCAACGGAGTCTGTCTTCGAAGAGGCGGCGTACCTTCGAGAGGTTGTCGCGTACCAATTCGCCACTTCCTTAAGTGAAAAGACCCGGCCTGGCCCTGCGTTGTTGGGCTACGACACGCAGCAACGCATCATTATCATCACCGACTCCGGTGATGGGGAAACTCTCGCAGAAGCGCTTGAGACTGCAAGCGAAGAGGACCACATCGCACTGTTGCGCAGCCTGGGCACAGCACTTGGCCGAATGCATGCAGGTACTGCCGATGAAGAGGAAGCGTTTAACGTCTTACTGCATCGGATGACGCGTTCACGGCCCAACGCTGCACCGCTGCAACGTTTGAGGGACCGGTTGCTGTCCCATCGGATCAGAGTTGGCTTGCGGATCATGCGTGAGGCCGGAATTGAGATTCCTCAAGAGGTGGTTCTCACGGCTCGTAACATCGAGCGCCGGCTGCTGCGTGGCGGTATGCGTGCTTTTACGCCGTTTGACCTGGCACCAGATAACGTCATTCGGTCTGGGAACTCGTTTCACTTTCTTGATTATGAATCAGCGGGCTTTCGGGATGTTTCATTCGATGTTGCCTACGTAGTTGCGCGGTTCCCGGTGTATTTGGCTTCGCAGCCGTTTAACGAGGAAGCGACCAAGGCGTTCGTCGATGCGTGGCGGATACAGGTCTCTGACCTTTGGCCAGGAGTGCAGCATCCGGATACGTTGCAGGCGCGCATCACGGGTGCACTGGTGGGGTGGGCGCTTAGTAGCGTCGCCATGTTGGAACCGAAGCCTATGGCCGCGTTGTTGCAGGATGATCCGACATTTGAGAAAGAGCTTGAAGCTGCTGGTCTTTCGGCAGGTGATATTCAGGATTTTGATCTTGTAGATGGGGTAGCCGAAGCCATTGGCGACGACGCCGAAGAGAATGCTGGCGTTGTGCTTCGACCGCGAGGTGGAGAACCATTGACCGAAGATGAGCTTCTCGTGCGACGTGATTTGCGCGAGACGTTCGAGTCGTTGGCAGCATATGCGGGTAGCGGTAAAGACCCCGCATACGTTGTCGTTGCTGAGTTCGCGTCCGAGGTCGCAAGGCGGTTGCGTTAAGGCAATGGGCCAAGAAGAACTTTTCGCGGCTGCTTCTAGCAACGACGTTCCCGGTGCAGCATCGGGGAATAGAGGTACCTCATTTTTTGAAGCTGGCTCGACAGCACCGCTGGCCGCACGGATGCGCCCCCAGTCCCTAGATGAGGTAGCGGGGCAGAAGCATTTGCTCAGCGAGGGAAAGCCGCTGCGTCGGCTCATCGAAGGCTCTGGTGCAGCATCGGTGATTTTGTATGGTCCGCCTGGGACAGGTAAGACCACGATTGCATCGTTAATCGCAAAAACGATGGGGCAGAACTTTGTGGCGTTGTCCGCGCTGTCTTCCGGCGTGAAAGAAGTCCGCGCGGTTATCGACGAGGCGCGGCGTGACCTCATCCGCGGTGAGAAAACCGTGCTCTTTATCGACGAGGTCCACAGGTTTTCTAAAACGCAGCAGGATGCGCTGCTTGCGGCCGTCGAAAATCGCACAGTGTTGCTGGTTGCCGCCACGACGGAGAACCCGAGTTTTAGCGTTGTTGCTCCGTTGTTGTCGCGCTCGCTGCTGCTCAAGCTCGAGTCGCTTAGCGACGAAGACCTTGGCGGAGTCATCGACCGCGCATTGGCAGATGAGCGGGGGTTGCAGGGGCAGGTTTTGCTTGACGACGAAGCCCGCGCACAACTCATTCTGCTCGCTGGAGGCGATGCGCGTCGGGCGCTGACGTACCTCGAAGCTGCCGCTGAAGCTGTTTCTGGCGGTGGCACGATCACGCTGGAGATTGTGCGTGAAAACGTCAATCGTGCGATTGTTCGCTACGACCGCGATGGCGATCAGCATTACGACGTGGTCAGCGCCTTTATCAAGTCGATCCGCGGGTCTGATGTCGATGCAGCGCTGCATTATCTGGCGCGAATGATCGAGGCCGGGGAGGACCCCAGGTTTATCGCACGACGTCTGGTCATTCACGCTTCGGAAGATATTGGTATGGCAGATCCGACTGCGTTGCAGACTGCTACCGCTGCGGCGAATGCAGTGCAGTTTGTCGGCCTGCCAGAAGGGCGTCTTGCGCTAGCACAGGCGACAATTCACCTGGCTACGGCGCCGAAGTCGCCTGCCGTCATTAAGGCCATCGATCGTGCTTTAGCGGACGTGCGTGAGGGGCATGTGCCTCCAGTGCCGGCCCATTTGCGCGATGGCCACTATGAGGGCGCAAAACAGATGGGCAATGCGGTTGGATATGTCTACCCGCATGACGACCCGCGGGGAGTGGTCGAGCAGCAATATATCCCGGATGGGCTGGAAGAAGCGGTGTATTACGAGCCGACGGAACACGGCGCGGAGCGCCGAATTAGCGAGTTTATTGGTCGGTTACGCCGACTTGTTCGCGGGCGGTAGCCCAACTGTAGAGGAGTCGCGGGTAAAGTAAGCGCGGAAAAACTCCGGAGCAGTTGAAAGGACACCGAAGCGTGCAAACCCATGAGATCCGAGAGCGGTTTACCAACCATTTCGTTGAGGCCGGGCACACCCCGGTACCGAGCGCCTCGCTGATTCTCGACGATCCGACGCTGCTGTTCGTCAACGCAGGAATGGTGCCGTTCAAGCCGTACTTCTTGGGCGATCAGACCCCAGACTTTGCC
>NZ_KV825964.1:139427-177524 GCF_001835805.1 Corynebacterium sp. HMSC034B08 | reverse complement strand
TTGGGCGATCAGACCCCAGACTTTGCCAACGGCACGGCGACATCGATTCAGAAATGCGTGCGTACCCTCGATATCGAGGAAGTGGGTATCACCACCCGCCACAACACGTTCTTCCAGATGGCTGGCAACTTTTCGTTTGGTCAGTACTTCAAGGAAGGCGCCATTACTCACGCGTGGAACCTGTTGACGGGTGCTGTTGCTGACGGTGGCTATGGCCTTGATCCGGAGCGTCTCTGGGTTACGGTCTTCCTTGACGACGACGAGGCGGCCGCAATCTGGCGCGACAAGATTGGCGTTCCGGAAGGGCGTATTCAGCGCATGGGCATGGAGGATAACTTCTGGTCCATGGGTATCCCCGGTCCGTGCGGCCCTTGCTCTGAGATCTACTACGACCGAGGCCCGGAGTACGGCAAGGAAGGCGGCCCAATCGCCGACGACAACCGTTACATGGAGATCTGGAACCTCGTGTTCATGGAGTCCATTCGCGGCGAAGGTGATAAGAAGGGCAACTTCGAGATTGTCGGCGAGCTGCCACAGAAGAACATCGATACCGGTCTTGGCATTGAGCGTGTGGCCTGCATCCTGCAGGAAGTAGACAACGTCTACGAGACGGACCTTCTGCGTCCGGTCATCGATGCAGCCGTGGAGCTCACCGGTTCGAAGTACGACGACGGCAACAAGGAAGACGATGTCCGCTTCCGCGTGATCGCTGACCATGCCCGTACCGGCATGATGATCATCCTCGACGGTGTTACCCCGTCGAATGAGGGCCGCGGCTACATCCTGCGCCGTCTGCTTCGCCGCATCATCCGCTCCGCGCGTCTGTTGGGTGCGACGAAGCCGGTTATGGAGACGTTCATGAACACGATCATGGACACCATGACGCCGTCCTTCCCGGAGATCGCGGACAACCGCGAGCGCATTTTGCGTGTTGCTGTTGCGGAAGAAAAGGCGTTCTCCAAGACACTGGAGTCCGGCACGTCGCGTTTCGACGAAGCCGCAACCGCAGTGAAGGCTTCGGGTGCTGCTGTCCTGCCGGGTGATCAGGCCTTTGAGCTGCATGACACCTACGGCTTCCCGATCGACCTGACGGTCGAGATGGCGCGCGAGGCCGGCCTGGACGTCGATATGGATGCCTTTAACGCTGCGATGCAGGAACAGCGAGAGCGCGCGAAGGCCGACAACAAGGCGAAGAAGCACCGCAACGTTGACGAGTCGCTGTACCGCGAATGGGTTGACAACAACCCGACGGAATTCGTCGGCTACGAGCAATTGGTCCACGACGGCACGGTCATTGGCCTCGTGCGCGACGGTGAGAAAGTTGGCGAGGTTTCCCAGGGCGACGAGGTCGAGGTCATCCTCGACGTCACCCCGATGTATGCCGAATCTGGTGGTCAGATGGCCGACCGTGGCCGCTTGATCATGGGGGACACGATCCTCAACGTCAACGACGTGCAGCGCGTAGGCAAGAAGCTGTGGCTGCACAAGGCGACGGTCCAAAACGGTGGACTGGATCTCGGCTCGACGGTCACGGCTGAGGTTGACGGTGCGTGGCGCCACGGTGCCCGCCAGGCGCACTCCGCAACGCACCTCATTCACGCGGCGCTGCGTGAGGTGCTCGGCCCCACAGCAGTCCAGGCTGGTTCCTTGAACAAGCCGGGTTACCTGCGCTTCGACTTCAACTACACCGAGGCGCTGACCGAGGCGCAACTGCAGGAGATTGCGACGATCACGAATCAGGCTGTCGACGCAGACTTTGCTGTCAACACCATTGAGACCACGCTGGACAAGGCGAAGGCCATGGGTGCGATGGCGCTGTTCGGCGAAAGCTACGGCGACGTTGTCCGCGTCGTGGAGATCGGCGGACCGTTCTCCGTCGAGCTTTGTGGCGGTACCCACGTGGAGCACGCCTCCCAGATCGGCCCGGTCGCCGTGCTTGGCGAGTCCTCGGTCGGTTCCGGAGCCCGCCGTATCGAGGCGTACTCCGGTATGGATTCCTTCAAGTACCTGTCGAAGGAGGCAGCGCTGGCTTCTGGCCTGGCTGCGGAGTTCAAGACACCGACGGAAGATCTTCCGGACCGTATTGCCCAGCTTGCTGAGCGACTGCGTGCGGCTGAAAAGGAAATCGAGAACCTGCACCGTCAGCAGCTGTTGGCTTCCACTGCAAGCCTTGCGGAGGAAGCAGAGACCATCGGCGCGCGTCGCCTCGTCGCAAAGCAGCTGCCCGACGGGATCAACACGGGTGATTTGCGCACGATTGTTTCTGACCTGCGTGGCAAGTTGCAGTCCGAGGATGCGCTGATCGTGCTGACCTCGAAGGTTGGCGACAAGGTTTCTCTGGCGGTTGCAGCAACAAATGCTGCAGTGGAAGACGGCATCAAGTCGGGAGACGTGGTCAAGGTGCTTGGCGAGTACGTCGATGGCAAGGGTGGCGGAAAGCCTGACCTTGCGCAGGGCTCTGGTGCGAAGCCCGAAGGCATTCCTGCTGCTTTGTCCGCTGTGCGTGACTGGCTTCGCCGGGACTAAGCCTCGCGTTCGCGGACAAAATCGACGCTGACACGCCGAATGCGCGTCCGACGAGACGCACAGCTAACGGCTAGGTTGAGACCAGGCCAGCAGACACGGAAAGGAGCAGCGATGAAGGTGGAGCCAGATCGCCCTGGGGTCGACGACCCCGGTGCGGGACGCCGACTTGGCATTGATGTCGGCACTGTGCGCATTGGCGTTGCCCGCTCCGACCGGGATGCCCGCCTGGCAACACCGGTCGAAACGATTGACAGAGTGACCGGCTTCAAGGACCGCGATGGGCAAGATATCGAGCGGATATTGGAACTCATCGCTGAGAATGAAGCAGTCGAAGTCATTGTGGGGCTTCCTCGTGATCTGCAAGGCAATGGATCAAAAAGCGTGAAACATGCGAAGGAAATCGCATTCCGTATTCGCCGGCGTAGCGATGTGCCGGTGCGGATGGCGGATGAGCGTCTCACCACAGTTGCTGCGACGCATTCATTGCGGATGTCTGGTGTGAATGAGAAAGCAGGCCGTGCGGTCATTGATCAAGCAGCTGCTGTAGAGATTTTGCAATCGTGGCTTGACGGCCGACTGAACTACCTCAAGGAGAACTAACCGTGTCTACCCGTGAAGCCGCACGCCGGCGTACCCGAGGCACCGCGGTGCTAGTCGCATCCATTTTGCTCATCATTGGCCTTGTCGCTTGGATTGCCGTCTTGCGCAACCTTTCGGGTTCGGCAGACTTTGAGGGTGCAGGCAACGGTGAGGAACAGGTCGTTCAAATCAAGGAGGGATCGAGCCTGTCAGCGCTCGGCCCAGAGCTTGAAGAGCGCGGCATTGTTGCCAGCGACGGTGCTTTCCAAACAGCGGCAGCGAATAACCCTGATGCGGGAAACATTCAGCCTGGCTTCTACAGATTGCAGGGCAAAATGAGCGCGAAGTCAGCGGTTGAGGCACTCCTTGATCCCGCGCAGCGCATCACCCCTCTGCAGGTTTACGGGGGTGCGACGTTGATGGATATCAACGTCGTTGGCGGCCAGACTCGGTTCGGTATTTTCTCGATGATCCAGTCGGCTACCTGTGGCGAGGAGGTAACACCGGATTGTGTCAACGTGGAGAAGCTGAACAACGCTGCGGCGAACAGTGATCCTGAGAAGCTCGGTGTGCCGGAGTGGGCTCGTGAAACGGTTGCTGCCCGTGCTGGCGACGCGAAGCGTTTGGAGGGCCTCATTGCCCCTGGTGAGTACATCATCGACCCGCACGCGAGCGCCGAGGATATTCTTTCGGATCTGGTGACGCGCTCTGCGAAGCAGTATGACGCAACCGACATTGTCAACCGCGCGCAAGTGATTGGCTTGAGCCCGTACGAGTTGCTTGTCGCTGCGTCCTTGGTTGAGCGTGAGGCGCCGGCCGGAGAGTTTGACAAGGTCGCTCGCGTCATCTTGAACCGTCTCGATGAGCCGATGCGACTGGAATTCGACTCCACGGTGAACTACGGGCTGCCGAGCGTTGAGGTTGCAACCACAGATGAAGACCGCAAGCGGGTTACTCCGTGGAACACGTACGCAATGGATGGCCTGCCGCAAACGCCGATTGCATCTCCGTCCATTGAGGCGATCGATGCAGTAGAGCACCCAGCTGACGGCAACTGGCTGTTCTTTGTCACCGTGGACAAGGACGGCACAACCATCTTCAACGACACGTTCGAGCAGCACCTCAATGACACGCAGCGCGCGATCGAGTCGGGAATCCTGGACTCGCAGCGTTAGTTATGGAGTCGTCGCGCAGCATGAACTCAGCCAAACCTGTGTCGGGGACTGTGACGAATCGGGCAGCGGTCCTCGGTTCACCGATCGAGCACTCCTTATCGCCGGTTCTTCACAATGCGGGTTACGAGGCGGCGGGCCTCACTGGGTGGCATTACTCGCGCCAACAGTGTGTTGCGGATGATTTGGCTGATCTCGTCTGCAACGCTGATCCGAGTTTCCGGGGCTTTTCTGTAACCATGCCGTGCAAGTTTGCCGCTCTCGCGGTGGCGGATGAAGTCACTGACAGGGCACGTGAGATCGGCTCCGCAAACACGCTGACGCGTATCGACGACAACCGTTGGCGCGCCGACAACACTGACTGCGAGGGCGTGATTGCTGCCATTGGGGAGCTACTTGGTCCCGATTCCCCGGTTCACGCCGTTATCGTTGGCGCGGGCGGTACAGCGCGCGCAGTCATGTGGGCCTTGCGGCATATTGGAGTCCGTGAGGTAACCGTGGTCAACCGCACTGACCGCAGCGGGGAGTACACAGACCTTGCTGCGGGGATGGTGCTTAACTTCGTGGATTTCGAGGCACCTCTAGCGGACATTACGTCCGCATCGGACCTCGTCATTTCGACTGTCCCCGCCGGGGCAGCTGACTACGTGGCATCCGATCTTGCACACGCCCCGGTGTTTGACGTGATCTACGACCCGTGGCCCACGCGGCTCGCCGTAGAGGCTGCAGCGAACGGCTACCGCACCGTTGGTGGACTGTCGATGCTTGCCGGACAGGCGTACGCTCAGTTCGAGCAATTCACCGGTGTGGACGCACCGCGACAGGCGATGCGCGACGCGCTGATGCGGCACGCGAACTCGTAAGAAGCAGCTCGCTTGCCAGAGCGGTTCGAAGTACTCAACTTCGGTACGCTGTCCATATGGAATTCGGGGGAGTTTTGGGGGCCACTGTTGCTGCCTGCTGGACAGCGGCCCTGATGGTGTTTGATGTTGCGTTTCGGCGTCTGCCGAATGCGCTGACAGTGCCGCCGGCCATTGTGGCGCTGATTGCTTGCCTTCTCGCGCCATTTCTTGGCGAGGCGACGTTGCTGTGGGCACTGCTGTGGCCGGGGCTGTATCTGTTTTCGCCTCAGGGGGTCGGTGGTGGGGACGTTAAGTTGGCGCTGCCGCTGGCGATGGTGTGTGTGATCTCCGGAAAACTGCCGGCGGTACTCGTTGCGATTGGTGTGTCCGGCCTGCTCACAGTCTTAATGGCGTGGTTAAGTCGCAGCCGAACCGTCGCACATGGTCCATCGATGCTTGCCACAACGTGGCTCGTCGTAATGTATTTCGGGGTATAAGCACATCTATCGCAGCTGCTTGTGCGAGAATGTCGCCATGCTTCGTTGGACTACAGCCGGTGAATCGCACGGCCAGGCCCTCGTAGCCCTCGTTGAGGGCATGCCTTCTGGGGTGCCGGTATTGAAAGAAGAAATTGCTCATCAGCTCGCTCGTCGCCGTCTCGGTTATGGCCGTGGCGCGCGAATGAAGTTTGAGGCAGATGAGCTCACTTTGCTGACGGGCGTCGTGCACGGCTCATCTATCGGTAGCCCGGTGGCTATCCAGATTGGCAACACCGAGTGGCCGAAGTGGACCACGATCATGTCTGCTGAGCCGGTTGATGCCTCTGACCCTGAGGTGGCAAAAGAGTTGAGCTCTGGTCGCGGTGCGTCGTTGACCCGTCCGCGTCCGGGGCACGCCGATTTCGCCGGCATGATCAAATACGGTTTCGGTTCTGCACGTCCTGTGCTTGAGCGTTCCTCTGCACGAGAGACTGCTGCCCGCGTAGCAGCCGGTACGGTTGCCCGTAGCTACCTGCGTGAGGTTCTCGGGGTTGAGGTGTTTTCCCATGTGGTGTCGATTGGGGAGTCGGTGCCGTACGCAGGAGAATCGCCAAGCTTCGCCGATATTGAGGCAATTGATGCTTCCCCTGTTCGTGCGTTTAACAAGGACGCCGAGGCGGACATGGTCGCGTGCATTGAGGCTGCGAAGAAATCGGGCGACACGCTCGGCGGGATCGTTGAGGTCATTGTGGATGGGCTGCCGATCGGCCTTGGCTCCCACATTTCTGGCGAACGACGCTTGGATGCGCAGTTGGCAGGCGCGCTGATGGGTATCCAGTCGGTGAAAGGCGTCGAAATCGGCGACGGTTTCGAGGAGGCGCGTCGCCGTGGATCGCAGGCACACGACGAAATCGAGCGCACCGAAGATGGTGTGCGGAGGCTGACCAACCGTGCAGGCGGTATCGAAGGTGGCATGACGAATGGGGAGCAGTTGCGCGTTCGCGCTGCGATGAAGCCCATCTCGACTGTCCCTCGTGCCTTGAAGACGGTTGATATGAGCACCGGCGACGCTGCCACGGGGATTCACCAACGCTCCGATGTCTGTGCCGTGCCCGCTGGTGGTGTCGTTGCAGAGGCAATGGTTGCGCTTGTTCTGGCACAGGCTGTCTCTGAGAAATTCGGGGGAGACACGATTGAGGAGGTGAAGCGCAACGTAGAGTCGTACAAGGAGTACGTCGCACAACGTCTTGCGTTTGATCAAGTTAGGGATGCCGATGACTGAGCTCACTGATTTGCAGGCAGTAGAGGCATGCAACGAGGAGTCAACAAATACAAGTCCGGCGACGGTTCATACGGCTCCTCGCGTGGTGCTCGTCGGTATGCCGGGGTCAGGTAAGTCAACGATTGGTCGTCGAATAGCTAGCGCGCTGAACCTGCCGATCATGGATTCGGATCTGCTCATCGAACAGGCTGAAGGCAAAGCGTGTGGCGAGGTGTACGCCGAGTTGGGTGAGGATGCCTTCCGTGAGCTCGAAGTCGGGTTTGTGGCACGTGCTCTGGCCACCGGTGGGGTAGTCAGCCTCGGGGGCGGTGCGATCGTGACCGAGGAAGTGCGACAGCTGCTGCAGCGCCACACTGTTGTTTGGATCGATGTCAGCGCGGAAGAGGGTATTCGCCGCACAGCACAGGATTCCACTCGACCAGTGCTTGACAGTGATGATCGCGAGCAGCGTTACCGCGACCTCATGGATCAACGTGAACCGCTGTACCGCGAAGTGGCCACGTTCCGCGTCCGCACGGACGCGCGGCCACCGCAGCGTGTTGTCGCAGAGATTCTGGGTTTCATCGACGGCGAGTAGTTTCCGTCAGGCTTCAGTTCTGTCAAGCGAAGGAGCAAACAATGGCAGTGGTATCCGTCACGGGCCCAAGTCCGTACGACATTCATATTGGCAGCAATAACCTTGACGCCGTAGCAGGTCACCTTGCGGATTCCGGCGCACGCCGTGTGCTGGTGGTCCACCAGGAACCGTTGCGTGCCGTTGCTGAGGACCTTGAGCACATGCTTGAGCAAGCGGGCCTGGCGCCGGTCTTGGCATGTGTTCCCGATGCGGAGGCTGGAAAGGATCTTCCGGTGCTTTCCCACTTGTGGGACGTGTTGGGGGAGCACGGGTTCTCGCGCCAGGACGCCGTTGTCGGTTTGGGCGGCGGCGCTGTGACAGATCTTGCCGGTTTCGCCGCGGCCACGTGGATGCGCGCCATCAAGGTTGTGCATGTGCCGACGACATTGCTCGCCATGGTTGATGCGGCAGTCGGCGGCAAGACTGGCATCAACACGACCGCAGGTAAAAATCTCGTCGGTGCGTTCCACGAGCCGAATGCGGTGTTTATTGATCTCGCTCGTATTGCAACGCTGCCTGAGCAAGAGGTTGTTTCAGGTTCTGCTGAGTTGGTAAAGACGGGCTTTATTGCGGACCCGCGGATTTTGGAGCTCTATCAGGAGGGCCCAGAGCATCACTGGGCGGAGCTTGTCGAGCGCTCTGTCAGCGTAAAAGCCAAGGTCGTGGGGGAGGACCTCAAGGAAGCTGGGCTGCGCGAGATTCTTAACTATGGCCATACTCTGGGCCATGCGATCGAACGTCGCGAGCATTACATGTGGCGCCACGGCAATGCCGTCGGGGTGGGCATGATGTTTGTGGCACACCTTGCTCATGCGCGCGGGCTTATCGACGATGACCTGGTCGCCCTCCACGAGACCGTCATCAGTGGCGCGGGACTTCCCACGCGCTACGAGGCCGGTGCGTTTGAAGAGTTGCATGAGGCGATGCTTCTGGACAAGAAGAACCGCGACGGCAAGATCCGATTTGTCGTCCTGGACGGCCTTGGGTCCTGCACTCGCCTGGAGGACGCAACTGTGGAAGAGATGCGCGCGGCGTACGCAAAGATTTCGGAGTAGAACATGAAAATCTTGGTACTCAATGGTCCGAACCTCAATCGACTCGGCAAACGCCAACCGGAGGTGTATGGGACGGTCACGCTGGCGGACGTCGAAAAGCAATTGCGCGATCACGCAGCCGATCTTGGGGTTGAAGTGGAGTGCCGCCAGTCCAACTACGAGGGCCAACTCATTGACTGGGTGCATGAAGCAGCCGATAACACTTGGCCGGTGATCATTAACCCGGGTGGTTTTACCCATACCTCGGTTGCGCTTCGTGATGCACTGGTAGAACTAAATGATCACCAAGGTTTTATTGAGGTGCATATTTCGAACGTGCACGCGCGCGAGTCGTTCAGGCACCATTCGTACCTCTCGCCAATCGCCGTAGGCGTGATCGCGGGGTTGGGTACGGAAGGCTACCGGCTCGCGTTGGACTACTTCGCAAGGAGGAAATGATGGCATTGGCCGATACTCGTTTTGAAACTCGTCGGAGGAAACTCTCGTCGCAACTTGCGGCACAGCGTATCGACGACATGCTGGTCACCCATTTGACCCACGTGCGTTACCTGTCTGGTTTCTCCGGCTCGAACGGCGCGCTTCTGGTGTCGAAAGACCGTACTGCGAAGATCGCAACCGACGGTCGTTACACCACCCAGATTGCTGAAGAGGTCCCGGATATCAAGGCGACGATTGCTCGCGCGACAGCAACCGAGTTGTTGTCGCAGGTTACCGAAGGCCACCGTGTGGGCTATGAGGCCGATTTCGTTTCCGTTGCGGAGCTCAAGCGCCTCGAGGATGCATGCCCGGAGGGCGTAACCCTTGTGCCGGTTTCTGGCGTGATTGAAGGGATCCGCTTGTTTAAGGACAACCTTGAACTCACCCGTCTGACTGAGGCTGCCGAGCTGGCCACACAGGCGTTGGAGGAACTCGTCGCCGCAGGAGAATTGCGAGCAGGCCGTTCTGAGCGTGACATTGCCGCTGACCTTGAGTACCGCATGCGTCGACTTGGTGCAGAACGCCCAAGTTTTGACACGATTGTCGCCTCCGGCCCGAACGCCTCGAAGCCACACCATCAGGCCGGCGACCGTCTTATCGCCGAAGGCGATTTGGTGACCATTGATTACGGTATGCACCGCCTCGGGTTCAACTCCGATATGACCCGTACGTTTGCTATCGGGGAAATCGGTCAGTTGGAGCGCGAGATTTACGAAGTGACGCTTGCATCCCAGCTTGCTGGCGTGAAGGCAGCCACGGCGGGAACGGCACTTGTGGATGTAGACAAGGCCTGCCGCGACGTTATTGAAGAGGCAGGCTTCGGCGAGTACTTCGTTCACTCCACTGGCCACGGTGTCGGCCTGGACGTGCATGAAGCCCCGTCTGCCGCACAGACCGGCAAGGGAGACCTAAAGGAAGGTATGACCCTGACCATTGAGCCGGGGATCTACATTCCGGGCAAGACCGGTGTGCGTATCGAGGACACGTTGATCATCACATCAGGGAAGCCACGGATTATCACCAAGTACCCGAAGGAATTGACGGTGCTGTAGCATTGCTGTGTTTGTACACGTTCCGAAACAATTACGAGGAAGGTACCACCCATGGCAACTACCGCCGATTTTAAGAACGGTCTTGTGCTGAAGGTCGATGGCAAACTGCAGCAGATCGTTGAGTTCCAGCATGTCAAGCCCGGTAAGGGACCGGCATTCGTGCGCACCAAGCTTAAGGATGTCGTCTCCGGAAAGACCGTTGAGAAGACGTGGAACGCAGGTGTGAAGGTGGAGACCGCGACGGTTGATCGTCGCGATATGACCTACCTGTACAACGACGGCACGAGCTACGTTGTCATGGACGACAAGACCTTCGAGCAGTTCGAGCTGCCGGCCGACAAGTTCGGCGATGCAGCACGCTTCCTGCTGGAGAACATGCATGTTCAGGTTTCTTTCCACGAGGGTGAAGCACTTTTCGCTGAGCTTCCGATCTCTGTGGACCTCAAGATCGAGCACACCGAGCCGGGTCTGCAGGGCGACCGTTCCACCGGTGGTACCAAGCCGGCAACGCTGGAGACTGGTGCTGAGATCCAGGTTCCGCTGTTCCTGGAAACCGGCAACGTGGTCAAGGTTGACACGCGTACTGGCGAGTACCTCTCTCGCGTGAACAACTAATGCTCGACTACAAACGTCATGGCGCCCGTTACCGGGCGCGCCGTCGTGCGGTAGACATGCTGTTCGAGGCGGAGACACGGGACATCGATCCGGTGGCAATCGTTGAAGATCGTACCGAGCTTTCACGGAATCCGTTGAACGCGGTCGCACCGGTCGCTGATTACACCCGCGAGATCGTCGCAGGTGCTGCGGAGAAACTCGACGACTTGGACGACGCGATTGAGCGTTCACTCAGCGAGGACTGGGAGCTGTTTCGCTTGCCAGCCGTCGACCGTCAGATCCTACGTGTGGCCGCCTGGGAGATTTTGTTTAACGACGAAGTCGATGCGCCAATTTCGATCAAGGAAGCTGTCGAGATGGCTTCTGAGTACTCGGGCGCCAAGGCTGCGCCTTACATCAACGCTGTGTTGGATCGGATTGCATCGTCCGTTGATCCGAGTTCGCCGTTTTTCGTGTCGCCTGATAGCGAAGAAGACGTCGAAGATACCGACCAGTCCGCAGACCAGGACGGTGGCGTAGGCGTGGCGGGAACGTCGGAGGATGACGTCTCCGAGTAATCCAACTCGCTCAAACCCAGATAGGCCGTTGCCAGCAGGTTTTCCTCATTAGGGAATGAACCTGCTGGCAACGGTTTTGTTTTTCTTCGGTTCTTCCTCGGCTGTGCCCGGACACCTGTAAGGTTACTAACGACAATGATTGTCAGTAACCTTAAGGAGCGGCCATGCCCCGCCGTACTACTTCCGCTATGGGCGATCTAAAAGACGTGCATCCTCGGAAGAGCTTTGTGGCGCTGTTATCCGCGGTAGCGCTCACGGTGCTGTGTGCACCGTTGTCGTGGAGTGAAGCCTCACAGCCGGTTGTGCGAACCCAAACACACGTCGACTCACCCCACGCTGTGTGGGAGGATGGAACGTTTCGCCTCATGTCCAATAGTGCGGGCTACCTGCCCATTGAGGACACCGTGAACTGGGTGAGTAGGGGACGCGTGGACGGCGGCCTAGGTGCCTACGCCTGGCGTGTTCCCGACGATCCCCGATTCGATTTCCTCGACCCGTACGACGAGCAACTGATGTACTTTGGTGGGCCCGCGCACGGTTTCCCTAAGAACACCATGCCGATTTGGGCAGGTTTCGGAGCGGCCGCTGACTTGCCGACAGAGGATTTCCGTGCGGCTTCCTTCAATATGGAGATCGTCGATTTCCACGGTCCCGGAAAGATGGAGTTGTTTAACTACAGCGACGAGGTCTATCCGCTTAACCGGCTCTGGTCGTCCCACGATCCAGGTTTCCGTGCAACGTGGGTCAACGCCGGTACCCACACTCACAACTCGACGACCTTCACTCGACCGGGGCGCTATGAGGTGACGTATCGGGCGACAGCCCGTCTCAAAGACGGTTCCTTTATCCATTCGGAACCCCAGACACTCGTGTGGCAGGTCGGCGGTACGAACCCGGCTGACCGCACAATCAACGATTTGCCCCGAGCCTATAGTCAGGCAAACACGTCGGGGACAGGTTCCCCAACGTTCCAGATGCGCCCTGCACAAGGAGAGACCAAGGGCGCACAGGAGGGGATCCTGACCAATTTGGCGTTTGATACCGGTAACCCGAAAGATGCTGGGCATGTCGTGTTCCTTATCAACGGCTTCTACCTTGCGGAACGGGAAGTAGTCGACGGCAAGGCCTCGTGGGATGAGATGATCGGCGAAGAGTTTTCCGACTTCCAGGCGGTCTACATTCCTGTATCTGGATCGCCGTCGCCACGTTGGATTTCTGCGCCGTTGACGTTTAGGACTGGGGCGGTGGCGTCGTCGACAAGCGAGCGCGCTGAGGAGCTTCCAACCCCGCAGATGGATGACATCGCGCCTTTTGAAACCGAGCCGTTCAACATCACCAGTCCAGATGTCGTGGTGTCTACGGGAGAGGTCTACGGCGAGGACGACCGCAACATCGACATCACGGTGCGCCCAGCTGATGATCGCACCACGCTTCGTGTCTCCGGTGGTTTCTACCGCATCGACGGTGACCCGTTGACTGAATTGCCAGAACACGCTATAGCCGATTGCGAAATTGAATTCGCCTCAGCTCCTGGCGGCCGAACCAGCAAACAACTCGTTGACGGTTGCCGCCGTCCTGGGCATCAATTGATCCTCAAGATTGTGCCCGAAGCGCGATCGAACGCCACTGACGCAGCTTTGTTTAACCACCTGCAGGAGGCTGATTACTCGCCGATTCCCGAGACCACAGTGACGTTGGGTGAAGCACCTGCAACGCCACCTGCAGCACCGACTGCAACCTCTGAAGCGCCGTCGCCGCAGCCGTCTTCACCGGCGCCTTCACCGGCGCCTTCGGCGGAACCCTCACCATCGTCGACGCCCACTCCAGCGCAGGAGAAAGTGCTCAACCTGCACTCCGGGCACGTCGATATTGCACCGCTCTACGAGTCAGGCACACTTCACCTGCGCGTGAAAGACGAGACGAATCTTTACGACAAGGGTGCGGTGTGGCGCTCGCCATCCAGCGTTGCTTTCACCGTGCCGAAACAGGTCGGGACAGTGCTGGATGACGATATCGAAGGCTTCGCAAAAGCAGGGGAGGTCGCATATATTCTCCCAGAAACACAGCGCCGTGGAGTTGTCTGGCCTGGCTTAAGCACAGAGCATGCTTTCGGTGAGACAGGGAAGAACTACACCTTCACGCTGACACCTGTATCTGCACCACGGGGCGGTAACTGGATCGCGTTTCGCGGTGATCAGACAGATCCGAGCATGCGTCTTGCAGGCAACGACGCAACCCGTGCGTACACCACCGACGGTCCAGAACACATGCATGTTTCCTGGGCCTTTAATAAGCCAGGCAGCTATGAAATCGGAGTGTCCGTCGCCGAGGTAGGAGGATCCACATCAAAGCAGGAAATTCTGCGGTTCGAGGTAGCAGCCGACGGGGAGTTCGTTCCGCCGACGGTGCCCGACACGACGGTGGCGACAACGGCACCAACGCCGGCACCGACGGCAGCACCGACTACGTCTGCCCAGGCGACGCCCCTGCCGTCCTCAGAACCTCCCGCTGAGACTACGCCGGTCGAGATCACCACAGGCCATGTTGATTTTGGTCCAAAGGTTATCGACGGCAAGACTGGCTTCTTCGTCCACGAAGGAAGTACCCATCACATCCCCGAATCAGTTGCACTGCGTGTATTCGACGCTCGGAAAACTACGATCGATCAGCGCACTGCACAGGCTGCAACGAATGTCGGATTCCTCCAGGAAGGTGACACGGTGTATCACCTTCCGCTCGGGCAGCTTCACGACGCCGTCTGGCCCGGGTGGGACACGATGAAAGTAGCGGAGACTTACCCAGATGGTGTCAACATTGAAGTGCGCCCGAAAACTGCGCCAACAGGTGGACGTTGGTGGGCGGGGCACCTGCCAACTATCGGCGTGCCGCCTGCGACGTTGGCCGATGATTCCCAAACGCACACCATCACGGGAGTCACACCGGGCAATTTCCACGTGCACGCAGACTGGATCTTTACGCAGCCCGGCGTCTATGACATTGAGATGCGTACCGTTTCGCTTAGCGGCGAACCTGTGACGGAATGGTCAACGGTGACGTATCTCGTTGGCGATGACACGCAGATTTCCAGCAGGAACGACGTGCCTCAGGCGTCGCCATCGGCCAGCGGCTCGACATCGGCCAGTGGCTTGCCAACGCCTACCAGCCCAACGAGCACCAGCCCAACGAGCACTGTGCGAGAGAGTCAACAGGCAACCGCTCGGCCAACTGCGTCTGCGACGGTGACTGCGTCCGCGTCACGGACTGCGGCATCATCAACGGGCTCGAAACAGAAAACCCCTACGAGCCTCACGACCCCCACGACGCAGCGGTCGCGTGCAAGCTCGGCGGTTGCGCAAGGCGCAGCCGTCGGCAACACACAGAAGGTGGCGCGGGGGACCGGAGAAGGTACCGCGCAAAGCCCTCGTGTCTCTGATGAACAACGAGGAGGTTCGCTGGCCTCGACGGGAGCTGAAGTCCGCAATGCTCTCGGCTTGGCAATCGCGTGCCTCATCGTTGGAGGCGTTTTGATGAGCAGGCGTAAATAGGGGAGAAGGGCGACCTAAGCGGTGAGAAAACCGCTTAGCTCTCCTCGGTATCGTTCTGCGCTGCGCTTGCTTCCTCAGCGGTGCGCTTGATCTCGCCCACCAGCACCTGCATGGCATCTTGGGTTTCCAACACACCAGCAACAGCGGCCTTGAGCGAGGACGCGAGTTGCTCGTCGCTTAGCCCTGCGCCGATCGCGATTTCCGATTCGGTGCGCACAACGATCGTCTCGGTGCGGTTGACCACGAGCGCACGCGCGTCGAGGTACGAGCTGTTGACCTGGTTTGCGGCCAGGTACAAGGTGGCATCGGGCGTGTCGGACGGGGTGTCGGTAACCGAGTCCGCACGCAGGATCAACACTGAGTCCAACAGGACAAACAGCAGGTTGAATCCCTTGTAATGGGCGTGGCCTGCGCGGCCAGACGGGTCGTCGGAAACTTCGATGCCCTGCTTCGCCATCGTTTCGATGACGCGGTCGATGGTTACTTGAGTTGCGGTGCTCACTGCTGCGGTTCCTCCCAGTTCACGACGGTCGGGAAAGTGGTTTTGAGGTAGTCGAATGCCTGAAGCGTGGCGTCGATAGACGTCACAATGAAAGAGCCGAGCTGGTTGAATGAGGCTCCATCGGCGATGTTCATCGAGCGAATGGCGCTCACAGCCAGGTTGTCCTCACCGCGTTCGAAGAAACGCAGGGTCGGTGCAAAATGCGTCTGGTTGTGCTCGTTGCAGGCAAACAGCACCTGCGATGCGCTATCGCGGGGAAACTCGCCACGCCACAGGGCCTCGAAGATGAGGTGATCGCCGTCGAGGGCAATGACGATTGCTGCGTTGATAAAACCAGAGCGCACGGCTTGATCTTCGACGCGGTATTCAAGATTTTCTTCCTCAAAAATCGCGGCGATTGCTTCGGTAGTCACCGGTTCCGGAACGTTGCGTTCTGGGTGCTCGTTGGGCTGGATGGCTTCAGTCTCTTCTGTAGTCACACTTGCGAGAATACCCATCTGGGTGAAACTCCTCGCGATGGCGCGGTGCTGGTGCTAATGTGAAGCGCAGTCTCCGAGACTTCACACGGCCCCGATAGGCGGGACCGCGTCGATATTTCCTTTAAATGCCGCACAGAGAGGCGGGGAAGGAGGTTCGATGAGTGGAAACGAACGGTCGACGGTTGAGCTGCTGAACGCTCAGGACGTCGGTCGCACTGTTGCACGCATCGCGCACCAGATCATCGAGAAGACAACGCTGGACGACAGAGACGGACCGCAGGTCATTCTGCTGGGGATCCCGTCCGGTGGTGTTCCGTTAGCGCAGCGTATTGCGGAAGCGGTTGAAGAATTTTCAGGCGTGAGCGTGCCAGTAGGCAGTCTCGACGTCACTTTGTACCGCGACGATCTCCGCGACAAGCCACATCGGGCACTGCGCCCAACCCACATTCCGGTCGACATCGACGGGGCAATTGTCGTGCTTGTCGACGATGTCTTGTACTCCGGCCGAACCATTCGCGCCGCCCTTGATTCGCTGCGCGACATCGGTAGGCCAGCCGCGATCCAGCTCGCAGTGCTGGTCGATCGTGGCCACCGGGAGCTGCCAATCCGCGCGGATTACGTAGGCAAGAACATCCCCACATCGAAGGACGAAGATGTCACTGTCGCGATCGCCCAGCTCGACGGTGAAGATCGCGTGACCCTGGAACGGGAGGCGTAAATGAGGCACCTCATCGATATTGCAGATCTCAGCCGCGAAGAGATCATCGAGCTGATGGATGAAGCGGACCGCTTCCGGGAAGCTCTGGATGGTCGTGAGATCAAGAAGCTTCCGACCCTGCGTGGCCGCACTGTGATGACGTTGTTCTACGAGAACTCGACGCGTACCCGCTCGTCGTTTGAGACAGCGGGCAAGTGGATGAGCGCCGATGTGATCAATCTGTCTGCGTCTTCATCTTCGGTGAAGAAGGGTGAATCGCTCAAAGACACCGCTGCAACTTTGGAGGCAATCGGTGCAGACGCGATCATCATGCGCCACCCTGCTTCGGGTGCTGCACAGCTTCTGGCCAAGTGGTTGCCGAATACAAGCATCGTGAACGCAGGTGACGGCCAGCACCAGCACCCGACACAGGCTTTGCTGGATGCGGTGACCATGCGCCAGCACATTGGCGATGTCGCTGGAAAGCGCGTCCTGATCGTCGGCGATATTTTGCACTCCCGTGTTGCTCGCTCCAACGTGGATCTACTGCACATCTTGGGCGCAGAGGTTGTGTTGGTTGCGCCGCCGACGCTGCTGCCTACCGGTGTGGAGTTCTGGCCGGCACGTGTCTCGTATGACTTCGATGCCGAGATTGAGCACGCAGATGTCGTGATGATGCTGCGCGTGCAGGCCGAGCGCATGAACGGCGGGTTCTTCCCGTCGCACCGCGAGTACGCCACCTTGTACGGCTTGAGCGTTGACCGAGCCGACCGCATGAAGGATTCGGCGTTGATCATGCACCCGGGTCCGATGCTGCGTGGCATGGAAATTAACTACGACGTGGCCGATCGCGACAATGCTGTCGTTCTCGGCCAGGTCTCTAACGGCGTGTACACCCGCATGGCCGTGTTGTTCACACTGCTCGCCGGCACTGGCGGCGAAGAAGGAGCGATCAAGTGACCAAGCTTGCACTCAACAACGTTCGTCCATATGGCGAGGACGTGACCAGCATTCTCATTGACGTGGAAGACGGTGTCATCGACTCCATTGGGGAAAACCCGTTTGACGATGCTGATGAAACCATCGACTGTGGTGGCAACGTGTTGCTTCCTGGTCTCGTCGATATGCACGTGCACCTGCGTGAGCCGGGCCGCGAGGACACCGAAACCATCGCTACCGGCTCGGATGCTGCCGCCAAGGGAGGCTTCACCGCTGTATTCACCATGGCGAATACCAACCCAGTGATCGACCAGCCGTTCCTCGCCGAGGCGGTCTGGGAGAAGGGCCAGACGTACGGTAAATGCGATGTCTACCCGGTGGGCTCGATTACCAAGGGACTCGAGGGCAAGACGCTCACCGAGATCGGTCTGATGGCCCGCAGCGGTGTGCGCATGTTTTCTGACGATGGCAAGTGCGTCAACGACCCGCAGCTCATGCGCCGCGCTATCGAATACGCCAAGGCACACGACGTGATTCTTGCCCAGCATGCGGAAGACCACCGCATGACCGAGGGCGCTGTAGCCCACGAAGGCGAGCAGGCAGCGCGCCTGGGGCTTCGCGGTTGGCCACGTGTCGCGGAGGAATCCATCGTCGCACGCGACGCCATCATGACTCGTGACTACGGTGGTCGTTACCACCTCTGCCACGCGTCGACCGAAGGCACGGTCGAGCTGCTTCGCTTCGCCAAAGCACAGGGCATCAACGTTACGGCAGAGGTCACCCCGCACCACCTGCTGCTTACCGACGAAATGCTGTCCACCTACGACGGCCTGTTCCGCGTCAACCCTCCACTGCGCGAAAAGCGCGACGCTGAAGCGCTCAAGCAAGCGCTTCTCGACGGCACCGTGGACGTCATCGCCACCGACCACGCTCCTCACGGATCTGAAGACAAGTGCGTGGAGTTCGAGCACGCCAAGCCAGGCATGCTCGGCCTAGAAACGTCCATGGCGATCGTGCACCGAGTCTTCGTCGAATCGGGTCTTGCTGACTGGCGCTTCGTGGCCAAGGTCATGAGCGAGCGCCCTGCCGAAATTCTGCGGCTTGAGGACCAGGGCCGTCCGATCGCGGTTGGCGAGCCAGCAAACCTCACCTTGATTGATCCACAGGACACCTGGACCGCAAAGGGCAAGGATATGGCGTCGAAGGCGTCGAACACTCCCTACGAAGGCATCGAATTTAACGCACGCGTAGTTGGCACCTGGCTGCGCGGCACCCAAACCTACTCTGCAAAGAAGGCCTAAACCCATGACAAAAACACAGCAGCAGCGCACCCGCGCACAACTCGTCCTCGACACAGGCGAGAAATTCACCGGCTTCGTCTTCGGCGCAGCACCGGAAGGTGACATTGAAGGCGATCTCAAGAGCATCATCGATATGTTCGGTTACGAGCGCGAAATGTGCTCTGCCGATAACGACGGCAAGATCCTGGTGTTCGCTACACCGCACATCGGCAATGTTGGCTGGACAGGTGAAGGAGCAGGGGAGGAACGTACGGCAATCACGGCAAAAGCCGTGGTGATCCGCGATCTCGCTCGCATCGCATCGAACCAGGAAGCAAAGCACAGCCTGGAAGAAGAAATGAAGGCGCAGGGCATTACCGGCATCTGGGGTGTAGACACCCGCAGGCTGGTCCGCCACGTCTCACAAGCGCAGCACGAGGGTAAGTCGGTGCGCGTGCAGGTAATCGTCGAAAAGCAAGAAGCTTAAAAGAAAGACCAGGAGAAACATTATGAAGCGAGAAGATCTCAACCACGTCCTGGTCATCGGCTCCGGGCCGATCGTCATCGGACAGGCGTGCGAGTTTGACTATTCCGGCACCCAGGCGTGCCGCGTGCTCAAAGAAGAAGGCCTGCGTGTCACCCTGGTGAACTCGAACCCGGCGACGATCATGACCGACCCTGAGTTCGCCGACCACACGTACGTAGAGCCGATCCAGCCGGAGTACATCGACCGCATCCTCGCCCGCGAGGCAGAGCAAGGCCACCCGGTTGATGCGATTCTGCCGACGCTTGGTGGGCAGACTGCGCTGAACACAGCCATCAAACTCGACCGCCTTGGCATTCTGGAAAAGCACGGCGTTGAACTCATCGGCGCAGACATCGACGCGATTGAGCGCGGCGAAGACCGCCAAAAGTTCAAGGACATTGTTGAAAAGATCGGCGGCGAGTCCGCCCGTTCCCGTGTCTGCTACACCATGGAAGAAGTGGAAGAAACCGTCGCGGAGCTCGGCTTCCCAGTCGTCGTGCGCCCGTCGTTCACCATGGGTGGTCTCGGTTCCGGCCTTGCCTACGACATGGACGACTTGCACCGCATCGCCGGCGACGGCTTGACCGCATCGCCAGAAGCGAACGTGCTCATTGAAGAATCCATCCTCGGTTGGAAAGAAATCGAGCTCGAGCTCATTCGTGACTCGGATGACAACTGCATTACGGTTGCGACGATTGAGAACGTGGATGCCATGGGTGTCCACACGGGCGACTCTGTCACGGTGGCGCCGGTGTTGACGATGACCGAGCCCGAGGTCACCAAGATGATCGAACAGGGCAAGGCCATCATCCGTGAAGTCGGTGTCAGGACCGGTGGCTGCAATATCCAGTTCGCCATCAACCCCAAAGACGGCCGCATGATCACGATCGAGATGAACCCGCGCGTGTCGCGTTCGTCTGCACTTGCGTCGAAGGCGACCGGCTACCCGATTGCCAAGGTGGCAACCCGACTCGCCATTGGCTACACGCTCGACGAGATTGCTAACGACATGACCGGTGGCGCAACCACTGCGCTTGAGGAGCCGTCTCTCGACTACGTCATCGTCAAGATGCCACGCTTTACCTTTGAGAAGTTCCCGGACTCGGACGAGACTCTGGGCACCTCCATGAAGGCGGTTGGCGAGGCCATGGGTATTGGCCGCAACTACATCCAGGGCCTGAACAAGGTCATGCGCTCGATGGAAGACAAGCCAAACGGCTTCTGGACTCGTTCCGACGAGTACGTCGCAGGAGAGCGTGCAAATGACGTCGCAGCGGTGCTCGAAGACCTTAAGGTGCCGACCGACAAGCGTCTCTACGATGTCGAGCTCGCGCTCCGCCTCGGCGCGAGCGTTGATGAGGTCTACGCAGCCTCCGGCATCGATCCGTGGTTCCTCGAGGAAGTCGCTGGGCTGGTCGAATTTCGCCAGGTGCTTATCGACGCCCCTGTGCTCGACGCAGATCTTCTGCGTGAGGCAAAGGCTCAAGGCTTGTCCGACGCCCAGATTGCTACGCTGCGCCCAGAACTCGCGGGCGAAGATGGCGTGCGTCAACTGCGATGGACGCTGGGTATCCACCCGACCTTCAAGACCGTGGACACCTGCTCGGGCCAGTACGAGGCGAAGGTTCCGTACTTGTACTCGGCGTACGAACTCGACCCGGCTGCCGAGTCTGAGGTTGACCAGTTCACCGGTGCAAAGGAAAACAGCAAGGGCAAGGTCATCATCCTGGGCTCTGGTCCGAACCGCATTGGTCAGGGCATCGAGTTCGACTACTCCTGTGTCCACGCCGCCCTGGAACTGTCCCGCGTTGGCTACGAGACCGTGATGGTCAACTGCAACCCGGAGACCGTTTCTACCGACTACGACACCGCGGACCGTCTCTACTTCGAACCGTTGACGTTCGAAGACGTGATGGAGATCTACCGTGCGGAAGCCGCTACCGGTGAGGTCGCTGGCGTTATTGTGCAGCTCGGCGGTCAGACCCCGCTGGGCCTCGCGCAGCGTCTCGCGGATGCGGGCGTGCCGGTCGTCGGTACGAGCCCCGAGGCAATCGATCTGGCGGAGGACCGCGGCGAGTTTGGCAAGGTGCTCGAAGCAGCCAAGCTTCCAGCTCCCGCATTTGGCACCGCAACCTCCTTCGAAGAGGCTCGCGAAGTGGCCAACAAGGTTGGTTACCCCGTCCTCGTGCGCCCGTCTTACGTGCTCGGAGGCCGTGGCATGGAGATCGTTTATGACGAAGACTCCCTGCGCAACTACATCGAGCGCGCAACCGAGCTCAGCCCGGACCACCCAGTGCTTGTGGACCGCTTCCTTGACAACGCCATCGAAATTGACGTCGATGTGTTGTCTGACGGCAACGAGGTCTACCTCGGTGGTCTGATGGAACACATCGAGGAAGCCGGCATTCACTCTGGCGACTCCGCCTGTGCGCTTCCGCCGATGACGCTCGGCCCCGACGACATTGAAAAGGTCCGTCGCTCCGCTGAGGCACTCGCTCACGGTATCGGGGTGAAGGGTCTGATGAACGTCCAGTTCGCATTGAAGGACGACATCCTCTACGTCATCGAGGCAAACCCGCGCGCGTCGCGTACGGTGCCGTTCGTCTCCAAGGCGACCGGCGTCCACCTTGCGAAGGCTGCAGCACGCGTCATGCTCGGCGCGACGATCGCTGAACTTCGCGACGAGGGCCTCATCCCGTCCGACTACGATGGCGGATCCTTGCCGCTGAACCACCCGATCGCTGTGAAGGAAGCGGTACTGCCGTTTAGCCGCTTCCGCCGCCCAGACGGGTCGATTCTGGACACCATCCTCGGCCCGGAAATGAAGTCCACCGGTGAGGTCATGGGGCTTGCCCCGTCGTTCGGTGTGGCATTTGCTAAGACCCAGGCCGCTGCTTACGGCGAACTGCCGACGGAGGGCACGGTCTTTGTCTCCCTGGCTAACCACGACAAGCGCACCCTGATCTTCCCGATCCAGCGTTTGTCCACCATGGGGTTCAAGGTGATCGCGACGGCAGGTACAGCGCAAATGCTGCGCCGCAACGGCATCGAATGCGAAGTAGCACTCAAGGGCTCCGAAGTCCGCGAAGGTGCGAAGGGCCGTTCCATCGTGGAGCGGATCTTGGACGGAGAGATTGATCTCATCCTGAACACTCCGGCGGGCTCGACAACCGCGCGCCACGATGGCTACGACATCCGTGCCGCAGCCGTGATCGCGGATGTACCGATCATGACCGATGTGCAGGGTGTTACCGCCACAGTCCAAGGCATCGAAGCAGTGCGCAGCAACTCTATTGATGTGACCAGCCTCCAGGAGCTCGAGCACAGCGTCTCCAAGAACGCAGAGGGTGGCCAGTAGTGGTACAGCCCCATGCCTCCTTCGGGGAGCGTCTCGTTGCCGCTGGTAACGAATATGGCCGACTGTGTGTAGGCATCGACCCGCACGCGGCGCTGCTAGACAAGTGGGGTCTTCCGGACACCATTGATGGTCTGCAACGGTTTTCCTCGGCTTGTGTTGAGGCCTTTGCAGGATCAGTTGCGTTGGTCAAGCCACAGGTTGCCTTCTACGAGCGGTTCGGCTCTGCGGGTTTCGCGGTGCTCGAGGAGACCCTCGCCGCACTCCGTGAGAGCGGGACGCTCGTCGTCGCGGACGCCAAGCGCGGCGATATCGGCTCCACGATGGCTGGATACGCCGCCGCGTGGCTGCAACCAGGCTCACCGTTGGAAGCGGACGCGCTCACGCTGACACCGTATCTGGGTGTCGGGTCGCTGGAGCCTGCCATCTCACTTGCTGCAGCGCACGGTAAGGGCGTGTTCGTGATGTCTGCGAACTCCAACCCTGAAGCTGAAGCGTTCCAGACGAGTGAAATCGATGGGCGCATGGTGTCGCAGTGGATGGTCGATGAATGCGCCACGTACAACCAGGGCGCTGCAGTAGGCCACGTTGGTGTCGTTGTCGGTGCAACTGTGGCGAAGCCGCCGGTGCTCGACGCGCTCAATGCTCCAGTGCTTATGCCTGGGGTCGGAGCGCAGGGAGCGACGATGGAAGACGCGGCGCAGATTGCAGGTGCAAACGCACACCTGGTGTTCCCGAATGTTTCCCGTTCCGTCTTGTCTGCTGGACCGGACGTTACTGAACTGCGGAAACGTGTCGCTGAACTGGTAAAACAGCCATAACTAGCGGGTCCATTTCATCGGCTGAGAAAAACCCTGGTAGTTTAGGTGCGTCGCAACGGTGACATGGAGAAATGCAGCAAGAATGCGCTCCATTTTCCCGGTGCCAACCAGATGCAGTGTTAGACTGTGTCGGATGCGGTGCGTCTCCTGGAACGCAGAGTGTGGAGGAGGCCCCGCGCCGGCACGAGTCGGCCTGAACATATTGAATGAACTACCTACATGGAGGAACCCGTGGCACTTCCACAGTTGACCGATGAACAGCGCAAGGCAGCCCTCGAGAAGGCGGCTGAGGCTCGCAAGAAGCGCGCTGAGCTGAAGGCCTCCCTGAAGCGCGGCGAGACCACGCTCAAGGACGTGCTGGAGAAGGCTGACACCGACGAGATCATCGGCAAGACCAAGGTTTCCGCTTTGCTCGAGGCCATGCCGAAGGTTGGCAAGGTCAAGGCTCGCGAGATCATGGAGGAGCTGGAGATCGCTCAGACCCGTCGCCTGCGTGGCCTGGGTGAGCGTCAGCGTCGTGCTCTGCTCGAGCGCTTCGGCTTCGAAGAGAACTAAACATGGCTGAGGTGGCGCCCCGCGGGCAGCTGGTCGTTTTGGCCGGACCGTCTGCCGTAGGTAAGTCAACGGTGGTTAGCCGCCTGCGCGGCGAGGTGCCGGACCTCTACTTTTCTGTCTCGATGACAACTCGGGCTCCACGCCCGGGCGAAGTCGACGGCAGGGATTACTACTTCGTCTCCTCGAATGATTTTCAACAGCGCATCGATGCTGGTGAGATGCTGGAATGGGCTGACATTCACGGAGGCCTTCAGCGCTCGGGCACGCCTGCGGGTCCGGTCCGTGAAGCTCTTGCAGACGGGCGCCCGGTACTCGTAGAGGTGGACCTCGCAGGTGCTCGCAACATCAAGCAGCTCATGCCTGAAGCGCGTACAGTGTTCCTTGCACCCCCGTCGTGGGAAGTCCTCGTTGAACGTCTCACGGGTCGTGGGACCGAGACGGAAGCTGTGATTGAGCGCAGGCTCACCACCGCGCGCGAGGAGCTCGATGCGCAAGGGGAGTTCGACACCGTTGTTGTGAATGACGATGTCGACGATGCCGTTGCACACATTGCGCGCATCCTTCTAGGCGCAACATCCGACAACAATTAGCGAGTGGGTTTTAGTGACTGAATCAACCAATGACCTGTCGCAGGACACCGCTGTTGAGGAGACTCAGCAGGAACGTGTCTACGACACCCCGGACGGCATTACCGCGCCCCCGATCGATGAACTGCTGACGAAGGTCTCGTCGAAGTACGCTCTGGTGATCTTTGCAGCCAAGCGTGCACGTCAGATCAACAGCTTCTACCAGAACTCCGAAGATGGTGTTTTCGAGTTCATCGGCCCGCTGGTAACGCCAGAGCCTGGTGAGAAGCCGCTGTCGATCGCGCTGCGTGAGATCGAGGCAGGTCTCCTCGAGCACGAGGAAGGCCAGTAAGCGCTTCTGCTAATGACGCCGTTGTGCGAGCCAATGGGGCTCGCACAACGGCGTTTTTGTATGCTTGGCCCACATGAGCGAAGCCACGTCTGCCCCCAAGAACGTTGTGATCGGTGTATCCGGCGGAATTGCTGCGTATAAGGCATGCCACTTAGTCCGTGACTTTAAAGAGCATGGCGATAATGTGCGCGTTATCCCTACGGAAAGCGCGTTGTCGTTCGTGGGCGCAGCAACATTTGAGGCGCTGAGCGGAAACCCAGTTGATACTGGGGTATTCAAACGTGTCGACGAAGTCCAGCACGTCCGTCTCGGTCAAGAGGCCGATCTCATCGTTGTCGCACCTGCAACCGCTGATCTCATGGCCCGTGTCGCAGCAGGCCGAGCAGATGACCTGTTGGCTGCAACCATTCTTGTGGCCACATGCCCCGTCGTGCTTGCGCCTGCAATGCACACCGAAATGTGGCATAACCTAGCGACGCAACACAATGTAGAGGTGCTTCGTTCGCGTGGGATTACGGTTCTTGAGCCGGCGCATGGGCGCCTGACGGGAAAGGACACGGGTCCGGGTCGTTTGCCGGACCCTGAGGCGATTGCGCAGCTAGCCCGTACGGTGTTGGCAACCGGTCCAATGAAGCAGACGCTCGCAGGAACCCGCGTACTTATTAGCGCGGGAGGAACGCAAGAAAATATTGATCCTGTGCGTTTCATTGGTAACCGATCCTCTGGCAAGCAGGGGTTTGCACTCGGGGACATCGCAGCGCAGCGGGGAGCACAGGTCACGATCGTGGCTGGAGCAACCGCGGAACTATCTGTGCCCTCAGGGGCGGAGGTGGTGCGTGTGCAATCCACACGTGAGATGAAAGACGCGATGGATGAGCGTGCCGCAGGCGCAGACATCATCGTGATGGCGGCCGCTGTGGCCGATTACCGTCCAGAATCTGAAGCTACGACGAAACTGAAGAAGGGCAAGAGCGATGACGCGCTCTCCGTTGTTCGCTTGACCGAGAACCCGGACATCCTTAAAGGTCTCGTCGAAAAGCGAGATGCTGGCGAGACTCATGCCACGATCGTCGGGTTTGCAGCTGAGACGGACAACGAACTTGAGAATGGTCGCGCGAAACTCAAGCGTAAGGGCGCGGATTTGCTCATGCTGAACTCGGTTGCTGGTGGCAATGTGTTTGGCCAGTCAACTAACCGCGGTTGGTTGTTGAGTGCGTCTGGCGAAGAACTGGAAATTGAGGACGGAACGAAACACGAGGTAGCTGCTCGGATCTGGAATGCGATTGAAAAGCTTCGCGCTTAGCTTTGCGTACTTAGACCGCTTGGTCTAGTGTGTTGGAGAATCAGCCTCAAGGCCACGTAAAGGAAAGATCCGTTGTCACTCGACACTTACTACCGACTGTTCACCAGTGAGTCCGTCACTGAAGGGCACCCAGACAAAATCTGCGATGCGATCTCGGACGCGATTTTGGACGACATGCTCGCGCAGGACCCACAGTCCCGCGTTGCAGTGGAAACCCTCGTTACCACTGGACAGGTTCACGTTGTTGGAGAGGTGCGCACGTCTGCGTACTCCAATATTGCGAAGATCGTGCGCGACAAATTGGTGGAAATCGGGTTCACCTCTTCCGAGGTTGGTTTCGACGGCAACAGCTGTGGCGTCAACATCGCAATCGGTGATCAGTCGCAGGAGATTGCGGATGGCGTGACCACCTCCCAGGAGGTGCGCGAACAGGCCTCCACTGAAGAGACTGACCAGTCTGGTGCGGGTGACCAGGGGCTAATGTTTGGGTACGCCTCCAACGAGACCCCTGAGTACATGCCGTTGCCGATTGCGACTGCGCACCGCCTTTCACGCCGACTGTCCCAAGTGCGCCACGAGGGCATCGTCGACGGCCTTCGCCCAGACGGCAAGACTCAGGTCACGTTTGCGTACGACGGTGATACCCCGGCGTTTATCGACACGATCGTGATCTCCACGCAGCACGACCCACACTTCACTGGTGAGGCACTTGAGAAGGCGCTGCGAGAGCACGTTATCGCTTGGGTCATGGAAGATGCCGGTCTGGAGAAGTTCTACCGCGAGGACACCAAGGTCCTGATCAATCCGTCTGGCTCGTTTATCTCCGGTGGTCCGATGGCGGACGCAGGCCTGACCGGACGCAAGATCATTGTGGATACCTACGGCGGTATGGCACGCCATGGCGGTGGCGCGTTCTCTGGCAAGGATCCCTCAAAGGTGGACCGCTCCGGCGCGTATGCGACACGTTGGGTGGCGAAGAACATTGTCGCTGCGGGCCTCGCAGACCGTGTTGAGGTTCAGGTTGCGTACGCAATTGGTCGTGCAACCCCGGTTGGCCTGTACGTGGAGACGTTCGGTACCGCCGCTGAGGGGCAGACCAACGAGTCGATCCAGCAGGCAGTGGAGAAGGTCTTCGATCTGCGACCGGATGCGATCATCCGTGATTTGGATTTGAAGCGCCCGATCTACAGCCAAACCGCTGCCTACGGCCACTTTGGTCGCACAGACATCGATGTGCCTTGGGAGCACACCGATAAGGTGGACGACTTGCGCGCAGCCGCAGGCGTTTAAGTTTCCTTCGAAGCCGCTTGGGGTTTGTCCCAGGCGGCTTTTTGCTGTTCAGACTTCTTGTGGTTGCGCAAGGCCACGATTCCGACAACCACGCCAATGAGGATTGGCAGCCAGATCTTGGAGTATTCGAGCGCAACAAGAACCCACTCGGGCAAGTCCGGGAGGTCTAATTCAGGCCAGTTGATCTGGGGGAGCGGAAGATCCATTTGGGGAAGGTGCGGGACCGGAAGATCCATGTGCGGCAAGGTGATGTCGGGGAGTTCCCAGTCCGGAAGGTAGCGCAGAAGACGGTCGATGATTCGGCTTACGATCGGGCCGAGCACAATCACTGCCAGCGCCCAGCCACCTTTGCCCAAGCCTTCGGCCATGGGGATGAGCGTGCGCTTGAGCGAACTCGATTCCATTGTTCGACGCCGTTTCGCACCGCGTGAGCCTTCTGGCGGATCGAACTCGACGATGGTGTCGCCCTCCCGAAACTCGACACTGAGCAGTTCGTCGAAGCCACTTGCACGCAGTTTAAGGTGAGGCTTTTGGCGGTCAACGCCGATCCCCATTGGAGTCTCGAGTTTTGCCCCGCCGTTTCCAAAAAGGGGGAGTCGCCCGCTGTTCACGTCGTTGTAGCGGTGCTGCACGGTGCCGTCGACACGCACTTCCATGCGCTCACTCGGATTCTTTGCCCAGAGTTCGACGCGTTCGGGCAGCGTGTGTTTGTCTGTGGCCAGGGTGCCTTCCTTGTCAGTCTCATCTCCGGGCCACTCAGGGTCCTCTGCCGCGAAGTCGCGGTCGAATCCCACACGCAGTTCGATAAGCCCATACTTCGGGTGGTTGAGGCTCCAGGTTTCCATCGGCTACACCTGCGCACTGCTTGTCGACGACACCGGGGCCGGCTGCTTGCGCACCAAAGACATCAGCCATGCGCAAAGTGCCGACACGACAGCCACGCCGAGTGCATAGATGAAGGTGCCGTCATTGAAGTAAAGGATCTTCGCCACCCAGAAACCGCCAGCGGCGGATAGTGGCAATGTCCAAGAGGGACGGAAGCAGTAGCCGTCGACAAGCCCCGCGATAGCAGCGACAGTAAAGATGAAACCAACGAGGAGCCATGGCGTGCCAGCGACGGGAATGAGGAGTGCAGGTGCGATCACATACAGTGCAAAAACGGCATAGGGAAGTGCCTTGAGCCAACCTTCGCGGTCTGCAGTGTCTTCCGATTGCTCGTCTGTATGCTCGCCTGGATCAGTCATGGCGACGAAGTCTAACGGCTAATTCGCGTGGGTGTACACACGCCCCGGGACGGGGTCCTTAATCATCTCGTCGAGGCTTACCGGACGCAGCCCCTTGGCGCGCAGACCATCGATGATGCATTCCGCTGCGTTGATGGTCGGCTCGTGGATGTCGTGCATGAGCACAATCGATCCAGCTTGCGCCTGATTGACCGCTATGGAGCAGGTGCGTGCGGTGTCACGGTGGCTCCAATCCATCGTGTCAACGTCCCAAATTGCCAGCGATAGGCCACGGGCCTTGGAAGCATTGATTACACGGCCGTCGTAGGAACCATAGGGCGGGCGCACCCAGTGCACCTTCACTCCCGATTGCTTCTCAATGGCAGCACTCGTGTCGCTGAGCTGTGACCCGATCGTCCCGTCGGATTGGCGCGCCAGGTCCGGGTGTGAATACGAGTGGTTGCCAATCGTGTGGCCCTCGGCGCGGATGCGGCGCAGGATCTTCGGGTTTGCATTGACGTTGTTACCGACGACGAAAAACGTCGCATGCGCATTCTTGCGCTTGAAGATGTCGAGCAGGCGCTCCGTACCGGGAACCGGTCCGTCGTCGTACGTAATTGCTACGCAATTGCTGCAGTTGGTTGCGTTAGGAGACAACGTTGGCTCCGCTGCCGGGACCACGGTTACCGGCACAGTCTCTTCTTCCTGCGGTGCAGGGCGCAGGTGAGGTGGCACGCTATCTCGAACTTGTTGGGGGAGTTGGTTGTATGCCTTGCGCCAGTTGTCCTGTACGGCTTGCTGTGCGCCTTGCGACGAGCCGTGGATGTAGGCGGATACGTTGTCGATCGGCGAGCCGTTACCTGGACTAAGTATCGGGCCAAGGGAGGAGCCTGCAAAAAGCAGTTGTGTCTGCTTGCTTCCTAGCGAAAGATTTGTGACGTCAACCGCATGTGCTTGGGGAGCAGTCATGGCTCCTGCGGCAACTGCAGCGGATATACAGACGGATAAGACTGCGGGAAGCAGACGTTTCATGGCGGAAGCGGGTCCCTCATCGGCGCGATTGATTTGTGATGCATCTATTACTACCGCACTGTTTCGCACAGCTGAGCCTTAGGCCCGGAGTGTCGTGTCGTGGCGTGGTTTAGAATGCTGCACCATGTCGAACACGCGAGCTGCCAACCTGCCTGTGGCTCGCGTGCTGCCTATGTTGGGGCTCGCGCACCTTGATCGGGCCTTCGATTATCTTGTCGACGAGCAGGATGCCGATGCCGCACAGCCAGGCGTCCGCGTGCGGGTTCGGTTTGCAGGCAGGCTCGTGGATGCGATCGTGCTGGAGCGGGTGTCGTCGACAAGCCATGAAGGCTCACTGCGCTTCATCGAACGCGTTATCTCACCCGAGGTCGTGGCCCCGGAGCACACGCGCATGCTTATCGACGCACTCGCGGACCGGTACGCAGGCATCCGATCCGACATTTATCGCTCTGCAATACCCGCACGACATGCGAAAGCGGAAGAAACGGATACCTCCACACCATGGGTGGCGCTCGGGGAGGTCGCCGAGCCGGACCTTTCCGCATGGACGACGTACACACACGGTGAGTCCTTCGTCGATGCCGTAGTAGAGGGAAAGCTGGCTCGTGCCGCGTGGCAGTTGGTGCCGGGCGAGGATTGGCCTGCCGCGCTTGCCGCACTCGCTGTCAAGGTGGCAAAGGACGGCGGTGGCGCGCTCATCGTGGTTCCGGACCAAGATGCTGTTGACCGTTGCGAGGAAGCGCTACGCGAGCTCGTTGCGGCAAAACAAGTGACGACTTTGACCGCCTCCCAGGGACCCCAAGCACGGTATTCCCGCTACCTGTCCGTTCTGCACGGCCAAGGGCGCATCGTGGTAGGGACCCGCTCCGCCGCGTTCGCGCCGGTCCAGAACTTGCGGTTGATGGTCGTCATGTTCGACGGCGATGACAACCTCGTGGATCCTCGCGCGCCCTACGTTCACGCCAGGGAGGTGCTCACGACGCGCTCGAGCCTTGAGCGCGCATGTTTGGTCATCGGTGGATTCTCACGCACAGCAGAGGCGCAACTGTTGGTGGAATCTGGCTGGATGCACGAACTGGTCGCACCCCGCCAAACGCTTCGTACACGTTCGCCTTACATTCACGCCGCGGGCGATTCTGACTTTGAGCTTGAACGGGACCCGAGGGCTAAACAGGCGCGTCTTCCTTCGCCAGCATTTGCGGCTGCGACGAAAGCCCTTGAGCGAGGCACTCCTGTGTTGTTCCAGGTTCCGCGCACCGGGTATATCCAATCACTCGCCTGTGGGCAGTGCCGTACACCGTCGCGTTGCCGTTGGTGCAACGGTCCACTGGGGTTGCCCTCCGGCGGTGAAGCAGCGGCACCGACATGCCGGTGGTGTGGCCGAATGGATCCTGCACATGTGTGTCCGGCATGCGGTTCCCGGCGTGTGCGGGCTGTCGTGTTGGGCACCGAACGCACCGCAGAAGAGCTTGGCCGTGCGTTTGCGAAATATAGGGTCAAAACGTCCGGGGGCGATCGTATTTCGCGCACGATTGACGCGGGGCCTGCGATTGTCGTCGCCACGCCAGGTGCGGAGCCTCGAGTACCAGGCGGATACGGTGCTGCTGTGCTGCTTGACGCGTGGGCGCTCGTGCAACGCCCTGACTTAAGGGCAGTGGAGGACACGCTGTCGAAATGGATGGCTGCTGCCACGCTTGTCCAACCGCATGCCGATGGCGGAGAAGTCGTAGTGGTAGCGGAGCCGAGCATGCCGGTCGTGCAGCATCTCATTCGCTGGGACGCGCCGGGATTTGCAGCTGCAGAGCTGGCTTTGCGCCGCGAGGCGAGATTTCCGCCGGCGGTCCACGTTGCCGTGGTTGACGCGCCCCGAGACGCGCTGGAGCCGTTCTTTGAGCGCACTGACCTGCCGGACTACGCGGAGATCCTGGGTCCTGTGGATTTGCCCCGGGTGTGCGTTTGCCCGGCGAGTGGGATCAGCGTGAGTACGGTCCGGCGCAGCGCATGCTGGTGCGCGCGCCGCTAACTGGGCGGTCTGCGCTGGGCAAGGCGCTGCGGGCAGGGGCAGTCGCGTGGACGACGTCGAAGCAGGAGCTGCCACTGCGTATCCAGGTCAATCCGGTGGATATCGGGTAAGCGAAATTTCGCTTGTCCAGGTCAGTACACTTGGCGTTCATGGCCATACGCGACATTCGTCTATTCGGGGATCCGGTGCTCAACACGGCAGCGGAGGAGGTGGATGTGTTCGACGAACGCCTGCACAGGCTCGTGGGTGACATGCTTGAGACGATGGATGCGGCTGGGGGTGTTGGCCTAGCGGCAAACCAGGTCGGTGTCGCACAGCGAGTGTTTGTGTTCGATTGTCAGGGCCTTCGGGGACACATTGTGAACCCGGTGTGGACGCCGTTGGGCGAAGATACCCAAATTGGTGTGGAGGGATGTCTTTCGGTGCCTGATGTTCGCGGGACTGTTGAGCGGCACAACACCGTGGTTGCCCATGGCGCCGACATGTGTGGGCGCCCGCTGACACTACGCGGCAGCGGATTGCTCGCACGCTGCATTCAGCACGAAGCAGACCATCTCGACGGCGTGATGTTTACGGCCCGAATGTCGCCAGCTGACCGCAAAGCGGCACTCGATGCGATTGCCGCGGCGGAGTGGAATAAGGAGAACTAACCGTGAGACTTGTATTTGCAGGCACCCCTGAGCCGGCGGCAGTGGCACTGGAGCGGCTGCTGGCATCGGAACATGAGGTAGTGGCCGTGCTGACGCGACCCGATGCACGCAAAGGCAGGGGGCGCACGTTGCATCCGTCGCCGGTGAAGGCAGTTGCACTCGAGCATGGCATTGAGGTGCTCACACCCGAGAAACTTGACGACGACACCGCGGCCCGACTGCGCGACATCGCCCCAGACGCGATCCCGGTCGTTGCGTACGGCAACCTGATTCCTGCTGGCATGCTCGATATTCCGACGCACGGTTGGGTGAACTTGCACTTCTCGCTGCTGCCGCAGTGGCGCGGTGCTGCGCCGGTACAGGCCGCGATCCGCGAGGGCGATGCCTCCACCGGTGCGACGACGTTCCGGATCAACGAAGGGTTGGACACCGGCGACATTTTGGACACGCTCACAGACACAATTTCCGACGACGACACCGCCGGTGTTCTTCTCGAGCGTTTGGCGTACTCCGGCGCAGACCTGCTCGTTCGCACCATGGATGGTCTTGAATCCGGCACACTGACGCCGAAAGCACAGCCTGAAGAGGGAACCTATGCGCCAAAGATTCTCACTGCAGATGCGCGCGTTGACTGGGCCGCCGATTCCACGGTCATCGATCGGGCAATTCGTGCGCATACTCCAGCGCCTGGTGCATGGACTATGCGAGGCGAGGAGCGATTCAAGCTCGGGCCAGTAACGTCTGTCGATTCAACCGAGCTCGCCCCGGGCCAGGTTGCATTTGGCAAGAACGAGGTGCGAGTGGGAACCGGTACTCGTGACGTCGTGCTCAGCACGATTCAGGCACCCGGCAAGAAAATGATGAACGCAGCTGATTGGGCTCGAGGCTTGGCCAACGATGTCCGGGCGGAAGGGATGACGTTCGAATGAGTGGTGGATTCCGGTCACGCGCAGCAGGGCGCCGTGAACACCAGCCGAAGCGAAACGGGCGAGCAAACACGCGGCAGGCGCCGAGGCGTCGCAAAGAAGCAGCACCTGTGAACGCAACCGCACGCATCGGTGACCCGGCGCGCGAGGCGGCATTTGAGGTGTTGGTACGCGTCGAGCGCGACGCGGCGTTTGCAAACCTCACCCTGCCGACGGTCTTGCGTGAGCGAAAGATCACCGGTCGTGACGCTGCGTTTGCAACCGAGCTGACTTACGGCACGCTGCGCAGCCTTGGTGTTCTTGACGCTGTGATTGCAGACAACGCATCCCGCGGCCTGGACCGAATGGCTGTTGAAGTGCTGACCGCGTTGCGGCTCGGCACCTACCAGTTGCTGTACACGCGAGTGGAGGACCATGCGGCCGTCGACACCTCCGTACGTTTGGTTGAAGCGGCCGGTCAATTCAAGGCCAAGGGCTTTGTCAACGGCGTATTGCGCTCGATTACGCGGACTCCAGCGGAGGAGTGGCTCCGCAAGCTTGAACCGGAGGACCCGCTTGCTGCGGTGGCGTTCCGCCATGCGCACCCGGTGTGGATCGCGGAATCGATCCGTGCTGCACTGGGCTCGAGAGACGACGAGCTTGAGGCCGCGCTTGAGGCTGATTCAGCCCGCCCGGTCGTACATCTTGTTGCTCGACCAGGCGAGATGAGTGCGGAGGAGTTAGCGCTGGTCACTGGCGGAGAAGAGGGGCGCTACTCACCGTACGCCGTCTACCTCCCTGAAGGTGATCCAGGACAGTTGCAGCCGGTACGCGAGGGGCTCGCCGCAGTCCAGGACGAGGGCTCGCAGGTGATTGCGCGTGCGGTAGTGGACGTGCCGGTCGAAGACGACCAACGCCGATGGCTCGACTTGTGCGCTGGGCCGGGAGGTAAGGCGGCGCTTATGGGGGCGTTGGCTGCTATCGATGGCGCAGTAGTTGATGCCGTCGAAGTGAGTCCGCACCGTGCTGAACTCATTCGGAAAACCGTGCGTGATCTTCCTGTGCGCGTCCATACTGCCGATGGTCGTCGTTCTGGCCTTGAGCCGGGCTACGACCGTGCTCTCGTCGACGCACCCTGTTCCGGTCTCGGAGCGCTTCGCCGCCGCCCAGAGGCGCGTTGGACCAAGCGTGAGGAAGACATCGCGGAACTCAACGTGCTTCAGCGCGAATTGCTCTCGGCTGCAATCGAGCTAGTTAAGCCCGGCGGTATTGTCGTCTACTCCACGTGCTCACCCGATGTGCGCGAAACCAGGGGAATCGTCGACACGATCCTCGCTGATGGCAAGGTCGAGGAGCTCGATGCGAGCCAGTACGCAGCGGGCATGGATGACGTTGGCGACTTGCCAAGCGTCCAGATGTGGCCGCACCGACACGGAACAGACGCTATGTTTTTCGCTGTACTGCGAAAACTCGGACCCGAGCCGACCACCGAAGTTTAAGGACACCTCATGATTTACATCGCACCATCAATTCTTGCCGCTAATTATGCAGCGCTTGGCGACGACGTCCGCAAGGTCCCCAACGCAGACCTGATCCACGTTGACATCATGGACGGCCACTTTGTGCCCAACTTGTCCTTTGGTCCCGACGTGACCAAGGCGGTTGACGGCGTGACGGACCAATTCCTGGATATGCATTTGATGATCGAGGAGCCGGAGCGGTGGTTTGAAACCTACGTCAAGGCCGGCGGCGACCGCCTCGTGTTCCATGTCGAAGCGACCGACGACCATGTAGCTGCTGCGAAGCAGTGCCGCGAACTCGGTGTACAGTCCGGCTTCGCCATCAAGCCAGGGACCGCAATCGAGCCGTACCTCGATGACCTCGAGCATTTTGATCAGGTCATGGTCATGAGTGTCGAGCCAGGATTTGGCGGCCAGAAGTTCATGCCCGAGGTCCTGGGCAAGGTGATGACGCTTCGCGATCGCATTGCGGAAGCGGGCCTGGACACAATCATTGGTATCGACGGTGGCATTGCCAACAGCACTATCGCACAAGCGGCAGCGGCCGGTGTGGACGCATTCGTTGCTGGTTCCGCCGTATTCGGCGCTGATGACCCAGCCCAGGCGGTAGAGCGCCTCCGCGAGTTGGCAACTGAGGCTGCGCAGGCGTGACACGTGATAATCCCGCGTTAGCCAACGCGGTTTCTGCGGCCATAGCGGCGGGTGACGCAGTGCGCGGGACGACCTCGCCGAACCCGCCGGTGGGCTGCGCAATCGTGACCGCATCCGGGGAAGTTATCGCGACTGGCGGGACCTCTCCCGCGGGCGGGCCCCATGCTGAGGTCAACGCCCTGCGTGAAGCGGGACCACGGACGAAGGGCGCGACAGCCGTTGTCACTTTGGAACCGTGCAACCACACTGGCAGGACAGGTCCGTGCACCCAAGCGTTGGTGGATGCCGGAATTGCGAGGGTGGTGTATCTGACCGCTGATCCGTTTGAGCCTGCATCCGGCGGCGCGGATTGGCTGCGAACACATGGATTGGATGTGGCCCTACTTCACACCCGTGTGGAGGCACTGCAGCCCTGGCTTCGCTCGGTGCGCAACAACCGCCCGAGTGTGACGCTGAAGTTTGCGTCGACGCTGGACGGGTTTACGGCAGCGGCCGATAAGACGAGCAAGTGGATCACTTGCGACGAAGCCCGCGCCGCTGTGCACGCAGATCGCACGAAACGTGACGCGATTGTCATTGGCACGGGGACCGCGCTTGCTGACAACCCATCGTTGACCGCCCGCCACAGCGATGGCGCTCTGTATGAGCACCAGCCGCGACGTGTGGTCGTCGGTAAGCGGGCTGTTCCCAGCGGCAACCTGACCGAGCTCGGGTTTGAGCAATACGACACTCCACAGGCCGCGCTGACAGCGCTGTGGGATAGCGGCGCGAGAGATGTGCTTGTAGAAGGCGGGGCAACATTGGCGGCGAGTTTCCTGGAACTCGACCTGGTAGACGCGGTGCAGGCCTACATTGCCCCTGCACTGCTGGGGGCCGGACGGGGAGTGCTCGACCGCGAAATCGCGGGAACGATTGGCGACGCTAAACGTTTCCGCACCACTGATGTGCGCCGGATCGGCAACGATGTGCTTATAGAAATGGAGAAGGACTGAACTGTGTTTACGGGACTCGTTGAGGAGATTGGTGTCGTCGACACGCTTGAGCAGCTCGAGGATGCCGTCCGGATCGCGGTGCGTGCGCCGAAGGTCACCGAGGATGCATCACCGGGGGACTCCATCGCGGTCGACGGCGTGTGTCTGACGGTGGTTGACAACGTTGCTGGCGTATTCACCGCTGACGTGATGCGCGAAACGCTGGATCGCTCGCGTCTCGGCACCTATAGCGAGGGGAGCAAGGTCAACCTAGAGCGCGCGTTGGCTGCTGGTCAGCGCATGGGCGGACACATCGTGCAGGGCCACGTCGATGGTGTCGCCGAGGTTGTCTCTCGTACGCCTTCGAAGCACTGGGAGGTAGTGCGCTTCACTCTGCCCGCGAATCTTGGTCGGTATGTGGTGGAGAAAGGATCCATTACGGTCAACGGAACGTCGCTGACGGTTTCCGCGGTTGGAGACGATTTTTTCGAGGTGTCGCTGATCCCCACCACGCTGCGCGATACCACTGCTGGTGACCTTACGGTCGGTGATCCGGTGAACCTTGAGGTGGATATCGTGGCCAAGTACGTTGAGAAAATGGTGCAGGGCTAGGGTTGAACGGTATGACAGCATCCGCCGGTAGCGCCGGTAATCACACCACCGAATTGGACACTGTGGAGGAGGCGATTGCCGCCATCCGCGAGGGCAAAGCAGTCGTCGTCGTGGACAGTGAGGATCGCGAAAACGAGGGCGATCTCATCTTCGCTGCACAAGACGCCACGCCGGAGTTGGTGGCGTTTATGGTGAGGTACACCTCTGGCTACATTTGCGTGTCCATGTCGGACGAGCGGGCTACTGCCCTCGATCTGCCCCCGATGGTTGCGCAAAACCAGGACCTTCACGGCACTGCCTACGCCGTGACCGTTGATGCAGCAACCGGCACCACCGGTATTTCCGCCCGTTCGCGCGCCACGACGATCGCATTACTTGCCGACGATTCCGCGACCCCAGAGTCGTTTACGAGGCCCGGACACGTTGTGCCCCTGCGGGCGCGTGACGGGGGAGTACTTGTCCGGGACGGACACACGGAGGCAGCGGTAGACCTTGCAACGCTTGCGGGTAAGGCCCCTGTCGGTGCCCTGTGCGAGATCGTTTCTGAAGATGACCCGGCAGACATGGCTCGATTCGACGAGCTCCGCAGGTTCGCGAATACGCACGGGCTTCCGATGATTTCGATCGAGCAGCTCGCTGCGTACCGTCGCCAGCATGAACGATTTGTCGAACGCAGCACTGCTACTCGTTTACCAACGGAGTTCGGTGAATTCACTGCGGTTGGCTACCTGGATACGTTGACTGAGACCGAGCATGTTGCGCTGATCGCTGGGGAACTTGATGCACTGCGCGACGCCGAGGACGTTCTCGTCCGCGTGCATTCGGAATGTCTCACCGGCGATGTGTTTAGCTCCCGGCGTTGTGACTGTGGTCCGCAGCTTCAGGAATCAATGCGCCGCGTTCAACAGGAAGGCCGCGGCGTTATCGTCTACTTGCGTGGACATGAGGGACGCGGAATCGGGTTACTCGCCAAGCTGCGCGCCTACCGTTTACAGGACGACGGGCTCGACACCGTTGATGCAAACCTTGAACAAGGCCTGCCAGTCGA
>NZ_KV825964.1:85130-139327 GCF_001835805.1 Corynebacterium sp. HMSC034B08 | reverse complement strand
TTGCAGACCTGGGTATCGGTTCGGTCGATCTGATGACCAACAATCCCCAAAAAGTCGATGCCTTTGCCGGTCTGATCCCCAAGGTTGCTCACCGCAGTAGGATCGAAGTGGTTCCTAACCACGACAACATCGCCTATTTGCGGACGAAGCGCGACAGGATGGGACACGACCTGCCCGGCATTCTCGGTTGGGCTGAAGAACACAACACACAACACCCACAACACCACACCAACTAGGTATCAAGGAGACCCACCAGTGGCAGCTACTGGAGCACCCGAGGACTATTCCCTGCAAGCGGAGGGGCTTACCGTCGCCGTCGTTTACACCCGCTGGAATGAAAAGATCGTCGAGATGCTGCGCGCTGGCGCACGAGATGAGGCCCGAGAACTGGGCGTTAAAGTCGATGAATATGCGGTAGCAGGCGCGTTGGAGTTGCCAGTTGTGGTGCAGGCATGCGCAAAGCGCTACGACGCGGTAGTGGCCCTCGGCTGCGTCATCCGTGGCGAAACTGCCCACTTTGATTACGTTTGCGACTCTGTCACCGCTGGCCTCACCCGTATTGCATTGGATGAGGAAACGCCGGTAGGCAACGGCGTGCTCACGGTTGAAGAAGAAGACCAGGCTTACGAGCGTGCCGGTGGGGAAGACGCGAAAGAAGACAAAGGTGCCGAAGCGATGCGTGCGGCCGCTGGGGCCTTAGTTGAACTGCAGAAAGTTCGCGCTTTGCCGCTAAAGGGTTAAAGTAGCCGGAGCGAGCGCGGCACGGAGTCGTCGAGAAGCAAGAGCGTTTTCAAGTTGACAAGGAGTGCGGAAGTGACTGATCAACCAGCAGGCACACACATAACGAACGAGCAGGAAGCTGCTTATCTGACTGCGCTTGATCCGCACGCCAACACCTCGACGAAGCCGTGGGAGCTTGAGATTTCGTCGAGGTACCTGCGAACCGTGGCGATCGGCTGGATCATCCTTGTCATGGCCGTGCATTTCTTCATGGCGTGGGCCGTGGACGCGCAATTCTCGGGCATCGCGATTACCAGCGTGGATAAGTTTGCGTTCGTTGGCGTTGGCCTGATTATTTCCGTCCTGTCCTGGATCGCACTGACTCGCCCTCGGGTGCGCGTCAACGAAGACGGTGTCCAGGTAGCCAACATCATCGGCACCCGTTTCTACCCCTGGACCGTCATTTACGGTTTGAGCTTTCCCAAGGGCTCCCGCATGGCGCGACTCGAACTTCCGGAATTCGAGTACGTCACCCTGTGGGCGATCCAATCAGGCGATAAAGAGCGCGCGATTCAGGCTGTCGAGCAATTCCGCAAGCTCGAAGCCAAATACATGCCTAAGGATTAACCCTTGGCTGACCCCCAGTCTTACCGCCCAGCGCCCAGAACGATCCCAACCGATCCGGGCGTGTATAAGTTCCGGGACCGCGACGGGCGTGTCATCTACGTTGGCAAAGCCAAAAATCTTCGTGCGCGCCTGAGCAACTACTTTCAGCCACCGGAGACTCTGCACCCGCGGACCCGGCAGATGGTCTACACCGGCGCTTCAGTCGAATGGACCGTTGTCGCATCCGAGGTAGAGGCGCTCCAGCTCGAATACACATGGATCAAGCGCTTCGACCCATGGTTTAACGTCATGTACCGCGACGACAAGACGTACCCAATGCTTGCCGTCAGCGTGCGCGAACGCTACCCGCGCGCGTTCTTCTACCGTGGCCCCAAACGTAAGGGCGTGCGCTATTTCGGCCCGTACTCGCACGCGTGGGCGGTGCGCGAGACCCTCGATCTGCTCACGCGCGTGTTCCCGATTCGGACGTGTTCCAACGGTGTGTTTAACCGTCACGAATCCCTTGGACGCCCTTGCTTGCTTGGGTACATCGACAAGTGTGCGGCACCCTGCGTCGGTCGTGTCGACGAAGCCGAGTACGACGAGATCGTCCAAGGCTTCCTTGGCTTCATGGCAGGTCGCTCCGAGAAGCTTGTCCGTGGCATCACCGCACAGATGGAGGAGGCCGCGGAAAACCTCGAGTTTGAAAAGGCGGCGCGGCTTCGCGACGACCTCGGTGCCGTCGAAAAGGTAATGGAGCGCCAGACGGTCGTCCTCAGCCAGGACACCGACGCGGACATCATCGCCTTTGACACCGACGAGCTTGAAGCGGCGGTGCAGATTTTCAACGTCCGCGATGGGCGCATCCGCGCACAGCGGGGCTGGGTTGTCGAAAAAACGGGCGATGAGCCCGGAGCAGCAGAACGTCTGGAGGAAGGCCAGACCGACCCAACGTTGCCAACGTTGATGCAGAACTTCCTGGTCCAGTACTACTCGGATGCGGTCGAGCGAGTGAAGCAAGAGCGTGAAGAGGACCGCAAGATCGAAGCGCAGAAGGTTCGTCGCCGAGGCGTAGATCAGGAGTCACGTGCACAGGCGGCGGCACCGATGCCGGTGCCGCGTGAGATTCTCGTCGAGACGCTGCCCGCGGAACTGCCGGAAGTGACCCAACTTCTCGAAGAACTACGTGGCGGGCCTGTGGACCTTCGCGTGCCGCAGCGCGGTGATAAACGTGCACTGATGGAAACAGTGCACAAAAACGCCGCCGAAGCGCTCCACCAGCACAAGTTGAAGCGGGTCGGTGACCTGACCGCACGATCGCAGGCCCTGCAAGATATCCAGGACGCGCTCGGGATGGACGAAGCGCCGCTGCGTATTGAATGCACCGATATTTCCCACATCCAAGGCACCGACGTTGTAGCCTCCCTCGTGGTGTTCGAGGACGGTTTGCCCAAAAAGAACGACTACCGTCGATACCGCATCAAGGAAGCAGCCGGCGATGGTCGATCCGACGACGTCGGGTCCATCGCCGAGGTCACACGCCGGCGCTTCAAGCGCTACAACGAGGACAAACTCGCCAACCCTGATGAGGTCGCTGAGGCGCAGACCTTCGAGGACGAGGCCGACGAATCGACCGGTGCGAAACGCTTCGCTTACCCTCCTCAGTTGTTCATCGTCGACGGTGGCAAACCCCAGGTTAATGCCGCACAGGCTGTGTTCGACGACCTCGGCATCGTCGATGTACAACTCATCGGATTGGCCAAACGCCTCGAGGAAGTGTGGGTGCCAGACGACGACGAGCCGGTGATCCTGCCGCGAAACTCCGAAGGCATGTATCTGCTCCAGCAGGTGCGTGATGAGGCCCACCGGTTCGCCATCACCTACCACCGCCAGCAACGCTCGAAGCGCATGCGAGCGTCCGCCCTCGACGCAGTCCCGGGACTAGGCCCCGCGCGGAGAACCGATTTGGTGAAGCACTTTGGCTCGGTGAAGAAGATCAAAGAGGCTTCTATCGAGGAGATCCAGGAGGTTAAAGGCGTCGGTCCGAAACTCGCCGCGACGATCTACGAGCACCTTCATACGTAGCTGGTTGTGAGGCTGGTTTTGCGGCAGCTTTTGCGGAACCGCGACGCGGCTCGCTGCGCTTCGTTAGGATGAGCGCCATGTCCACAGCTTCTGCTCAAGCATTGCCACACGATTTGCGTTCCGCCAGTTGGCGTCCGGTGATCATCACCGGTTTGTCCGGTGGCGGATTGTCCACCGCAGCGAAAGTATTCGAGGACAAAGGTTTCTTCGTTTCTCAGAATCTGCCACCCCAGTTAATTCTGGAGCTTGTGGACCTTGCAGCAGCGGACGATTCCCCAGTGGAACGGCTGGCGGTCGTGTCGGACGTGCGCGCAGACCGGTTCAACGGTTCATTGGCCGACACCCTTGAGGGGCTCCGTCGACGTGGTTACTCACCGTTCGTGCTGTTTCTTGAGGCGCGTGACGATGTGCTGATCCGCCGATTCGACTCCGTGCGGCGCACGCACCCGCTGCAGGGCGATGGTACCTTGCAGGACGGCATCGATCGCGAACGCGAGGAAATGGAAGGCATCCGTTCGGCCGCAGATGTCATCATCGACACGTCCAATTTGTCTGTGCACGACCTACGCCGCGCTGTTGAGGCATCGGTCGGCGAGCTGCCGGTGGAGCGTCAACACGTCACTATTGAGTCTTTCGGATTCAAGCATGGTTCGCCACGTGACGCTGATCTGATCATTGATGTGCGATTCCTACCCAACCCATACTGGGTTGAGGAGCTGCGCGACTTCCGCGGTATCGACGCACCTGTAGCAGACTATGTCCTGTCGCAGGATGGTGCGAAGGAATACGTGGACCATTTCGTTGATCTGTTGTCGAGCACGTTGAAGGGCTACCGCCACGAAGGTAAGGACTTCATCACTGTGGGCGTTGGCTGCACAGGTGGGCACCACCGCTCGGTTGCGGTCGCAGAAGCGATCGGGAAGCGACTGCGACAGCAGGGCCAAGTTGATGTCAATGTCATCCACCGTGATTTGGAGAAGCACTAATGCGCGCGACTGATCCCGCGGCGATGACGTACACATGCCTCGGGGGAGGGCATGGGCTCTACCAGACGCTCACGGCCGCGCGCGTTGCCGGCGCAGCTCGTATTAACGCTGTGGTGACAGTTGCCGATGACGGCGGCTCGTCGGGCCGCCTGCGTCGCGAGATGGAGATTGTTCCTCCGGGAGATCTCCGCATGGCGCTGGCAGCGCTTACCGACGACAGCGGGGACGGCGCGATGTGGCGCGACACGCTCCAGCACCGCTTCGGTGGGCATGGCGCAATGGCTGGACACGCCTTGGGAAACTTGATCATCGCCGGACTTGCGGAGCGCCTTGGTGACACACAAGCGGCGCTGGACCAGGTTGGCAAATGGACCGGCTCCCAGGGACGAGTCATTCCAGTGAGCCCACAACCCCTCGACATTGAAGCTGATGTTGCAGGGCTTGACGACGACCCACGGGTGCTGCGCTCTGTACACGGCCAAGTCGCCGTTGCGACGACACCGGGCACTGTGCGCCGTGTGCGGCTGACTCCGTCCGAACCGCCAGCGAGCCGGGACGCCATCCAGGCGATTATGGACGCGGATCTGGTCACCATTGGGCCTGGTTCGTGGTTTTCCTCTGTGATCCCGCACCTGTTGGTGCCTCAAGTGTGTGATGCGCTGAACGAGACCGAAGCGAAGGTGGTTGTGGTACTCAACCTCTCCCCAGAAGCAGGGGAGACCCATGGGTTTACCACCGAGCGTCATATCCATGTCTTTGCGCAACACGCCCCCAACCTGCGGGTTGATTGCTTCCTGGCGGACAGTGACATGGTGACTACGCACGGTGAACGTGAAAACGTCCGCCGTGCGGCGGAACGGCTCGGCGCGGACGTCGAGTACCGCTCCTTACGCGTCGAAGGCGACGATGGTGTGAAGCGCAATCTTCATGATCCGTTGAAGCTTGCTGCTGCGCTCAAGGACCTCTCGACGAGCAGCTAACAGCTGCAAGCTAGACTGCTCCGGGTTGAAGGGGGCGATGAAAGGACGGAAACATTGGCGCTTACGGGCAAGGTGAAAGAAGAGCTACTCGCCGTATCTTGTGGTACCACCGAGGCTCGGGCGGCGGAAGCCACCGCGCTTATTCGTTTCGCCGGCTCGATCCAGCCTTCCGATAACGGTCTGGCCATCGTCGCAGAATTCGGCGAGAAGCCGGTGGCGGTGAGGCTCGCGGAATCCATTCAAGAACTCTGCGCAGTCCAGCCTGCCATCGAGACCGTACCCCCTGTCCAAGGCAGTAAAGACACCACGTATGTCGTTCGGGTGGAACGTGACGTGGCTGATGTCATCCGCCGGCTGAGGCTTGTGACAGCGTCTGGTCACCCGGTGGTTGGTATGCCGCGACAGGTGATTTCAGGATCAATGGCCGGCGTTGAGGCAGCTTGGCGTGGCGCGTTTCTCGCGCGAGGAAAGCTGATGGAGCCTGGCCGTACCGCGACCCTTGAAGTGGCGTGCCCGGGCCAGGAAGCTGCGCTCGCACTCGTTGGGTTGGCCCGTCGTCTGTCGGTGACCGCGAAGACCCGTGAAACCCGAGGTGTGGAGCGAGTGACTATCCGCGACGGCGAGACCATCGGAATCCTGCTGAGTCGTATGGGGGCACCACTGACCCGCCTGGAGTGGGACCGCAAGCGCGCGGCGAAGGCTGTGACAGCGAAGGTAAACAACCGCTTGGCTACCTTCGATGACGCCAATACGCGCCGTTCGGCGCAGGCTGCAGCAGCTGCTGCAGCTCGGGTGGAGCGTGCGATGGACATTCTTGGCGACGACGTTCCTGAGCACCTTGCAGAAGCGGGCTACCTCCGCGTGGAACACCGTCATGCTTCACTCGAGGAACTTGGTCGTTTGGCTGACCCGCAGATGACCAAGGACGCCGTTGCAGGACGTATTCGACGACTGCTGTCGCTCGCTGACCGTCGAGCAGCCGAGATGGGGATCCCGGACACACACGGAGTGGAAACGGCTCCGAATCCTGTGAATTCAGATTAACGCCCAGAACGTGTCCGGAATCACAGTTGCCTGTGGGATACATGACATGCCCTGAGCGGGCGGTATTTCCCCAAGGGGAGTGGGGGCGCTGAGGTGTCGTGGTGTGGGAAACCACATTCAGAATCGGCACGACGGGGGAATGCTCCCCCTGGTTGTGGGGAGGGGGCCTTGGGGCGAATTTGCGCCCTGCAGGCTGTGAGAGGCGCAGATACACTGGCTTGCGTACGAGGTTTTCTACAACCATCGAGGAGAAAATACAGTGACTACGCGCATTGGCATTAACGGTTTCGGTCGTATCGGACGTTCCGCGCTCCGCATCATCGAGGACGAGTACAAGGGCGAGCTCGAGGTCGTCAAGATCAATGACTTGACGAACAATGAGACTCTCGCGCACTTGCTGAAGTACGACACGGCCTACGGCCAGTTCAAGCACGGCATCGAGTACGACGACCACTCGATCTCTATCGATGGCCGCCGCATTGAGGTCTCTGCTGAGAAGGACCCGGCACACCTCGCCTGGGGTGACCTCGATGTTGACATTGTCTTGGAGTGCACCGGCGTATTCCGCAAGGGGCCGGAGGCTCAGGCGCACATCGACGCCGGCGCGAAGAAGGTCATCATCTCCGCACCGGGCAAGGAAGTTGACGGCACCTACGTGTGGGGTGTGAACCATGCCGACTACACCGGCGAGGAGAACATCATCTCCGCGGCATCGTGCACCACGAACTCTATGGCGCCGGTTGCGAAGGTCCTCGATGAGGCCTTTGGCATCGAGCGTGGCCTGATGACGACCATCCACGCTTACACAGGTGACCAGCGGATCCAGGATGCTCCGCACAAGGACCTGCGTCGCGCCCGCGCGGCAGCGCAGAACATCGTTCCGACGACCACCGGTGCAGCTAAGGCTGTGGCGCTCGTGCTCCCGAGCCTTGAGGGCAAGCTCGATGGCTTCGCAATGCGTGTGCCGACCATCACCGGTTCCGCCACCGACCTCACCGTGACCCTGGGCAAGGATGTCACTGTCGAGGAGGTCAATGCGGCAGTGAAGAAGGCTGTGGAGGACAGCGAGTTCGGCCAGGCGCTGAAGTACACCGAGGACCCGATCGTCTCTTCCGACATCATCGGTGACCCGCACGGCGCTATCTTCGACGCTGGCATGACTCGCGTCATCGACGGCAACCTAGTCAAGATCATCTCGTGGTACGACAACGAGTGGTCTTACACCGCCCAGTACATCCGTCTGACCAAGCTGGTCGCGGACAAGCTCTAAGTTATGGCACCCCCGGGTCCGTGGCGCTTCCAGCGCGGCGGACCCGTTTTTCATACGATGGGATGCGTTCACCGAACTAAAAGGAGAGACCCCTTGACTAAGAACTTGCAGCAGCTTCTCGACGAAGGCGTCGACGGCCGCCACGTCCTCGTTCGTTCCGACTTCAACGTTCCGCTCGACGAGAACGGCAACATCACCGATGCCGGTCGCATTGACGCGTCGCTGCCTACGCTGAAGGCGCTTCTCGACGGCGGCGCGAAGGTCATCGTTATGGCACACCTCGGCCGCCCGAAGGGCGAGGTGAACCCGAAGTTTTCTCTCGCACCGGTTGCAGAGGCACTGTCGGAACGTCTCGGGCAGTTTGTCCCGCTGGCAGGCGACGTCAGTGGCGAGGACGCCCACGAGCGTGCCAACGGCCTGACCGAGGGCGAGATTCTGCTCCTGGAGAACGTCCGTTTCGATCCGCGCGAGACTTCAAAGGACGAGGCGGAGCGCGCGGAGTTCGCAGCCGAGCTCGCTGCGTTGGCGGCTGACAACGGCGCGTTCGTCTCTGACGGTTTCGGCGTTGTGCACCGTGCCCAGGCGTCCGTGTACGACGTTGCGAAGAAGCTGCCGGCGTACGCAGGCTTCCTCGTCGATAAGGAAGTAGAGATCCTGTCTGCGGTCAAGGACAAGCCAGAGAACCCCTACATTGTGGTGCTCGGTGGCTCGAAGGTGTCCGACAAGCTCGGTGTGATCGAGGCGCTTGCAGAGAAGGCAGACAAGATCATCATCGGTGGTGGCATGTGCTTCACCTTCCTTGCGGCCCAGGGCCACAACGTGCAGAAGTCGCTGCTGCAGGACGACATGATCGATACCTGCAAGGAGCTCATCGCACGTTTCGGCGAGAAGCTGCTTCTGCCGGTTGATGTCGCTGCGGGTGCTGGCTTTGACAAGGACACCGAGAAGAAGGTCGTCGGTCTGGATGAGATTCCGGAGGGCTGGATGGGCCTGGATATCGGACCGGAGACCACAAAGAACTACGCCGAGGCAATTAAGGGCTCCAAGACGGTGTTCTGGAACGGCCCCATGGGTGTGTTTGAGTTCCCGAACTTCGCCGACGGCACCAAGGCAGTGGCTGAGGCAATGATCGCAGCGACGAAGGACAACGGTTCCTTCACGGTTGTCGGCGGCGGCGACTCGGCGGCATCCGTGCGCACTCTGGGCCTCGACGAAGAGGGCTTCTCCCACATTTCGACCGGCGGTGGCGCTTCCCTCGAATTGATTGAGGGTAAGGACCTGCCTGGCGTTTCTGTTCTGCAGTAAGGAGGTCTATCCATGGCACGTACACCACTCATCGCGGGCAACTGGAAGATGAACCACGATCACCTTGAAGCGATCCAGAGCGCGCAGAAGCTTGTCTTCGCGTTCCCGAAGGATGGTTACGAGGTAGTCGATATCGCCCTGACTGTCCCGTTCACAGACCTTCGTTCAATCCAGACGTTGGTGGAAGGCGACAAGCTCCAGATCACCTACGGCGCGCAGGACGTGTCTGAGCACGACAACGGCGCGTACACCGGCGACATTTCTGCCGCGATGCTGGAGAAGCTCGGCTGCACCTGGGTGGTCGTCGGCCACTCGGAGCGTCGCGAGTACCACGGCGAAACCAATGAGCAGGTCGCTGCCAAGGCGAAGAAGGCCCTTGAACACGGCATCACGCCAATCGTCTGCGTCGGCGAGCCACTCGAGGTCCGCGAGGCGGGCGACCACCTCGACTTCGTGGTCAAGCAAACGCGTGAGTCGTTAGCTGGTGTGGATGCGTCCAAGGTCGTCATCGCCTACGAGCCCGTGTGGGCAATCGGTACTGGCAAGGTAGCCTCCGCCGCGGACGCCCAAGAGGTCTGCCACGGCATCCGTGAACTTGTCCGTGAGCTTGCGGGCGACGACGCAGCCGAGCAGGTCCGCATCCTCTACGGCGGTTCGGTGAAAACGGACACCGTCGCAGAGATCGTGGGCCAGCCCGACGTCGACGGTGGACTCGTCGGCGGTGCCTCCTTGGATGGCCAGGAGTTTGCGAAGCTTGCCGCCGCTGCCGCGAACGCGTCGATGTAAGGTCCCACCAGAAAGTGGTGTAGGCTCAACAGAGTTTGCACCAATGTGATTTGGAAAGGTATCGCAGATGGCTCTTGCTCTCGAGATCGTGCTGGTGATTTCCGCGATCCTCATGACCGTGTTCGTCTTGCTGCACAAAGGCAAGGGCGGCGGTCTGTCCAGCCTCTTCGGTGGCGGCGTTCAGGCGAACCTGTCCGGCTCCACCACCGTGGAGCGCAACCTGGACCGCGTGACCGTGCTGATGGCGATCATCTGGATCGCCTGCATCATCGGTCTGAATCTGATCCAGACGTTCGCGTCCTAACAGCGAATTAGTTCAACGGTCCTGCTGCATCCTCGGTGATGCGCAGGACCGTTTCTTTACGCCCAACTGCGCCGGCGACCGGCCAATCCTGAGCTGCCGTAACACCGTCACCTGCGTGGGAGGCAGCCTCGGCTTTCTCTGCGCCGGAAACGAGCAACCACACACGGTCGGCTGACTGGACCGCAGGCAGGGTCAGGGTCGCCCGCTCGGCTGGTGGCTTGGGGGAGTCAGTAACCGTGACGACCATGGCATCATGTTCGCGCACGGCGCTGGTGTGAGGGAACAGCGAGTTGATGTGACCCTCGCCGCCCATACCGAGCAAGTGGAGGTCGAAGCCATCCGGCGCAAACTCCGCTAAGGCTGCTTCATAACGCGCTACCGCGGCATCCATGGGCCCACCGTCCAACCCGTAGCCGTGGATGTTCGCTTCGGGTATGTCGACATGGTCAAGCAACGCCTCCCGGGCCTGGCCCTCGTTGGACTCGGGGTGGTCTACCGGTACGTTGCGTTCATCGCCGAAAAATATGTCTACGTTTGCCCAGTCGATCGCTTCGGTGCGCAGACGTCGCAGGAGAGCGATGCCCGCGGTTCCGCCGGTCAGTACCACTCGAGCGCGGCCGTCGCCTGAGCGCTGAGCGTCGCGGATGACGGCCGCAACGTCGGCGGCGGTGTCGTCGATAAGAGCCTCGAGATTCGGATAAATCATGCGTGTCGTACCTTTCCTAAGCCGTTCAAAGCGTTGCCGTAGATGGCATCGGGACCGAGGTGGCGAAGTTCTTCGGCAAGACATTCGGCGTCAGTGCGCTCACCCATTGCGACGCGCGAGTCAGCCATGTCTGGTACCGAAATGCGTACCGTGTACTCACCCTCAGCAACGACTTCAACATCGCCGCCGTCAGTGTGGATGATGGTGTGGGCGATGGGGAAGCCGGAGATATGCTCATCGCAACGTGTTACCTCCACATCGAGGCTGTCAGCGAGCCAGCCGGCCGCAAGATCCACGCTGGGGTCTCCAGGAGCACCGGCGACCTCTGCACCCGTGATTGTGTGCTCAGGGAACCGGTCAAGCGCCGAAGCGAGAATTCCCCTCCAGGGAGTGATTTGAGACCACAACATATCGGAATCGCCGGGCGTATAGCCTGCCGCCAACTCCGCGAGCGATCCATCGCGGCTCGCACCACGAATGTTGGTAATGCGACGTTGCGCAATGCGTCCCAACTGCTCTTCGGCGGGCCGTTTTGGAGCAGCGCCTGGCCAATATGAGACAACGGGGGTGTCGGGAAGCAGAAGGGGTGTCACCACCGCACCGAGGTGCTGCGTCAATTCCCCGCGCAGATGCATGACGACGACCTCGGAGGCGCCTGCGTTAGACGCAACCATCACTTGGGCGTCGAGACGCGATTCCTTAGCCGGGTCGCCGGAGACCAGCACGAGTACACGTGCTGGGTGCTCGAAAGAGGCGTCCCGGAGGGTGGACAAGGTGTCGTCGAGAAGCTCGCTGTCTTCATCTACCGCAACCAAAAGCGTCAGGACGCGACCGGTAGCTAGCGAATGGCTCTCGCGCACGCGTGCGAGTGACGTCTCAATCAGTTTCGTGGTGGTGTTAGGAAGATCGATGATCATACGTCGAACCCTTTCTGCTCCGTTACGGACGACGCCACGCCCGGCCCTCGCGGGCAAGCATCTCATCAGCGGACGCAGGACCCCAGGTGCCTGCCTCATAGTCGTCAGGGGCGCCATGTTCCGCCCAGTAGTCCAACACCGGATCCAGAATCTGCCAACTGCGCTCCACCTCGGCGTTAGTGGGGAACAGGCTGGACTCGTCAAGCAGCGCATCAAGGATGAGACGCTCGTACGCCTCTGGGGACTGTTCCGTGAACGCCTCCGAGTAGTGGAAATCCATGTTCACGTCCCGAAGCTCCATACCCGGGCCGGGGACCTTCGAACCGAAGCGCATGAGAACACCTTCGTCGGGCTGGACGCGGATGACCACTGCGTTGTTGGTCAGCAAATCCGTCTGGCCTTCTGTAAACGGCTGGTACGGGGGTTGTTTGAAGACAAGCGCGATTTCGGTCACCCGTCGGCCTAGGCGCTTGCCGGTGCGCAGATAAAACGGCACACCAGCCCAACGTCGCGACGCGATTTCTAGCGTGCATGCTGCGTACGTCTCAGTTGTCGAATTCGGATCGAATCCGTCTTCCTCCCGCAGCCCTACGACGCGTTCAGAGCCCTGCCAACCCGCGGTGTACTGGCCGCGTGCCGTCGTCTCAGAGAACGGGCCGACAGCGGTGGTGGCACGAAGCACCTTAAGCTTCTCCGCGCGCAGCTGCCGTGGCGAGAACGATGTCGGCTCCTCCATGGCAACCAACGCGAGCAGTTGAATCAGGTGGTTCTGGATAACATCGCGCGCTGCGCCGATGCCGTCGTAGTAGCTCGCCCGACCACCGAGGCCGATGTCCTCGGCCATGGTGATCTGCACATGGTCGATGTAGTGCGAGTTCCACACGGGCTCGAAGAGCTGGTTAGAAAAGCGCAGGGCCAAAATATTTTGGACGGTTTCTTTGCCCAGATAATGGTCGATGCGGAACACGGAGCGCTCGTCGAACACGGCGCCTACCACCTCGTTGAGCTGGTGTGCTGACTGCGCGTTGTGCCCAAATGGCTTCTCGATGATCACGCGCCGCCACTCGCCTTCACCTGCGTGGGCCATACCGCTGCGATCAAGTTGGTGGATCACATCCGCGAAAAAATCGGGAGGTACCGACAGGTAGTACGCCCAGTTGCCAGCAGTGCCGCGTTCGGCGTCACTGCGTTTCAACGTGGCCGCAAGGGCGTCGAAGGCGTCGTCGTCATCAAAGTTGCCCTTGACAAACTGAAGACCTTCAGCGAGGCGCTGCCACACATTCTCATGAAAGCTAGTGCGCGCGCCCGCATCGATTGCTTCACGGACATAGGCCTGAAAATCAGCCTGTGTCCAGTCCCTCCGCCCGTAGCCGACGAGCGTGAACCCGCCGGGGAGCAGACCGCGATTCGCTAGATCATAGATCGCGGGAAGAAGCTTTTTGCGGGCCAGATCGCCGGTCACACCGAAGATAACCATGCCGGAAGGTCCGGCGATCTTGGGCAGCCGCTTGTCCTCAGCGGAACGGAGTGGGTTAGTCACATTAGGCGAGTTTAGCTTTCATCGAATCGAGCAGCTCCTGCCACGCGTCCACAAACTTCTCTACGCCTTCGCGCTCTAGCGTGGCGACGACATCCTCAACGTCAATGCCAACCTCACGCAGCGCCGCAAACACCTCGCGGGAGACAGCCTCGGTGCCGGTGAGCGTGTCGCCGTGCACACCGCCATCCGCGAGCACCGCGTCAAGAGTCTTCTCCGGCATCGTGTTTACAGTATCCGGTCCGGCCAGCTCCGTGACGTACATCGTCGCAGGGTACTCAGGGTTCTTCACACCCGTTGACGCCCAAAGCGGGCGCTGCTTGTTCGCGCCGTTAGGCAGTTCGTCGATGAGCTCCGCCTCGAACTCCTTTTGGAACAGCGCATACGCCAAGCGGGCGTTCGCAATGCCTGCCTTGCCACGAAGCCCGAGAGCCTCGTCGGTGCCGATGACCTCGAGGCGCTTGTCCACCTCGCTATCCATACGGGATACGAAGAACGATGCCACCGAATGGATAGTACTGACATCGTGGCCGTTCGCAGCAGCCTGACGGATGCCTTCCTTGTACGCGTCGATGACCTGCTGGTAGCGCTCTACCGAGAAGATCAGCGTCACGTTGACCGAAATGCCTTCGGCGAGGGCGGCGGTGACGGCCGGAAGCGACTCGTCGGTTGCGGGAATCTTGATCATCAAGTTCTCCCGGTCGACCTGATTCCAGAGCTCCTTCGCCTGCGCGATGGTCTTTGCTTCGTCAGCCGCGTAGCGAGGATCTACTTCAATGGACACGCGACCGTCCTTGCCACCCGTTGCCTCGAACGTATCGCGGAACAGGTCGCACGCATCTTGAACGTCCTTGACGCTCATTGCGTAAACCGCTGCATCAGCAGCAGATCCAGCAGCCTTCAACTCGGCGAGTTGCTCGTCGTAGTGTGTGCCCGAGCTCATCGCCGCAGCGAAGATCGCCGGGTTAGTGGTTACGCCGACAATCGATTTCGATGCCTTCACTTCAGCGAGGTTGCCGGTAGCAATGCGTTCACGCGACAGGTCATCCAGCCACGTTGACGTGCCTACGTTGTACAGATCGTCGATAGCAGTCATGCACTCCTACTTTCCGTCGCCGCGGGTTGGTTCGGACTCGGTGTCGCCAACACGCTGGCTCGTTGGCACGCTGCGGCTATCTCGCACGCATGCAAGAGTCTCGCGGGCGACGCGGACAACGTTGTCGGTGGTGAAACCAAAGCGTTCGAAGAGCTCCGCGCCCGGGGCAGAAGCACCGAAGTGCTCCAGCGACACAGCGCGGCCGAACTCGCCGAGGAAGCGGAACCACGGCATGGAGGTTGCTGCCTCGACAGACACACGGGCCTTGACCTCGCGAGGCAAAACAGCGTCGATGTAGTCGTCGTCCTGTTCCATGAACCAATCAATGGACGGCACGGAAACCACACGCGTTGCGGTGCCATCTTCCTCGAGCACCTTGGCGGCCTCAACCGCGTACTGCACCTCGGAGCCGGTCGCCATGATGATCAGGTCCGGAGTCTCCTTCGAACCCTCAACCAGGACGTAAGCACCGCGGGCGACACCGTCGAACGCCTTCTCCTTGGTGCCCTCGAGCACCGGCAGGTTCTGGCGCGACAAGGCCAGGGCCTTCGGCTGTTCCTTCGCCTCGAGTGCGGCGATCCACGCAGCAGAAGTCTCGTTCGCATCTGCCGGACGAATCACGGCAACGTCCGGGATGGCGCGCAGCGCAGCCAGAGTCTCCACCGGCTGGTGAGTTGGGCCGTCCTCGCCGAGGCCGATCGAGTCGTGCGTAAACACGTAGTAACCATCGATGCCGGACAGTGCGGCAACGCGGATGGCGGGGTAGAGGTATTCAGAGAAGATGAGGAAGGTGCCACCGTATACGCGAGTGCCACCGTGCAAGGCAATGCCGTTCATGACAGCGCCCATCGCGTGCTCACGAATACCGAAGTGGAGGTTGCGGCCGTACGGGTTCGCCGTGAACATCTCCGTAGAGATCGACTCAGGACCGAACGACGGCTCGCCCTTAATGAGGGTGTTGTTGGAACCAGCAAGATCCGCAGAACCGCCCCAGAGCTCAGGCAGCATAGCGGCCGCAGCCTGGATCGCAGCTTCAGAAGCCTTTCGGGTAGCTAGGCCCTTGGCATCCGGTTCCCAAGTGGGGAAGTCCTTCTTCCAATCCGCAGGCAGCTCACGGGCAGTGAGGCGATTCAGCAGCGCCTTGCGTTCCGGGTTTGCCGCAGCCCAGGCGTTGAACTTCTCATCCCACTGGGCACGCTTTTCGGCTGCGCGCTCACGCAGCTTGCGGGTGTGGTTGATCACTTCGGCTTCCTCAGGGAAGTGAACGTCGGTATCGAAGCCGAGTTCAGCCTTCACCGCAGCTACCTCGTCCGCGCCGAGAGCTGCGCCGTGGATAGCACCAGTGTTCATCAGGTTCGGGGCCGGGTAGCCGATGACGGTCTTCACACGGATAATGGTCGGCTTCGTGGTGTCGGCCTTCGCCTCTGCGACGGCTGCTTCGATTGCCACGACATCCTCGCCGGACTCGACGGTCAGCGTCTGCCAACCGTAGGCCTCGTATCGCTTCATCACGTCTTCGGTAAATGCGATTTGGGTGTCGTCCTCAATGGAGATCCGGTTGTCGTCCCAGAACAAGATGAGGTTGCCCAGCTGCTGGGTACCTGCAAGCGAAGATGCCTCTGCGGTAACGCCTTCTTGGAGGCAGCCGTCGCCAGCGATGACATAGATGTAGTGATCGAACGGGGACTCGCCAGCAGGCGTCTCAGGGTCGAAGAGGCCGCGCTCTCGTCGAGAAGCCATTGCCATGCCCACAGCGGAGGCAAGGCCCTGGCCGAGTGGACCCGTAGTGATCTCCACATGGTCAGTGTGGTTGTACTCCGGGTGCCCCGGCGTCTTTGCACCCCAGGTGCGCAGATCCTTCAAGTCCTGCAGCTCGAGGCCGAAACCACCGAGGTAGAGCTGCACGTACTGGGTCAACGACGAGTGGCCGTTGGACAACACGAAGCGGTCGCGGCCAACCCAATCCTTGTCGGACGGGTCAACATTCATCACACGCTGGAACAGGGTGTAGGCGAGCGGCGCCAGGGACATCGCCGTACCCGGGTGTCCGGACCCGCAGTTCTCCACCGCGTCGGCCGCCAGCACGCGGGCGGTATCAACCGCGCGGGTGTCAGTATCGGTCCAATCCGACGGGTAGTTGCGGACAGTCATGGCTTGCAGCTCGGGTGGCAGCGTCACTTCATTCCTCGCTTAAGTTGAGTCTGATGAGGTCTCCCAAGAGCATACTGCGTGACCCTTATGGCGTGTTCGATTCGTGCCTACAGTGGGGGAACGGCTACCATCGTCCAAAGGTATGAGTGCCCTGCGCCACCTGAAGAATAAAAAGGAGAGAGTTGTTGGAGACCATTAAGGCATATTTCGCGTTGACGAAGCCGAGGGTCATTGAACTACTCCTGGTCGCCGCAATCCCGGCGATGCTCCAGGCTGACCGCGGCGAAGTTCACGTTTGGCTCGTCTTCGCAACTCTCCTCGGAGGCTGGATGGGTGCCGGCGCCGCAAACACGTTCAATATGGTGGCCGACTACGACATCGACCAGAAGATGGGGCGTACGCGCGCCCGCCCGCTGGTCCGTCACAAGATCACCAAGCAAAAGGCCGCCATCTTTGCATGGGCACTGCTGATCATCAGTGTGCTGTGGCTTGGTTTGCTCTGTAAGTCCTGGTTGGCGGCGTTCTTCATCATCTTGACCAACGCGTTCTACATCTTCGTCTACACGAAGTGGCTCAAGCGCCGCACGTGGCAAAACGTGATTTGGGGCGGCGCGGCTGGCTGCATGCCGGTGCTCGTCGGTTGGGCCGTGATCCGCGACAACGTCACCGACGGAACGCCAGACCACTGGTGGCAGGCCATCGTGATGTTCCTGATCATCTTCTTCTGGACACCACCGCACACCTGGGCGCTAGCAATGAAGTACAGGGAAGACTACGCGCGTGCGAATGTGCCGATGCTGCCGGTGGTGGCCTCGCCAGAAGAAACCAGCCGTCAGATCGTGCTGTACTCCTGGCTGACCGTCATTGTCTCGTTTGGCCTCGTGCCGGCTGCGTCGTGGATTTACCTCGTGATTGCCGTGGTATCCGGTGTCGCATTCCTCGTCATGGCGACCAAGCTGCACAACGGCATCGTCCGTGGCGAGAAGGTCAAACCGCTGAAGCTGTTCATCTTGTCGAACAACTACCTCGCGGCCCTGTTCCTCGGTCTGTCCTTTGACGCCGTGCTTGGCTGGGAGACTATCGGAGAACTGCTCTTTTAATCCCGCTCGATCTTGAGCACCACAGAACCTGTGGTCTTACGCGCCTGCAGATCCTCATGGGCTTTGCGGGCGTTCTTGAGCTCATACGGCGGGTGGACGCGCATCCGGACGGTACCGTCCTCGATAGCACGGACAACTGCCTGTGCGCGCATGAGGAACTCCTCGTCTGTGGCAACGTAGTGCTTCAGCGAGGGGCGGGTGAGGAACAGCGCTCCGTGCTGGTTCAACTCTTGAATCTTGAACGGCTCCACGTCGCCCGACGCGGAACCGAAGGAGCACACGAGGCCGCGCGGACCTGTGACCTCAAGGGCAAACTGGAAAGTGTCCCTGCCAACGCCGTCGTAGACCACGTTGACGCCCTTGCCACCGTTGGCTTCCTTGATTTCCTCTGCGAGAGCGGAGCCCTTGTCTCCGTATCGGAACACCTTGGTCGCTCCGGCTTTGTACGCGAGATCCTCTTTCTCGTCACTAGAAACAATCGAATAAACCGTGGTTTCGAGCGCCGCAGCCATCTGGGTCAGGATAAGGCCGACGCCACCGGCGCCAGCAGTGATGACCATGGTGTCTCCCGGCCTGGTATCTCGAACACCGTGGAGAAGGTAGTGCGAGGTCATCCCCTGTAGAAGCATGGATGCCGCAACCTCGGGCTGCACGCCTTCCGGCACTGCGACGAGACGGTTGCGGTCGACGGCAACCTTCTCTGCGTAGGACCCTGGAGCGTCGTGCCAAGCGACGAGCGTACCCGGCGCGATTTCCCCCAATGGGTCGTCGACCACTCGGCCGCAACCTTCGGTGCCGGGGACGTAGGGAGGCTCAGAGGCGTACGTTCCGGAGCGGAAGTACGTGTCTATGTAGTTGACGCCGGCATAGTCGACGTCGATAAGCAATTGCCCCTCGCCTGGAACGGGATCGGCGATCTCGGTGTATTCGAGTACCTCCGGGCCGCCATGTTTGGTAACAAGAATTGCCTTCATGTCACACTAGCGTAGGCAAACGACGCTTTCCGTGTGCGAAAAGGAATGCACTAAATGCCACGACCGTTGATGACATGCCGATGTGGACTGGGATTGTCCAGCGTGGAACACCCATCCTGAACTGGATGACGCCGATGGCCCACTGCACAAAAATCAATGCAATGAGCACCCAGACGGTTCGTTTTGCGTCTGCAGGGGCATCAGAGCGACGCAAGATGAAAGCGACGACGAAGGTTGCGATGAGGTAGACGTACATGCAGATGGCGTGGACATAGGCGAGCATCCGGGTGTCGAGGTCGAGACGACCTTCCATGCCAACACCGGAATCACCCGAGTGTGGACCCGAGCCGGTAACCATAGTGCCGGTAACGAGGACAAAGCAGAGCGCGACGGCGGCGATGACGGTCCAGGTCTGAGCATGCGCGGGAAAGCGGCGCGTCGGATCGGCCGCATCGGTTTCTGCGATGCGCATGTAGAGCACTGCCGCAACCCACACGAGCAGCATCGACGGCAGGAAGTGCACCGCGACGGACCACCATTGCAGGTCGAGGCGTACTGAAATGCCGCCGATGACGGCCTGGACAACAACGCCGAGGAAGGAAACCCAAGCCATCGTCTTGATTGCGTCGCTGCGCTTCGCTTTGTATACCGCAATTAGGACAAGGACTGCGGCAGCGGCGACGACGAAGGCGAGCAGGCGGTTACCAAACTCGATTGTCTGGTGAATCCAAGGTGCAGCGCCCGCAACCGGCACGAGTGAGCCCTCGTGGCACAGCGGCCAGGTGTCGCAACCGAGACCGGAACCGGTCACGCGGACAAGCGAGCCGGTGACCGTAATGCCACCTTGGCAGATGAGCAGCACCATGCCGAGAACGCGCTGCAGGTGGAGTGAGGGATCTTCCCAGGCCTCTTTGAAACGGCTTTGGGACTTTGGTTGGGCAGTGGTGGTCGACAAAACTTCTCCAACTTTCGGATGAATAACGGCTTGAGTGTATCGCGGTTAGTCGTCAAAGCGGAACAGGCGCACCGCCCCGATGATCGCTAGGACAGTCCATACTGCGAGCGAGACCCAAGCCGACACGTTAAAACGCAGGTCAACAGCATCTGCCAAAGCGCCGGCTAGCGCGACCGTGGGCACAGCATTCCAAACACCGGCACTAGAAAGGTCTCCGGAATAGACCACCCATCCAACGATGCCCATGAACGCAATCCAGATCAGGTTTGCCAGCGCAAGGACTAGCTCGGAGCTCAACGTGCCGCCCATCAGTAGTCCCATGGCGGTAAACGCCGCCACGCCGAACAGCAGGGTAATCAGGCCGAATCCAGCGCCTGCGACCGAAACTCGCCAGCCCAGGTACAGGGCAATCGCGCCGAGGACGACGATCTGTACCAAAACGGTGGCGAGAACACCGAAGATTTTCCCGGCGACGATGGTCCATGGTGGCACGCCCGAGGCGCCCACGCGCTTGAGCGCTCCGTATCGACGATCAAACGCAAGGGCAATCGCCTGGCCCGTGAAGCCAGCCGAGGTAGCAGCAACAGCAAACACCATCGGAACGAGTGCGTTGAAGTCGGTGTCGTCGCCAAACATCGGCATGTGCGTGGCTGCGATGAGCACCGCAGCAGGGATGATGAGGTTGACGAGGAGCTGTTCGCCGTGGCGCAGCATCAGCCTTGCTTCAACGCGGCCTTGTGCCAGTGCCATCTGTGCAAGTGATGCACGTTGCGGGTTCGGCGTGAAAATACCAGGGGTAAGAGCTCGGTCGGTGGTCTGGGCTTGCGTAGTCATTGCGTTAGCTCCTCAACTCTCGTCCGGTGATATCCAAAAAGACGTCCTCAAGGTCGCGGTGCGACATCGACAAATCCCGGATCAGCACGTTTTGCTGGGCAGCACTTCGCGCAAGCGCTTCGATGACGGCCGGGGAACCGGCGCCAAGAATTCGGTAGCGCTGAGGGCTGACTGCCTCGGCGGTAATGTCGAGCGCTCGGAGTTCGTCGTTAAGCAGGTGCACATCGAGCTTACGGTCCGTGCGGACAGCAACAACCGGGTACTCCTCATGACTGGTCAACTCCGCTGGGGAGCCTTGGGCGACGAGTTTGCCATGGTCAATGATCGCAACGTCGTCGGCGAGCGTTTCCGCTTCGTCCATCAAGTGGGTGGTAAGGAGCACAGTGGTGCCGTCACGCTTCATCGCCTGGATGATGTCCCATACTGCGAGGCGCGACTGGGCATCCATGCCTGCAGTGGGTTCGTCGAGGAAGATTAGTTCTGGGCGACCAATCATCGCGAGCGCGAGCGACAGTCGCTGCTGTTGGCCGCCCGACAGGCGGCGGTACGTGGTCTTCGCTACGCCTTCAAGCCCGAGCAGCTCTATAAGCCAGTCCGGGTCGTGAGGATTGGTGTTGTACCGCGCAGCGAGCTGCAGGATCTCGCGAACCTTCAACGACGCATAGGATCCGCCCCCTTGCAGCATGATGCCGATGCGGTCACGGACCTTCTGCGGTTGCGTAACAGGGTCGATGCCAAGCACCCGGATAGACCCGGAGGTTGGTGTGGTAAACCCCTCGCACATCTCAATCGTCGTCGTTTTGCCGGCACCATTCGGGCCGAGCAGTGCCAAAAGTTCACCACGTCGCGCGGTAAACGTCAGCCCGTCGACAGCCCGCTTTTCGCCGTACTCCTTGACGACATTGTCGACTTCAAGAGCAAGATCACTCATGGCCGATCAGTCTAGCCCGCGGCCCCGCCAGTACCGGAAACCCAACCAGGCAACAAGCACTAACGCAGCGAACGCAACAGCAGCTGACCCGTAGATTGTCACCACAGCAAACGGCGGCAGTGCCAGCCCGCGCGGGAGCACGAGGAAGCTAAAAACCGCGCTATAAGACGCCACAATCACCCGGAAAAAGAACCGGTTCGCCCAGGCCGCTAGCGGCAAGATCGCCCAGAGCGGATACCAGGGGTGCACCACCGGGAACAGGATCACGAGCACCAGCATGGATACGCCGAGCCCGCCAACGGGGTGGATCGTGCCTTTAAACGTTGCCCACAACATTCGCACCGCGAACGCCGCCGCGACGGCGAGCCCTGCGCCACGCGTAATGACGAGTATCGCCTCGGTCTGATCGCCAAGTCCCAGCAGCATCCCAATGAATCCACTGATGACGCCGATGTCGGTGGTCAGCGAGAGCCAACTGCGTATCGACGCAGCACCGCCCTGTCCCGTCACCCACCCGAACCCGATGCCGGTACCGAGGGAGACGAGTGTGATCGTCGCTAAGAAAATAAGCGTTTGCACGGCGACTGCCCGCGCAATGGAGCGCACCGTAGAGACTCCCTTGAGGTGAAAACTGCGCGCGAGCGCCATGCCAATAAACCCCAGCGGGATGAACCCGGTCACCTTCACCAACCCCGCACAGGAGAGGAGGGCGCCCGATGCTATCAGGGTGATCCAGGTACGGAACGTTGCGTCGCCAGTTCGGATCGGATCGACTGCTCTGAGCCCGAGCTCGAGGCCGACGAGGACGAAGCCGACCAGTAACGCCTCGTTGTGAATACCTCCGACCAGGTGCAGGATGGTCAGTGGGTTGAGCAGGCCGAGCCACAGCGCAGCCGAGGCGTTGACGCCACACCGTTGCGCAAGGGCGCGCAGCCCCCACGATGCTGCGAGCAATCCCGCGACAGAAAGCACACGGTGCAGGAAGACCCCCCAAAACACTGCATCGGCGGTAGCAATGGAAATTAACGCCGCGATGCCGAGTGCGACCGGCCCGTACGGGCTTGGAGAGTGCGCCCAAATGAACGGCACAGATCTGGCCAGTGGGTGGTCGACGCCGAGGATCTCTACTGGCCCGGCGGCGTACGGGTCAAGGCCCATGCGCACAATCGCGCCGTTAGCCAAATAAGAATAAATGTCCTGAGTGAACAGGGGCGCGGTCAACATTAATGGCAGCACCCATGCGACGAACGTGCGCTGCAGCGCCGGTGCTCCGATGCGTGGTGCGTGCCCACCTGCGCCGACAAACGGCGCCATAATCAGCCATGACGCGACAAGCATGCCCACGCCGATGAGCACGATGGCGTTAGAAGCCAGCATCATTCGGCTCATGGTCGCCCCAAAGGGGAAGGCGAACCACGGATTATCGACGACTGGGAGCGCCCCGCCACCTAAACCACCGAGCGCGATGAGACACGCGCCCAGGGCTCCGAGCCAGCGCAAAAGGAAAAACCGGTCCCGCTCCCGATAGGACGGTTGTGGAATGGACGAAACGCCATCAAACCCGGGCGACGGATTGTGCAGTTCCGAGGAACGCGAACCCGGCCGCCCCATGTGGGGAAACTCCGCAAGGACCGCACGGCCAGGACGCCGCAGACGCGGCAATCTCGGCGAGCGGGGAGGCTGGGCAGTCACGTCGCTAGAGCTTACTTGGTGCGCGCCACGCCAAGGAGACCCGCTTCGGCGGGAATAATTACGACACACTAGTGTTGTGTAAAGGCGAGCAGAGAGCCAAGGAAAGGGGTTGCATGGTGGCAGAGAAAGACACTGCATACCGCGTGAACGGAACAACCCGTTCGCAGGTGATGTCTATCCTGCTCAAACAAGGGCCCGTTGCGGCGGCCGAAATCGGCACCGAGCTTGGACTTTCGCCCGCCGGCGTACGACGCCATCTGGACAAACTCGTTGAAGAAGGGATGGCAGAAACCTGCCCGCCGCGTGCGGTAGCAGGGGATCAGGCATCCCGCGGCCGTCCGGCAAAGCACTTCCAGCTCACCGTCAAGGGCAGGGAAGAGTTCGGTACGAGCTACGACACCATCGCACTTGAGGCCGTTGATGTGATCGAATCTATCGGCGGCGAGGAAGCAGTGCGTGAATTCGCTCGCAGGAGGGCCGAACGCATCTTCGCAGATGTCCAGACTGGTGCTGACAGTGACGACCCGGAAGCAGCAGTGCAAGCTGTTGCTGCCGCGCTCGAAGCCCACGGATACGAGCCCACCGTCAGGCGTACGCCAGCAGGTATCCAACTGTGCCAACACCACTGTCCAGTCTCCGCGGTAGCGGCTGAGCATCCAGAATTGTGCGAGGCGGAACACGAGGCCATTGCGCGCATCGTCGATACGCATGTGCAACCGCTCGCCCTTATTGTGGACGGACACGGCATCTGCACGACTAACATCCCTCTCGCCCCAAAGGCGGGAAACGAAACGAAAGGAGCGGCTGACAATGACTGAAGCGAAGCCAACGCCAGGTCTTGAAAAGCCGATGAACGACGACGAGATCATCGAGTCCATCGGCGCTTACAACTACGGCTGGCACGACTCCGATGTTGCCGGCGCATCCGCGCGACGCGGCCTCAACGAGGACGTTGTCCGCGACATTTCCGGCATCAAGGAAGAGCCGGAATGGATGCTGAACCAGCGTCTCAAGGCGCTCGAGATCTTTGAAAAGAAGCCGATGCCGACCTGGGGCGCAGACCTCTCCGGCATCGACTTTGACAACATCAAGTACTACGTCCGCTCCACCGAGAAGCAGGCGACCTCCTGGGAAGATCTGCCGGAGGACATCAAGAACACCTACGACAAGCTGGGCATCCCCGAGGCAGAGAAGCAGCGCCTCGTTGCAGGCGTTGCAGCACAGTACGAGTCTGAGGTTGTCTATCACCAGATCCGCGAGGATCTGGAGGAAAAGGGTGTCATCTTCGTCGATACTGACACCGCGCTGCGTGAGCACGAGGACCTGTTCAAGGAGTACTTCGGCTCCGTCATTCCAGCCGGCGACAACAAGTTCTCCGCGCTGAACACCGCAGTGTGGTCTGGTGGCTCCTTCATCTACGTCCCGCCGGGGGTCCACGTGGACATCCCGCTGCAGGCCTACTTCCGCATCAACACCGAGAACATGGGCCAGTTCGAGCGCACGTTGATCATTGTCGACGAGGACGCGTACGTGCACTACGTCGAGGGCTGCACCGCCCCGATCTACAAGTCGGACTCCCTGCACTCCGCGGTGGTGGAAATCATCGTGAAGAAGGGCGGCCGCTGCCGCTACACCACCATTCAGAACTGGTCGAACAACGTCTACAACCTGGTCACCAAGCGTGCCAAGGCTGAAGAGGGCGCGACCATGGAGTGGGTCGATGGCAACATTGGCTCCAAGGTGACCATGAAGTACCCGGCCGTCTGGATGACCGGTGAGCACGCCCGTGGCGAGGTGCTCTCCGTCGCCTTCGCAGGTGAGGGCCAGTTCCAGGACACCGGTGCGAAGATGACGCACATGGCTCCGCACACGTCGTCGTCGATCGTGTCCAAGTCCGTCGCCCGCGGCGGTGGCCGTGCCGCATACCGTGGCTTGGTCCAGGTCAATGCCAATGCGAACGACTCCGCATCCAACGTTGAATGCGACGCGCTTCTGGTCGACAACATTTCCCGCTCGGACACGTACCCATACAACGACATTCGTAACGATCGTGTCACGCTCGGCCACGAGGCGAAGGTGTCCAAGGTTTCCGAGGACCAGCTGTTCTACCTCATGTCCCGCGGCATCGCCGAGGAAGAGGCAATGGCAATGATCGTGCGCGGCTTCGTCGAGCCGATCGCCAAGGAGCTGCCAATGGAGTACGCCCTCGAGCTGAACCGTCTCATCGAGCTGCAAATGGAAGGATCGGTGGGCTAAATGGCTGAAACCGTCAAGAACGCCACCACACACAACAACAAGGGCGACCTGTACTCCTCCTTCAACGTTGAGGATTTCGACATCCCCGGCGGCCGCGACGAAGTCTGGCGCTTCGTCTCCCTACGTCGCCTGCGCGGCCTGCACAACGGCCAGTTCGCGCCGCAGGCTCCCGCCCAGATCACAGTTGACGCTCCGTCTGAGGTCACCGTTGAGCAAGTTGCGCTTGACGACGACCGCGTGACCGCCGCCGGAGCCCCCGTCGACCGCATCGCCGCCCAGGCGTGGACCTCCTCCGAAAACGCCACCCTGGTATCGGTGCCAGCAAACGTCGAGCTCAACGACACAATCACCATCACTGTGACCGGTGCAGGCGCAGACGTCACGACGTTTGGCACCATCGTTGTCGAGACCGGCGCAAACTCCGGCGCAACCGTGCTGGTGCGCTACGAGGGATCCGGTACTCACGCCGACAACGTCAACTGGGTCATCGGCGAGGGCTCCCGTGTGAACGCCGTCATCGACGCCAATTGGGATCTTGATGCGGTGCACGTTGGCCAGCAGGCGATCGTCGTCAAGCGAGATGCAACCCTGCGCCACCATGTCGCCACCTTCGGCGGCGAGGTCGTGCGAATCTCCCCACGCGTGTCCTTCGAAGCACCGGGCGGCGACGCCGAACTGACCGGCGTGTACTTCGCCGACGCTGGCCAGTACATCGAAAACCGCCTGCTCGTCGATCACGGTGTACCGAACTGCCGCTCCAATGTGCTCTACAAGGGCGCCCTCCAAGGCGACAAGGCCTCCGGCTTGCCCGAGGCACGCACCTGCTGGGTCGGCGACGTGCTCATCCGCGCGGAGGCGCAAGGCACTGACACCTACGAAACCAACCGCAACCTGGTGCTTACTGACGGTGCACGCGCCGACGCGATCCCGAACCTGGAAATCGAAACCGGCGAAATCGCTGGTGCAGGCCACGCAGCAACCGTCGGCCGCTTCGACGACGACCAGCTGTTCTACCTGCGCTCCCGCGGTATCCGCGAGGAAGACGCCACCCGTCTGATCATCCGTGGCTTCTTTAACGAGGTCCTCAACCAGATCCCAATCGAGTCGGTCCGTGAAGACCTCATCGCCCGCGTCGCCGGCGAACTCGAGCGCAACGAAAACTAAAAGGAGCTTCTATGTCCACCCTCGAAATTAAGAACCTGCACGCCAACGTCCTTCCGTCCGAGGAAGGCCAGGAGCCGACGCCGATCCTCAAGGGCGTCAACCTGACCATTAAGGGCGGCGAAACCCACGCCATCATGGGCCCCAACGGCTCTGGCAAGTCCACCCTTGCCTACACCTTGGCCGGCCACCCGAAGTACGAGGTAACCGAAGGCGAGGTTCTCCTCGACGGCGAGAACATCCTGGAGATGGATATCGACGAGCGCGCACGCGCAGGCCTCTTCCTTGCCATGCAGTACCCGGTCGAGGTACCAGGCGTGTCCTCCTCGAACTTCATGCGCTCCGCTGTCACCGCAGTGCGCGGTGAGGCTCCGAAGCTGCGCGAGTGGGTTTCCGAGCTCAACGCCGCCCGCGAGGCACTCCAGATGGATGCTTCCTTCTCCGAGCGTTCCGTCAACGAAGGCTTCTCCGGTGGCGAGAAGAAGCGCCACGAGGTCATGCAGCTTTCCCTGATGAAGCCGAAGTTCGCCGTCATGGATGAGACCGACTCCGGCCTCGACGTCGACGCGCTTCGCATCGTCTCCGAGGGCATCAACCGCTACCAGGACGAAACCGGTGGTGGAGTGCTCATGATTACGCACTACAAGCGCATCCTGAACTACGTCAAGCCGGACTTCATCCACGTCTTCGCGGACGGCAAGATCGTCAAGACCGGCGATGCTTCCCTCGCTGATCAGCTCGAGGCCGAAGGCTACGAGAAGTTCATCTAATGACGCTCGACGTAACTGCAATCCGGCAAGAGTTCCCGATCCTGGGGCGCACCGTGCGCAGCGGAAAGCCGTTGGTGTACCTGGATTCGGGGGCGACGTCGCAACGCCCGCAGCGGGTATGGGACGCCGAGCGTGATTTCGTACTCGGCTGCAACGCCCCCGTGCACCGCGGTTCATACCTTCTCGCAGAGGAGGCGACCGATGCATACGAATCGGCGCGAGAGGCGATCGCGGCGTTCGTAGGCGCGCGTAACGACGAGATCGCGTTCACCAAAAACGCCACCGAAGCCCTGAATTTGGTTGCGTACGTCTTAGGCGACTCGCGGGCGGGCTCGCTCGCGGTCGGGCCCGAGGACACGATCGTGATCACCGAGCTCGAACACCACGCAAACTTGGTGCCATGGCAGGAGCTCGCCCGTCGCACAGGCGCGACGTTGAAGTGGTACAAGATGACCCCGGACGGACGCATCGACCTTGACTCGCTCGAGCTCGACGACTCCGTCAAGGTCATCGCCTTTACCCACCAGTCGAACGTCACCGGTGCGGTTGCAGACGTCGATGAGATGGTGCGCCGCGCCAAGGCTGTCGGGGCACTGACTGTGCTCGACGCCTGCCAATCGGTGCCCCACATGCCCGTGGATTTCCATGCCCTTGACGTAGACTTTGCTGCCTTCTCCGGGCACAAGATGTGCGGCCCCAGTGGTGTGGGTGCGGTGTACTCCAAGCACCTCAACGAACTGCCGCCCTTCTTGACCGGTGGCTCCATGATCGAGGTCGTGCGCATGGAAGAATCCACCTTTGCGCCCGCCCCGCAGCGCTTCGAGGCGGGGACCCAAATGACCTCGCAGGTCGTCGGGCTCGGCGAGGCAGTGCGTTTCCTCACCGAGATCGGAATGGACGAGATCCAAGCCCACGAGCATGAGCTCACCGCGTACGCCCTGGAGCAGATGCAGGCGATCGACGGGCTGCGCATCGCTGGCCCGCTGACGGCGGAGAATCGCGGTGGCGCGATCTCGTTCACTGTCGACGGCGTCCACCCGCATGACTTGGGCCAGGTGCTCGATGCTGAAGGTGTTGCGATCCGCACCGGCCACCACTGTGCGTGGCCGGCCCACCGGGGCCTCGACCTGCAGTCGACCTCGCGGGCCAGCTTCTACCTGTACAACACTCTCGACGAGGTAGACACCCTGGTGGCCTCTATTGCCAAGGCGAAGGAGTTTTTCGCACGATGAACCTCGAATCCATGTACCAGGAAGTCATCCTGGACCACTACAAAAACCCGCAGCACGCCGGGCTCCGCGAGCCTTATGAGGCGGAGGTGCACCACGTCAACCCGTCCTGTGGCGACGAACTGACGCTGCGTGTTCACCTGTCCGAAGACGGCTCCACCGTCGAGGACGTTTCCTATGAAGCAGTTGGGTGTTCCATCTCGCAGGCTTCGACCTCCGTGATGGCTGAGGAGGTCATCGGGCTGCCGGTTGCTGAAGCAATGAAGAAGCTCGAAGCTTTCGACGAGATGATCACCTCCCGCGGCACCCTCGAAGGCGACGCGGAAATGATCGGCGACGGCGTCGCCTTCTCGGGTGTGTCGAAGTTTCCGGCTCGCGTCAAGTGCGCGCTGCTCGGCTGGAAGGCATTCCAGGCGGCAACGTCGGATGCATTGGAAGAAAAGGAGTAACTGTGACCGAATCGAACAAGCAGTCCGAGCGACCACAGCAAACCGAAGAGCAACTCAAGTTGGTCGGTGAAGTAGAGGAGTACCTCCACGACGTCATCGACCCGGAGCTGGGTATCAACGTTGTTGACCTCGGCCTGGTCTACGACCTGTGGATCGAGGAGCGCGAGGGCACAACCGTCGCGGTGCTCAACATGACGCTCACCTCGCCGGCGTGCCCGCTCACCGACGTGATCGAGGAGCAGGCCACCAATGCGGTGGTGTCGAACACCGCGGTCGACGAGCTCGAACTCAACTGGGTATGGATGCCGCCGTGGGGCCCGCAGTTCATCACGGAAGAGGGCCGCGAGCAGCTGCGTGCGCTTGGCTTCGCTGTCTAGACATCTATCTTGATCTTTCCCCGTCACGGATTGACTGTGGCGGGGAATTTTCGTTTAGGGGTGGTTGATAGAGTGGTGCCCCGTGATTGTTACGAATGATCTCGAGGTCCGCGTCGGGGCACGCACGCTTCTCGACGCACCAGGCCAGCACCTTCGCGTCCAACCCGGCGATCGCATCGGCCTAGTCGGCCGCAACGGCGCCGGCAAAACGACGACGATGCGCATCCTGGCGGGGGAGACCGAACCCTACGGTGGCTCGGTGACTCGGGCTGGCGAGATCGGCTACCTCCCGCAGGATTCCAAGGAAGGCGACATCGAGCAGACCGCCCGCGACCGTGTGCTCTCCGCCCGTGGGCTTGATCAGATTCAACGCTCCATGGCGAAGCAGCAGAAGATCATGGAGGAGACCGACGGGGCGGAGCGTGACAAGGCGATTGCGAAGTTCTCTCGCCTGGAGGAGCGCTACCAGGCCCTTGGCGGTTACGAGGCCAACGCTGAGGCGGCGCAGATCTGTGACAATTTGGGGCTGCCGGCGCGGGTGCTTGATCAGAAGCTCAAGACGCTTTCGGGTGGCCAGCGTCGCCGCGTCGAACTGGCCCAAATCTTGTTTGCCTCCCGGCAGGGATCGGGTAAGTCGAAGACGACGCTGCTCCTCGACGAGCCCACCAACCACCTCGACGCCGACTCCATCACCTGGCTGCGTAACTTCCTGTCCAAGCACGAGGGCGGGTTGATCATGATCTCGCACGACGTTGAGCTTCTCGACGCCGTCTGCAACAAGGTCTGGTTCCTCGACGCCGTCCGCGCGGAGGCCGACGTGTACAACATGGGCTTTTCCAAGTACAAGGACGCACGCGCCCTCGACGAGGCCCGGCGGCGCCGCGAGCGCGCCAACGCGGAGAAGAAGGCCTCGGCCCTGCAGAAGCAGGCCGCCAAGCTCGGCGCGAAAGCCACTAAGGCGGCCGCGGCGAAGCAGATGCTGGCGCGTGCCGAGCGCATGATGGGGGAGCTCGACGAGGTCCGCGTCGCCGACAAGGTCGCCTCCATCTCGTTCCCTGAGCCGGCGCCGTGCGGCAAGACCCCGCTCTTCGGCAAGGGGTTGACAAAGATGTACGGCTCGCTCGAAGTCTTCGCGGGCGTCGATCTTGCGGTGGACAAGGGATCCCGGGTGGTCGTTCTCGGCACGAATGGTGCGGGCAAGACTACTTTGCTCAAGCTGCTCGCCGGGGTGGAGCGCACCGACGGGGAGGGTGGCGTCGTCTCCGGCCATGGCCTCAAGATTGGCTACTTTGCCCAGGAGCACGACACGATCGACGGCTCCAAGTCGGTGTGGGAAAACACGATCGAGGCTTGCCCCGACGCTGGCCAACAGGACCTGCGTGGGCTGCTTGGTGCCTTCATGTTCTCCGGCGACAAGCTCGATCAGCCGGCGGGCACCCTTTCTGGTGGCGAGAAGACTCGCCTAGCGCTGGCGACGCTGGTTTCCTCGCGTGCGAACGTGTTGCTTCTCGACGAGCCCACCAACAACCTCGACCCACAATCCCGCGAACAGGTCCTCGATGCGCTGAAGACGTACACGGGAGCGGTGGTGCTGGTCACCCACGATCCGGGTGCGGTGCGGGCGCTCGAGCCAGAGCGGGTCATCATCATGCCGGAGGGCGATGAAGATATGTGGAGCGACGAGTACATGGAGATCGTCGAGCTGGCTTAGCAATTCGCCATTGGGGCTTGGGCAGGCTAGCGCCCACCAACGTTCGAGGCAGGCGAGTTTCCGGTGGCAGCCTAAAACGGCGGGTAAGGGGATTGGTGTTTAGCCCATGATGGCGGCTCGGCAGGCTCGCGCGGTGGTGGTTTCGCTGTGGCTGTGTTCAGTCGGTGGTTTCGTTTACGGATCCGATTGACGGCTGAGTTTTCCGCAGCATCGGCATGATTGAACCTGATTTCGGTGGACCCGGGTTGCTTCACGCCGGCACGACCAGCTGCGTGGTCCCGTTCGATGTGACTCGTGTTATTTCTGTGGTCTTTGAAGTCGTTGTTGCACCGGTGATGGGTTCTACAGAGGGCCGCGAGGTTGTCGATGTTGGTGTCGCCGCCCTGAAGCCACGAGGTGATGTGGTGGATCTCGGCCTGGGTCAGCGGGGCGGTGCACCCCGTCCAGGCACATACGCCCTGCACCGCGAGCAGTGTGATCCTCTGCGCCAGTGATGCAAGGCGGTTTGTGCGGTAGAGGTTCAACGGCAGTGCGGTGGCGCCATCAACGGTCAGGATGAAGTCAGCGGTACCGTCCATGCCGAGGCGGACGAGGTCGAACGCGGTGAGGTCGATGCCGGTATTGGTTTGAAACCTTGTGGTTGGGGAGGCATCGGCGATCTCGTCGAGCGTCACGGAGACGACGACAGATGCGCAGCCGCCACCCGTTGGCTTCTGGCACGTGTCGTAGTGCTTCAGCATTTTTGCGAACTGGTCGTAGGCCCGTTGTGCTGGGGATCGGTAGTCGTCGACATCCTTCGGCATGTTTGAGTTTGGCGCTAGCCCCTTGTCGGTGAGTGCCTTGAACAATGCGGTGTCGCTGGTGGTCGCGTCGATGGTGATCTTGTGGGTGCCGTCGGCACGCTGCGGCCCGATATGGAGTCCGCGCTTTTCCATCCCTGCGTTCGGATTCGCCGGGTCGAGGTGTTCGCGGTTGGCTTCTTCGACCCAGCGTCGTACGGTTGCGCGGAGGTCTTTGACGGTACGGCGCGGAGCCTCCTCGAGCGCCTTAGCCTGGAGGCGAGCACGAGCACCTTTAGCAGCCTCAACGAGGCGATCCAGTTCGAGGCGGATCACGCGCTGTTTCTCGGCGTTAACGCGCTCGGCGTTTCGGCGTGCCGTTTCCTGCTCGCGGCGCGCCTGTTCGCGTGCCGCTTGCTGTGCAGCTGCTTTCGCCGCCGCGTGTGCGGCATCGTCGACTATGGATTCAGCATCGGAGTCGAAGAGGTCTCCATCAGCAGTGTCCTGTGTGGTCTGCTCGCAGTCGGGCTCGCCGTAGTAGTCGCGGCCACGGGCGAGGCGGTCGTAGGCTTCCTTGGGGTCAAGACCAAGCTTCTTCTGCAAATACTGGGTCGGATGTTTCGCGCCGACGGTGCGGCCAGCTTCGTCGCGTTCGCAGAGGAAGGCGAAAAAGGCGTCGAGGCTTGCCTTGACGTTGAAGGCTGCCTCAAAGCGTTCCATTTCTTCGTGGATGTCGTCGAAGTGCAACGTTGCCGGGTCGTGAAAGAGGTCCTTGATTGCGAAAAGGGCATGGGAGATGGTGTCGACGTGGCGCGAAAGATCCGTTGACATGGTTTCTCTCCTTTCTCGCAATCGGAATCAGTGTTAGAACGGACCTTTAACAGATGTAGGGATGGAGTCGGTCCAGGGCACAGCGGCAAGAAAGCTAGATGCGATGGATTCTCGGCGTGGTTGTATCAGCCGTTCATGTATGCGGTTCATCGAGTCTTCGTTGACATCGACCACCATGATCAACCGGCCGGAGCTATCGCTCAGGCGCAATGAATTTTCCGGCGAATCAATGGTGAGGAAGGGATGGTCGCTCGGGAAGTGTGGTTTCACTTCGTTCTCGTATTCGTCGCCAAGCAATGCATCTTGGAATGGGCGAATCTGGACGTGTGGTGGCTCCCAGTGGAATAGGGTTTGCGCCAAAATCTCCGCAGTAACGGATCCATCATCCCGGAGTGAAAGCAGATTGGTCAGGATCCTGTTCCCATCGGTCGGAAGCAGGATATCCAGGCCAGAGCAGTACTCGCCGTTGCGCTTTGAGATAACGCGTATGACTTTGCGTTCAAGAAGTGGCGGCGGCTGCATATACATGTCCGTGTTGTGAGCACGAGCCAATTCGTAAAGTGGCTTAACGTTCTCATGGTCAAACGTGCAACGGTCCGGCTTATAATTGTCGATCCTGAGCGTCACTTCGCGCCGGGCGTAGTCGAGGATTAGGTATTTTTCGCAGAGCTCATCGAGGTAAGGCGTGTCCACATATTGTGTGGATAAAGGCTCTGGAAGTTGGCCGAGAAGATTTGCGATGTCGCCGAGTCCCCGTGTCGGATTTTTTGCGTCGATCCGATATGCGTAAATAGATTCGAGTATGAATGCGAATCCATCCCCGTGAAGATGAAATGTTGCGCCGACAGGCTCGCATTCATTGCGTTCGGTTATGACATGTAGCAGCGGTTCTGGGAACATTATTGCGCTCCTTGGGGTATGGAAATTGTGTTACCAGCGACCGTAATCAACTAAAAGCAATTCGCACAAGTGTTTGCTCATTATATTGTGCATTAACCTCTAAATAAACGCAATATCCAAAATGGATGGGATAAGGGCAGTACACTTATCGACGATCCACCTGACCGGCTACACTCACCTCCATGGCAATTAGCAATGAGTTCATCGACACCATCAAGGACGCATGGAACAGCTTGTCCTCGGATCAGAAGACAATCGCTGGCGTCCTGGCCACAATCGATACAGCAGGCAAAGCCTTTGCGCTTCGCGACCTCGCTCGGACCAATTCCAAGAGGATTCGTGGCCCGAAGTGGCTGTGGACTCCGATTATCGGTGCGGTGAACACGTTGGGCTGGGTCGGCTACTTCATCATTGGGAAGAAGCGCTAGGTCCCACGGCAGAGGATCCGCGGTAAAAGCGGATCTTGCTGATGTTTTGGGGGTCGGGCCGCTGCCAGGGATAGCGGTCGGGGTAGGCCCGTACCTCTTCGCTCAGGCGCATGAGTGTGTCTGTTCCAGCAGGACCGCCCAGAGTAAGCACTCCGTCGACGATCTCGACCGCCGATGAGTAAGAAGGTTCGTCCGACATGCTTTGCACCGAAGCCGTTGGGAATTCCGCGAAGAGTGTCCGGCCGCGCCTGAAAACGAAGACGTTCTCGTCGTAATAGCTAGGACGAATTCGCTCCGCGGCGATCAAGCCCCACACGTACACCACTGCCCACAGCGACACCAGCAACGCGGCAATACGAAGGGCCCCTGCAGGCAGTACAAGGTGGACAACGACTGCCTCGACGGCAAGCACCGCTGTGACCATCCCAAGCAATTGCAATCGACCAGGTTGATGGGGCAGCGCCGTAGCCTCTTCGGGGATGAGTGTCTCCCGGCGGATCCAACGCAAGAGATCTCGGTATAGACCGAGTTCATACTTGGCCAGGCGGAAGCCGGGGTGTTTTCGGAACAAGCGGAGGAAGCTACGCAAGGGGATCACCTGCCAGCACTTGAAGCACTAATCCCTGTGCGCCCTTCGTAGGTACATCCGACGACGCAAGTGGCACGTCTCCGGGGCTGAGGGTGGGGAAAATGTCTCGCATCAGTCCGGCTTGCGCCAGCGGGCGCAGCCTATCGACGATTACTTCGACGGAAGGGTCTCCAGGCCGCAATTCACCGAGTTTTAGCCAGAGGTCCGCAGCCTTTCGAGCTGCGGCGAGACAGCTGGGATCTTGAAGATTCTTCCGGAGCTGCTCCCAAGTGTCCGGCGTAGCAACGCCGGTAAGGGCCATGAGATCCCATGAATCCAGTTCGATCCGCAAAAGTGACGAATCATCGATTAAGGAGCCGAGCGAAAAACGGATGTCGTCCGGGGTCCCATGTGGCGATATAGACAGAGCGAGAAGGCGCCGTTTCTGGCGCTGGAGCTGTGCAATGCGCTCGTCGAGAAGGACCAGCGATTGCTCTACGGCCTTCGGGCTCTGGACTTCAGATACCGGAACGCCGGCGTCGATAAGTGCTCTGGCGCGAAGGACCGCCGCGAGATCGGATACGGAATAGTTACGGTAGTTACCACTGGTCCGAGCAGGTTCGGGAACTGCGCCACTCGTATGCAGGTGACGCACGGCCCGCACGGAGCAGCCTGCGACTGCAGCGACTTCTGAAATCTTCACACGACCATTCTCAACCCTGACACTGTGTCAGGGTCAAGAAGTCGGAGGAACTAATTAGTTCCTAAACCCGTGCACCGGTGCGGGGATGAATCCGCCACGGTGGATGAATTCGTCGTTGCCCACCTTGTTTACCGGAATGACCGGTGCGTAGCCGAGGAGGCCGCCGAAGTTGACTTCGTCGCCAGGCTTGGTGCCCGGCACGGGGATCAGGCGTGCTGCGGTGGTCTTATGGTTCATGACACCGATTGCCGCTTCGTCGGCAATCATGCCGGCGATGAGTTCGGCAGAAGTGTCGCCTGGGATTGCGATCATGTCGAAGCCGACGGAGCAGATGGAGGTCATTGCCTCGAGTTTGTCCATGGAGATCGCACCGGAGTTTACGGCGTCGATCATGCCTTTGTCCTCGGAGACCGGGATGAACGAGCCTGACAGGCCACCGACGCGGGAGCATGCCATCATGCCGCCCTTCTTCACGGCGTCGTTAAGCAAGGCTAGCGCTGCGGTTGTGCCGTGGGTGCCCACCTGGTCGAGCCCCATGCGTTCGAGGACGTGTGCGACGGAGTCGCCCATTTCGGCGGTCGGTGCAAGCGAGAGGTCGACGATGCCAAACGGGACGCCGAGGCGCTCAGCAGCAAGAGTGCCGACGAGCTGGCCCGCACGGGTGATCTTGAACGCGGCCTTCTTGATCTCCTCGGCGACTTCGTTGAGCGTCGCGCCCTTGAGCGGAGCGATCGCATTGTCAACGACACCTGGGCCCGACACGCCGACAGAGATGACGGTGTCTGGCTCTTCGATGCCGTGGAATGCGCCGGCCATGAACGGGTTGTCGCCGACCGCGTTGGCGAAGACGACGAGCTTCGCACAGGCGATGGAGGAGCGGTCCTTGGTCAGTTCCGCCGCTTCCTTCACAATCTCGCCCATCTTGGCCACGGCGTTCATGTTGATGCCGGCGCGCGAGGATGCGATGTTGACGGAGCTGCAGACGTTGTTGGTCTCCGCCAGAGCTTCCGGGATGGAGTAGATCAGGTTCTTGTCGGCACGCGTGCCGCCCTTTTCTACGAGCGCCGAGTAGCCACCGACAAAGTTCACACCAAGTTCGGCCGCTGCGCGATCAAGTGCACGAGCGATCTCAACAGGGTTGCCCTCGACACCTGCAGCGACGAGTGCGACCGGGGAGACTGAGATGCGCTTGTTCACAATTGGGATGCCAAGCTCGCGTTCGATGCCCTCGCAGACGGGTACGAGGTCGCGTGCACGCTCGGTGACGCGGTCGTATACCGCCTGCGCGGTCGCTTCCATCGTGGCGCGGGTGCAGCCGATGAGCGAGATACCCATGGTTACGGTGCGGATGTCCAGACGATAGTCCTCGATCATCCGGATGACGTCGAGGAATCGTGCGTCAGAAAACTCGAGTTTCACGGTCGTCCCTTAGATGTCGTTGATAGCGCTGAAGAGTGCTTCAGATTGGATCCGGACTACCATGCCGAGCGGCTTGCCGCAGGCGTCGAAGGCGTCCTGGAGGACACCCATGTCAACATTTCCTTCGGGGAGCTCGACGCGCATGATCATGGTGAAGAAGTCATCCATGATGGTTTGCGATACATCTACGATGTTAAGGCCCTGGTCGGCTGCGGTTTTCGATACCGCTGCAATCACGCCCGGGCGATCCTTACCTGTGGTTGTAATAATTGCATGCATGCGAAAAGTATAGGCGGGAAATGTGCGTTAAGGTCGCATTTATGAAAACTCAGCATGTACTTGTTCTCGGTGCGGGTGGAAACGTCTCGCGCTTCACTGTGCCCAAACTAGTGGGCAATGGCCATAACGTTAGTGCTCTTGTCCGGAATCCTGACCACGCCAAGCAGCTTGTCGACGATGGCGCCACCGTCATCGTTCGCGATCTCACCACTCTCGACCAGGAGGGATGGGCACGCCTCCTTACACCATTCGATGTGGTTGTCTGGTCTGCGGGCGCAGGTGGGGGTTCTGCGGAGCGGAGCTGGGCGGTGGATCGCGACGCTGCGATGACGATGATCGACGCGCTCGAAGAGCTAGACGAGTTCGCCCCATTTCTCGTCATGGTGTCCTATGCAGGTGCCACCGAGGCCTCCACTGAGGATGATGGCGGTTCGTGGTACGCCTACGTTGAGTCGAAGAAGGCCGTTGATCGGCGCCTGCTTGATTCGAGCCTGCCACACCAGATCGTCGGCCCAACGCTGCTGACCGATGACCCAGCAGAGGGCATCGCGCTTCTCGACGAACCACGTGGCACCGAATCCGAAACCCCTCGAGAGCTCGTAGCAGATGTGATCGTCGAATCGGTTGGCCGTGGCGAGCCGTTTGCACGTAACCCGCTGGACTTTGAGGGTGGCAGCGGGTCAGTCGCAGGACTTTAAATGTCGAGGGAAAAGTAGTCCTCGCGGCACAGCCGGGCGAAGTTGCGAAGAAGCAGGTTTGCCCGGCTGACGTCGTGATTGGGCAGATCTGCGACGATGCGGGCGTACTCCTCGGCAGGGAAGTAGCCGTAGTCGTGGAAGAAATCCATACGTGTACGCATGGCGTCGGCGTCCATTTCGGCGTGAAACTGTGTGGCCCACACGTGGTCGTCGTAACGCACCATCTGCACTGGGCAGGAGGGACCTGTAGCGAGTACGGTCAACGAATTGGGCAACTCTACAGGGTTCTCTGTATGTCCCGTCAGCGCGGTAAACGTGCCGGAGCCACTGACTACGGGGTCAAGTTCTCCTTCGGCTGTCACGTCAACGATGGTAGGTCCAGAAGGCTCAGGCGAGGTGCGCCCAACGGTGCCGCCGAGGTGGTCGACGAGCCAGGAGATGCCGAAGCAGACGAAAAAGACAGGCTTGCCAGATGTAACCACGGTGGATAGCACGTCGTCGATATGCAGGTGCCAGGCACCACGTTCTTCATTGGTGACGTTCAGCGAGCATCCGCCGACGATAATCCCGCTGACCGTGTCGAGCGGGCCTAATTCAGCGTCAGGCGAATTGATGATGCGAAGCTCCATATCCAATTCGCTCAGGCCAGTTGCGCGCAGCGTGTCGTGATACTCGGCGTGCGCGACATCTGGGCCGATCTCGCCGTTGCGAAGTGAAAGGAAAAGGAGCTTAGCCATGCCGGCTACTCTATACCGCTCGGTCTAGTCCTGATTCATTGGGTGCCGAACGGCTTGCTCCACGATGTCAAGCATCGATTCGAGGCGTTCCACAGGCTCACCGGCAGCGAGTTTGGTGATAAACCCTTCGAGAACAGTCTCCAGGTAGGTCTGCACTACCTCCACGGGGACGTCGTCGCGCATATGCTTGTTCGATTCCAAGCGCGTGCGCACCGCCTGGTCGAGCACCTCTTGATGTTCCCGCCAGCGTGCTTCGAACTTCGGGTCAGTTCGCAGTCTCCGCAGGATTTCCGCACGGGTGGTGAACCAATCGTTTGCTTCAGTGTCGTGGAGCATCCCACGCATGACCTCAACCAAACCCTGCTCACTGACCACTTGTGCCTGGCGCTCCGCGTCCGCTTTCGCAATAGCAAGGAACAGTGATTCCTTGTCGCCGAAGTGATGGAAGATCGCGCCTCGGGTTTTACCGGTGGCTTCCTCGAGCCTTGCAACAGTGGCGCCCTCGTAGCCGTAATGGGCGAAGCATTTGCGTGCGGTATCGATAATCTCGCTACGGCGGCGTGCGAGCTCGGCCTCGCTCACGATAGGCATGTCAGTGCTCCTTGGCGTAGTTCTAGGTCAAAAGTGGTCGAAGACTAGCGGAGTGCGGAAACAAAGGATTAGGGGGTAAAAATGCGGAAGGGGCCCCGCGTAGTGCGGTGGCCCCTTCGCGGCGATGGCGTCAGGAGAGCTGACTAGCTCTTGACCATCTGGCGAAGCACGTACTGCAGAATGCCGCCGTGGCGGTAGTACTCAGCCTCACCTGGGGTGTCCACGCGGACAACAGCGTCGAACTCGACAGCGTCAGCGCCGTCCTTCTCAGCCTTGACGTGAACCGTTGCCGGGATGTCACCCTTGTTGAAGTCGGTGATACCGGACAGGGTGAAGGTCTCGGTGCCGTCGAGGCCGAGGGACTCGTGGGACTGGCCCTCCGGGAACTGCAGCGGCAGAACACCCATACCGATCAGGTTGGAACGGTGGATGCGCTCAAAGGACTCGGCGATAACTGCCTTCACACCAAGCAGGTTGGTGCCCTTAGCAGCCCAGTCACGGGAAGAACCGGTGCCGTATTCCTTACCAGCAAGGACGACGAGCGGAATGTTCTTCTCGGCGTAGTTCATCGCAGCATCGTAGATGTATGCCTGCGGTGCACCCTCCTGGGTGAAGTCGCGGGTGAATCCACCCTGCTCATCAACCAGCTGGTTGCGCAGACGGATGTTTGCGAAGGTACCGCGAACCATGACCTCGTGGTTGCCACGACGGGAGCCGAAGGAGTTGTAGTCCTGGCGCTCAACACCGTGGGAATCGAGGTAGTTCGCAGCCGGGGTGCCCGGCTTAATGGAGGAAGCAGGGGAGATGTGGTCCGTGGTGACCGAGTCGCCCAGCTTCGCCAGAACGCGAGCACCCTCGATGTCCTTGACATCCTCCGGCTCCTCCGGCATGCCGTCAAAGTACGGTGCCTTGCGGATGTAGGTGGAGTCTTCGTTCCACTCGAAGGTCTTGCCGGTCGGGATGTCGAGACCCTGCCACTGTGCGTCGCCCTTGAAGACGTCGGCGTAGTCAGCCTCGTACATCTCACGGGAGATGGTGCCAGCGATGGTCTCTTCGATCTCCTCGGTGGACGGCCAGACGTCCTTGAGGAAGACGTCGTTGCCGTCTGCGTCCTGGCCGAGCGGCTGGGTTTCGAAGTCGAAGTCCATCGTGCCGGCGATGGCGTAAGCGATGACCAAGAGCGGGGACGCGAGGTAGTTCATCTTCACGTCCGGGGAGATACGACCCTCGAAGTTGCGGTTGCCGGAAAGCACTGCGGTTGCGGTGAGGTCAAACTCGTTGACAGCCTCGGAGACCTCAGCCGGCAGCGGGCCAGAGTTGCCGATGCAGGATGCGCAGCCGAAGCCGGACAGGTAGAAGCCAACAGCCTCGAGGTCCTTCCAGAGGTCTGCGCGCTCGTAGTAGCCGTCGACAACCTGGGAGCCCGGAGCCATGATGGTCTTGACCCACGGCTTAGCCTTCAGGCCCTTCTCAGCAGCCTTGCGTGCGAGCAGGGCAGCGCCAACCATGACGGACGGGTTGGAGGTGTTGGTGCAGGAGGTGACTGCAGCAATTGCGACGAAGCCGTGGTCGAGGGTGTACTCGCCACCCTGCGGGGACTCGACGATGACCGGCTTGGAAGCGCGGCCCTCAGCACCCACAGCAGCGGACTCGCCGTTTGCCGGCCAAGACTCGTTGTAGGAGACGCTGTCGACCTTTGCTGCACGAACCGGCTCGGACGTGCCCTCGCCAGCGGTGTTGTAGTCCGGCAGCTGCTTGCGGAAGGTCTCCTTGGACTCCGCGAGCAGGATCCGGTCCTGCGGGCGCTTCGGGCCAGCGATAGACGGCTTGACGGTGGAGAGGTCGAGCTCGAGGTACTCGGAGTACTCAGCTTCCGCAGCGTCCTGCTCAAGCCACATGCCCTGTGCCTTGGCGTATGCCTCGACGCGGTCGATGTCCTCCTGGTTACGACCGGTCAGGTGCAGGTAGTTGATGGTCTCCTCGTCGATCGGGAAGATCGCACAGGTGGAGCCGAACTCTGGGGACATGTTGCCGATGGTGGCGCGGTTTGCCAGCGGGATCTGCTTGACACCGTTGCCGTAGAACTCGACGAACTTCTGGACCACGCCGTGCTCACGCAGCATCTCGGTGATGGTCAGCACCACGTCGGTTGCGGTCACGCCGGTCGGAATCTCGCCGGTGAGCTTGAAGCCGACAACGCGCGGGATGAGCATGGAGACCGGCTGGCCAAGCATCGCTGCCTCAGCCTCGATACCGCCGACGCCCCAGCCAAGGATGCCCAGGCCGTTTTCCATGGTGGTGTGGGAGTCGGTACCAATGCAGGTGTCCGGGTATGCAACGCCGTCGTTGTCAAAGACAACGCGGGAGAGGTACTCGATGTTGACCTGGTGGACGATGCCGGTTCCCGGTGGGACAACGCGGAAGTTAGAGAAGTTCTCTGCACCCCAGCGCAGGAACTGGTAGCGCTCCTCGTTGCGCTGGTACTCAATCTCTACGTTCTTCTCGATGGCGTCGGTGGAACCAAAGGCCTCGATGATCACAGAGTGGTCAATAACCATCTCTGCCGGGTTCAGGGGGTTGACCTGATCCGGGTTGCCGCCGAGCGACGATACGGCCTCACGCATGGTGGCAAGGTCGACGACACACGGCACGCCCGTGAAGTCCTGCATCAGCACACGTGCTGGGGTGAACTGGATCTCAACGCTCGGCTCTGCCGACGGGTCCCAGTTTGCAATGGCCTTGATGTGGTCTTCGGTGACGTTCTTGCCGTCCTCGGTGCGCAGGAGGTTCTCGCCCAACACCTTAAGGGAGTAGGGGAGTTTCTCCATGCCTTCAACAGCATCGAGAGCGAAGTAGTCGTAAGACTTACCGCCAACCTCGAGCGTCTTCTTGGCACCGAAGGAATTCTTGCTTTCTGCCACGGTGAGCTCCATTCCTCGTCGTAATCAAAACAGGGATGATGACCCTATGGTCAAGTCCCATACTAAGCGACCCGCCATAGATCCGTACTGATGATAACAGTACGTTCGTTATGTTTTCATATTTTGCTTATCGACTACAGCAAAATCACTCAGATTAGAATCGGCCCAGCAGTTTGGCATGAAGGAGTAATCGTGGAGCCGGAGACGACATTGGACGAGCTAATCGGCCAGCTTGAAACCTCTGCCGTGGCTTTTGGTACGGAGAATCCGGTAAACGATGACCTGCGAAATGGCATTGAAGGCGTGCTGAGCTCGCCGTATTCGGATTCGATTGACCCTGCCGCAGTAGTCGTTTTAGAGCGCACTCCAGAAAAGGTTGCCCAGCTCCGAGATCTTGCCCAGGACATTGCAAACGCTACGGAATATTCAACGGTGCTGATCCGCACACCCCACACCGCAGTGGGGGTAAGCGAAGAGTTGAGTCGTGCGCAAATAGAGACAGGGGAGCTCGCGATGATGTCGCATGCGGATTATGTCGAAGGGCTGAAAGCGTTTACAGGGGAGGCGAGTTCCTTCTCTCCAATGTGGCCGGTAGTTGTTGGGGTGGTGCTAGTCGCGTTTGCCCTCCTCGCGATCGCTGCGCGGCGCCCAAAGCCGTCACGCTAGACAAGTTGCAAGACTTGACGGAGTTCATGTCAGGAGTATCTCGGGTTGCTAAAGGGTACCTGCTCCACAGCTCTTTTTTCGCCATTTTCCCACGTCAAAACGTATAAGTAACGGTTCGGTAACCTTGGATGTGAGCAAACTCACACATCAAATAAGCGTGTCAATACATGCAGGTGAGGCGCGTGTGAATCATGTGACAAGACTTGACTTGATCAACTTTATGTAACGAAAGGGATACAAGTCGGTTGGCTTGACGTATGGTGCTCCTATCGGCTCGCGGGTCGATAGTTGTCACACGTTTCGCGTGAAGCTTCATTGAGCGCTCTAGTCAAGCGTTCGACTGATGGATCGGGCTTGTGGGGAAGCACGCCGAGATCCTGAAACATTGTTGAAGCGCCACGGATTCTTGTGGTGGCTACTTCTTCGCGCTGCCGCGTTAGTAGTCAACATCGAGGCCGCACGTTCCTACCCCTAGTCAGGGTTTATGTGTGCCTTGGCGCGCCTGCAGGTTTCTTGATCACCTGCGGGCCTGCCACGGTATGCGCGTGTGGCGTGAAGGAGCACCTTCGTGGCAAATCCACTAAGGGGCACCCGGTTTGGACGTGCACGTAATGTGTTCGGTACTGCCGCGTGTGTCGTTACCGTGTCGTTGGCGGTGGGCCTCGTCAGCCCGGCTGCCTCTGGTCAGAGCTCGACGTCTACCGTCAGCGAACTCGTTTCCGCAGTCACCCGCGCTCAAGCGGACGTGGACGCCCGAAACTTGAACCTCGGCGAACTGCAAGAGGCGGTTAACCAGTCGCTCGTCGATTTGCACGACGCTCATGCAAAGGCCCAGCAGGCCCGCCTCGGCGAAGAGGAAGCTAAGCGTCGCCTGGACGAGGCTCAGGCTCGCGTCGAAAAGCTGCGCACCGAGCTTGATGAGTTAAGCCGTTCCCAGTATCGCGGGGCGTCGACAAGCGATGTGCTCACGTCGATTAGCGATAAGGACACGCAGCGCGACGTGCTGGATCGCTCGCTGTTCCTGCGCCAGCGTTCTGAAGAAAAGCGTGCGAAGCTGCAGGAAGCGGAGCAGGCCCGTGCAGAGGCGGCGAACGAAGAGTCGACGCTGCGTCAGACGCGTGAGCTTGCCGACTCGGCTGCTCAAGAAGCCGAGGCTGCGGAGGCGCAAGCGCGTCAGCTTCTCGACGACAACCGCGCAGCGCTCGAGGCAAGCACGGCTGAGCGCGACGCCGCGCAACGCGAGCTCGAAGCAGCGCAATCTGATCTCCAGGAGCAGCGCGCGCCTGAGCAGCAGGAAGCATCCGATGAGACAACGGAGGGCCCTGTGGCCAGCCCGTACGCTTCAACCCTGACCATTTCGCGCGGCGATGCCACCTATGAGGTCCCAGAAGAGGTCGTGGACCGTGTTCGGGAGCGCATCTCTGGTACCTCCCCTGAAGCCGGCGAGCCGAGCCGTGAGGCCATCGTGGATGCCGTGCGTGTTGTTGCCCAGACTTCTTCTTCAGATACGACGTCCGACGACGTGTCCCAGGTTGCTGCGCTTTCTTCGGCAGCAGGCTTGCCACAGCTTGACGACGACGCTATCGCGAAGGCTGGTGCCATCGCCGTCGGCGTGGCCCTGGTTGGCGGCGTTGCTGCGAACCACGGCTCCTTCTCTGATGCAGTGAATAGCGGTGACGCAGGCCAACTTGTGACTGCGTTCGCAGAAGGGCTCACTGGTGCCTTGGGCAATGTCGATAGCACCTCAGGCACTGTGGCTGACGTATTGCCGCAGGTGCAGACTGCGGCAGATCTTACTGAGAAGGCTCGTGCTGCCTCTGCGGCCGTATCCGACGCCTCTCAGGTTGAGACGGTTATCGCACGCGCTCAGTCGATGATCGGCACGCCGTATGTCTGGGGCGGTGGCGATGCAAACGGTCCAACCACGGGCTTGGAAGGCGGCGGTCAAGCTGGCTTCGACTGCTCTGGCCTCGTGCTTTACGCATTCGCCGGCGCTGGCATTGCATTGCCCCACTACACGGGCTACCAGTACCAGCGCGGCACGCATGTGCCGGCGAGCGAAGCGCAGCGCGGCGACTTGCTGTTCTGGGGTCCGGGCGGCAACCAGCACGTTGCCATCTACCTCGGCGACGGCACCATGATCGAGGCACCGCAGTCTGGCATGAACGTGCAGATTTCTCCGGTCCGTTGGTCCGGCATGGCGCCGAACGCGGTCCGCCTGCTCTAATTTTTCGGGGCCACAGTCTAGGCTCAAGGCTATGGCTCTCAACGACTACGACGCACTCCTCGTCCTTTCCTTCGGTGGACCCGAAGGAAAGGACGAGGTTATTCCTTTTCTAGAGAATGTCACCCGTGGCCGCGGGATTCCGCGTGAGCGGCTCGCCAAGGTAGGGGAACACTACTTCCACTTCGGTGGTGTTAGCCCGATCAATGAACAGAACCGAGTGCTGATTAGCAACATCGAAAAGCAGTTGGAGGCTCGGGGGATTGAACTTCCGGTGTACTTCGGCAACCGGAACTGGCACCCCTTTGCGGAAGATACTGCGAAGCAGCTGGAGGCTGACGGGCATAAGCGCGTGCTGGTGTTCGCGACCTCGGCATGGGGTGGGTACTCGGCCTGCCGACAGTACGACGAAGACATCCAGAGGATCCGCGAAGTGACACCGCAGCTTGAGTACACCAAGCTTTGGCAGTTCTACGCCCACCCGACGTTCGTGCGGCTTATGGCGAACGTGTTGCGTAGCGCCGTCGATGCAGCGCCGGCTGGTGCAAAAGTACTGTTCACTGCTCACAGTGTTCCGAATGCTGCGGATAATGTCTCAGGTGGCCCGGAGGATGCCAACCTGTACTCACGGCAGGTGCATGAGGCGGCCCGGCTGGTCGCCGCGGAAGCTGGCGTCGAAGAGTACGAGGTTGTCTGGCAGTCTCGCTCCGGCAATCCGGCAACGCCGTGGTTGGAGCCGGACATCGTAGATCGCACCGAGGAGCTCCATGATCAAGACAGCACCTTTACGCACTTGATCTGTGTGCCACTCGGCTTCATCACCGACCACATGGAGGTGATCTGGGACCTCGACACCGAGCTGCGACAGGCCTGCGAGGCACGCAACATCACGCTAGATCGCGTTGCGACGGTGGGGCTCGAGCCCGATTTCGCTGGCATGGTCGTCGATATCGCGCAAGCTATCGCCGATGGTGACAAGCCTGAAACCTTGTCTAACGTTACTGTTCAGGGTTGTACCGTCAACGGCGCGCCGTGCAAGCCGCATTGCTGCGAGCCGTTGAAGCACCCGGGCCGACCGGGTAGCGCAAACTAATTCGCTAGATATTCGCGCCGGTAATCGATCACTGCGTCTGCGACCCCCGCCATGCGGGCGGTGCGGACGTGCCGCCACAGTGCAAACAGGTGGGGGTCGAAGGAGTGGTCGTCGAGGCGCTCCGTTACCGTCTCGATCGTCGCGGCAACACGGTCAGCCCTGGCAAAAAGCTTTGCCGCTCGCGCAGTCACCCCAGCCGGCAGCCCAGGGGTGTCGTAGAAATCAGCGAGCGTGCCGACGGTAAGCCGGGGATTTGGCAATTCCTTCGTGGTGCCACCAGCCGCCTCAATCAAAACGGCGGCTTCATCGGTTGCGCGCGACAGCAGTTGATCTGCCTCACCTGGAGTTAGCCAATCCGGTTCCGGCAGCCGCTCAGTTTCTTCAAACCAACGCCAGCGCACTTCCGCCCCCGAGTAGTCGGGGACAAGGATGTGGCTGATCCCATCTCCCCGGACAACCAACGCACCGGCCTGGGAGAGGGCGTCCATTGCGGGGGATCCAGCTCGGAGGCGCGGTGCCTGTCCTGGCCCCCACAGAATCAAGCGGACAACTGGATCCGGAGACTCAAGGTCGGCGACGGCGCGGACGTCGCTAAGCAATTGCACCATCGGCGCGTCGCAATAGGTGTGGGTGCCGCCAAGGTCTGTTAACGCGTCGAGGGTGTCGTCCGTGGATTCGACGTTGTACAGCCAGGCGGCAAGCCAGACTGCAGTGTTTTGGAGAGGCGAGTAGACCTGAGCGCGCGTGTGCATCCAGTTGAGTCTAGCTAGGGGGATAGAATACGGAGCCACTATGGGAGATAGCCGGTATAGCGGAGATATTTTTCAGGGCCACGCGCGCAAGAGGAGGCCAACGTATCCAGAGATGCCTGCAGAGCCAGGCATCATCGTGGAGATCGTCGGCAACGACTTTGTCGGCGCAGTGGTTGGATTCGAGCGAACCTACGACGGCGACTTCGTCCGCCTGGAGGACCGCTATGGAACCCAGCGGCTGTTCAAAATGCTGCCGGGGGCATTCATGGTTGAAGGGCAGCGTGTCACCCTCACCCGATATGTTGCACCGCGTAACGACGAACCAAAGCGCTCCAACTCGGGCTCACGCAAGGTTGCTAACGTGCAGGCGAAGGTTGCAATGCCGTCACGCATCTGGGTGGAGGGCATCCACGATGCTGCAATCGTTGAGCAGGTGTGGGGTCACGACCTGCGTGTTGAGGGGGTTGTCGTCGAGTATCTGGAAGGTCTAGACAACCTGCAGATGCGTCTCGACGAGTTCCAGCCTGGACCGGACCGTCGCGTCGGTGTGCTCGCCGATCACCTCATTAGGGGGACTAAGGAGGCTCGGCTCGTCGAAAATGTAGGACCTCATGTGTTGGTGACGGGGCACCCCTACATCGATATCTGGGCTGCGGTGAAACCGAAGAGCGTCGGCATCGCCGCCTGGCCGGAGGTTCCGTACGGCGAAGACTGGAAGACGGGCGTGTGCCGTCGCTTGGGTTGGTCTGATCCAAAGGAAGGCTGGCGCCGCGTTTCATCGTCCGTGCGCACTTTCCGCGACTTGGATTCAACACTTATCGGTGCAGTTGAGAGACTGGTGGACTTCGTCACTAATCCCGAGCTCACGAAGGAAGATCTCACACACATGTAAGATTTGCGCCGTGGGAGCATTGATTTGGTTTATTGTCGCGGCAGGTTTCGCGCTACTCGAGCTTGGCGTGGGCGAATTGACGCTGCTCATGCTCGCTGCGGGTGCGTTGACAACATCGGGGGTCGCCTTATTCGACGTTCCACTTGCAGCTGAAGTCGCGGTGTTTATCGCTTCCTCGTTGCTGTTCTGGTTCTTCCTAAGGCCACGTCTGCGCAAGCGGATGGATAAGCCGCTGGTGCTCGATGAGACGCCACGCGCGCTCGTCGGAAGTCGTGCAGAGGTTGTCGAGGACATCGGCCCCGGGGGTGGGCAAGTGCGTTTCGACGGCAGCCTGTGGTCGGCACGCGCCCTGGATCCGGCAAAAACTATTCCTGCAGGTTCCCACGTGACCGTTTACGATATCGACGGACCCGTAGCCGTCGTTTGGAAGGAGTCCTAAATGGGTGGGTTAGTTACCTTCGCCGTCATACTTATTCTGTTTATCGCGCTGCTTACAGCGTCGATCAAACTGATTCCGCAGGGAGAAGCTGCGGTTATTGAGCGTCTGGGACGCTACACGCGCACTGCGTCCGGTGGGTTGACGTTCCTGGTGCCGTATATCGACCGCATCCGTGCGCGCGTAGACACGCGTGAGCGCGTGGTGTCGTTCCCGCCCCAGGCAGTAATTACCCAGGACAACCTGACCGTGGCGATTGACACGGTGGTGACGTTCCAGATCAACGAGCCTGCGAAGGCCATCTACGGCGTGGACAACTACCTCGTCGGTGTGGAGCAGATTTCGACGGCAACGCTGCGTGACGTCGTTGGTGGCATGACGCTTGAGGAGACGCTGACCTCTCGCGAAACCATTAACCGCCGCCTGCGCGGTGAGCTAGATGCTGCGACCGCAAAGTGGGGCCTGCGCATTAGCCGCGTGGAGCTCAAGGCGATTGATCCGCCACCGTCGATTCAGCAGTCCATGGAGATGCAGATGAAGGCGGACCGCGAAAAGCGCGCGATGATCCTCACCGCTGAAGGTAAGCGCGAGTCCGACATCAAAACCGCTGAGGGTGAAAAGCAGGCTCGCATTCTTTCTGCCGAGGGTGAGAAGCACGCAGCGATTCTCGCCGCTGAGGCTGAGCGTCAAGCAATGATGCTGCGCGCCGAAGGTGAGCGTGCCGCGAAGTACCTCGCTGCGCAGGGTGAGGCGCGTGCGATCCAAAAGGTGAACGCCGCGATTAAGTCCTCTGGAGTGACGCCGGAACTCCTGGCATACCAGTACCTGGACCAGTTGCCGAAGATTGCCAACAACGAGGCGGCCACGATGTGGATGATTCCGTCCCAGTTCGGCGATTCGTTGCAGCAGTTTGCCAAGGCGTTTGCCAACAAGGACGACGACGGAGTGTTCCGCTACGAGGCGGCGCAGGTTGACGAGCGCGATCTTGAGATGGCCGATGAGGGCAATCCGGAGCGTTGGTTCGACACCTCGACCGACCCGGAGCTAGCCAAGGCGCTTGCAGAGGCCCGCGCGGTGGCGAACAAACACGTAGACGATCCAGATCCGACCCAACCTACCGCTGGCACGGCTTCCAGCGACTCGGGGTTGCGAGAGATCAGTGCCCCTGCGAACAAGCCGACCGATTTCGGGTTCAATGACCAGGTGTCGAACCCGCTTAATCAGCCAGATCAGCAGCCCGAGTAATCAGGTTGAGGGCCAGTTGCCAGCCGGCTTGTTCGGCTGGCCATCCCGCTGCCTGGAGCCTCTGGCTGATTGCCTGCTTGGATATGCCGAGCTCGGCTGCTGCTTCATTCTGATTCAGCCCGCGGCGCACGAGCGAGGTCGCTTCTCGTCCCTCGAATGTCCGCTTGTGCAGCACGTGGGCCAGCAGTGCGAATGCGGCAGCGATATCCGCAGCCTCAGTAGTTGCGCCTTGCTTGTCGACGACCACACGCACCTGGCCCGCTTTCACCCCAACCGCCTTTGAGGCAGCTTTCAATGCATCGCTGTTGCTTGCAGCGACCCCTAGGCCGATGGCCCAGTTGCCGTCGGAGAGCAGCGCCATGATCAGGTTTAACGAAGCCTCAGCGTCATCCACCAGGGTGCGGATATCTTCAACACCGAGCACTTCAAACGGGCTGATGCCTGGGAGAGTGCCAAGCGCCTCCGCGGAACGCTCGACGACGGCAGCACGCCCTTTTTCGCGGCCCCTGTATTTCGCATGCACGGCAATCATGGCTGCCAATACTACGCGGGTCTACCCGTGAGCCTTTACTTACGCGCCGGAAGTCGTGCGTCGAGAATCAACCCGCTAAGGCCAATCACTGCCAATACAGCCATCACTGCGATCACCACAGGGTTTGCCTCACCCGTGAGGGTGTCGCCAAAGATAGTGACCAACACGGTTCCTGGAAGTGAACCCGCAAACGTTGCGATGGCAAACGGCAACACCGGAACGCGCGTGAGCGCTGCTGCGTAGTTGAGGACGGAAAATGGAACGGCTGCAATGAGGCGCAGGCTGAAAATCGCGAGCCAGCCGCGTTCTTCGAGGCGCCGGTTGATCTGCTCAACAGCAGGATGTGTCAGCCGCGGTTCTACCCAATCCCGCAGCAGAGTGCGCACGATCAACAGTGAGATAACTGCGCTGACTGTCGTCGCGGTAATCGCGATCAAGATCCCTTGTACCGAACCGAAAAGAATGCCGGCAGAGACGGTCATCACGGTGCGCGGGATAGGGAATTGGGTAATCAAGATATAGAGCAGCCAGAACGCTACTGGGAACCAGGGGCCGAGTGTGTCAGCCCAGGTGCGAAGTGTGGAGAGTGGTGGGACGTCGAGAAACACCCAGCCCGCTATGAACACGACGATAAGCGCTGCGAGTACGAGCTTGTTGCGGGCGGAACCCGATATCTTGGGCATACGCACTCCTCGAGCATGTCTGTAAATATAAATGTCCCGCTCCGCAGTTCTATTGACTGCTGAGCGGGACTTATCTGTGCCCGGAGGGGGACTTGAACCCCCACGTCCGTTAATAGGACACTAGCACCTCAAGCTAGCGCGTCTGCCATTCCGCCACCCGGGCTAGGGTGTTTGTTCAGCCTCTCGGCTGGGCACCTGCACTACTATAGGGTCGGTTCTTGCAGGTACCAAATCGCCAGCATAACGCGCAGATTCTGCTAAATTTTGCGGGGTGATAGCTCCACCGCGCAGAATGCTGACGTACCGCTGGTTCGTCCCACAAGTTCCGCCTGCTCATGACCCCGCCCGGCTCCACCCGGCGCGATGGGAGGAAGGTAACCGGGTCGTTCGGGACATGGTTTCCGCGTATCCGGGTGTGCTCGCGCTGCATATTCTGAGCTACCTTTTTGGCTCCGGTATCGCGGCGTTCGTGCCGGTGGTGGTCGGCATGATCGTGGACGGTCTCCTTGGCGAAGAAACGTTTAACGCGTGGTGGCTGTTTGCGGTACTGGTGGGCATTTTTGTTTTGTCGTTCATCGGTGAGGCAACCGGCGACGGCCTTGCGGCAGCGTCGGTTGGCCGGGTTACCCACAACGCCCGGTTGCACTTATCCTCCGGAGTGCTGCGCGATGGTGCAGGCGCGATGAGCCCGGGTACGGTGCTTAACACGATCGATGCAGACGCAAGCACGGTCGGACGGTACCGCGAACTGCTGTCGTTTCCGCTTATGGCGATCGGTTATGCCGCGGGTGCAGTGGTGGCGATGTGGTCTGTGTCCCCGTGGGTGGCACTTGCCATTCCGGTTAGCGCGATGATCATTGGGCTTTTTGCGGCGTGGACCGCAGGACCAGTGACGCGGATCTCGTTGAAGCGTCGCGCTGCGGAAGCGGATGTCGCGGGCTTGGCCACGGATGTCTCTCAAGGCATTCGTGCTGTGAAGGGCCTTGGCGCGGGTGCATCTGTTGCACAACGTTTTGCAGTTGAGACGGCCAACGCCAGGACATTGATCTTGAAGCACCTGAAGGTTGAAGTCGGGCTGGGCTTTGTTCGTCTTGTGGTGGCTTGGCTGTGCAATCTGGCGATCGTGGCACTTGCTGCCTGGTTGACGCTTCGCGGAGAGATCACGCCTGGGCAGATGACATGCTAGTGCCGCCTGCGCTGAATATGGCGGGATTTGCCTTCGGTGACCTAGCTAGTGGGTGGGGCAGGGCGGTTGCCAGTGGCAAGCGCATCGTGGAGTTGCACCATGCAGCCGAAAAGGTGTCTGAGCCGCAGCCAACCTCCAACGCGATCCCCGGTCCAGGGCTGTGGATCCTCGCTCCGGATGAGCGATCGTTTGCGGTCGTTGAGGCATGGGCGGAGCGTGAGGGGGTGCTGTTCCCACCGCACACCGTCAACGTATTTGAGGGCACGATCGCGGATAACGTGAATCCGCGCGGTGATTTGCCGGCAGTCGTCGTCAAGCAGGCGCTCGCTGCGGCGCATTGTCAGGACATTCTGCGTCGCCTCGGAGGTGTCCGAGAGAACGGTGAATTGCCTGATGCGCCGCTGGGGGAGGCGGGGCTGAATTTGTCGGGCGGGCAGCGGCAACGTGTGGCACTTGCACGCGCACTCGCAGCGGATCCGAACGTGCTCATTTTGGACGATCCAACAACAGGGCTGGACTCTGTCACCCAAGCTGACGTCGTTGCGGCGGTTAAGACGCTACGCGCGGACAAAACAACCATAGTGATCACTGGAAATGCCGCGTGGCGCTCTGCAGGTAACGCATTGGAGGTGCAGTAAATGAAGCGTGAATACGAGCGCGTCGATGCCGTTGCCCCCGCTGGGGTGAAGGAGACCTTCGCGTACCTTGCGGAACTGCCGAACGCACTGGATCGTCGGTGGTGGGTAATGCTGTTGAGTATCCAGGCTGTGATCGTTGCTGTGAACACGACACAGTCGAACCTGTTTGGGCGCAGCGTTGACCCGTTGATCGGTGGCTCGATACCCGGGCTCGGCTCTGGCAGCAGTGCTTTTATTTGGGCCATCGCATTGGCAATGTTGTGCATGCTGATCGAGCTGTCCCTCCGTGGTCTGGGCAACTATGTGGTGGGCCAGAAGGTCGCCCGTGCGTCCATCGATCTGCGCCGTCGTTGCCTCGACGCTATCTTGCGCGCGCCTGTGCCGCGGGTGATGGAGTTGGGCACCGGCAACGTGATTACGCGCATGACGAAGGACATCGATGATGTGGTGCAGACGATCACCGCGATCGGATCCAGGGTCCTCACCACAGCCTTCGTGTTTCCGATTACCTTTCTCGGGCTTTTGCTTATCGACGTCCGCTTTGCCCTCATCCTCGTCATAGTCGGTATCTGCACGTACCCGTTCGCGCGTGCCGTTGTGCGTGCAATCCCTGCTGCGTCGAACGCAGTGAGTGTGGCGGAGGCTCGTAGAAACGCAGTGCTGCTTGATACGGTGCGTGGCCTGCCGACGCTTCGCGCGTTCGGACTAGAACGTTGGGCGCTTGGGCGCATGCGTCGCACCTCCTGGGGTGCGGTGGAGGCGACGATGGATCGTGTGCCCTGGTTCATTCGTCTCATGGGCATCGGACAGTTCGCCTTCGCAGCATGGGTGCTGCTCACTCTTGGTGTGGGTGCCTGGTTGGTGTCTACAGGCGCTGTGACACCTGGGGAGGCCAGCGCTGCTGTGTTCATGGTGATCCGTGCTGAGGTTGTCGTGTTTAATGCGCTGTTTTTCATCGGAGAGCTCCAAAGCGCCGCCACGTCTGTTGGGCGCGCGGTGAGTTTGGCCAAACTGGCGGACGGCCGAGCGGCCACCGTGGTACCTGATGACCTCGATGTGCCTGAAGACGTTGAGATCAACCACGTGTCCTTTGCCTACCCCGGCGGAGCTAACGTTCTTGAGGACCTCTCGGTGACGCTCGCAGCGGGCACGATGACGGCGCTCGTCGGCACGTCTGGCGCGGGCAAATCCACGCTGGCAGCGCTTATCGCAGGCTTAGTGGAGCCGACTTCGGGGAGCATCCGAGTTGGTGGGGTAGATACCTCCCAAGTCAGCGACGTCTGGACTGCGAAGAACGTCACCCTGCTCACCCAGGACGTGCATATCTTCGCGGGCACGCTGCGCGAAGACCTGTCTATGGCTGCTCCGGGAAGTGACGACACTGTTTTGCTCAAGGCGCTCGCCAGTGTCGGGTTGGATCCGAACAGCACGCAGTTTGCCCGACTCTTCCCCAATGGGCTCGACACCGCTGTGGGAGCAGGCGCAGATGACCTCCCACCCGAGGTGGAGCAACAGGTCGCGCTCGCGCGTGTGGCGTTGGCAGGTCCGAAGATCCTCATCCTGGACGAAGCGACAGCAGAGGCGGGCAGTGATGCCACAAACACGCTCGAAGATGCTGCTGCAAGGATTACTGAAGGCACGACGGCGTTGGTTGTCGCGCATCGCCTCGATCAAGCTGCAACCGCTGATCGCATCCTGGTGATGGAAGCAGGACGCATTATCGAAGACGGCACCCATGCCGAGCTGCTTGCTGCCGGTGGGAGATATGCACAACTCTTTGAGGCGTGGAGTGGCGAGGGTCACTGATTTTCAGGTAGGAATGGGTCTATGACTGCTTCCTATGTTTCAGACCGTTTCCCCGGCCCCGACCCGTATGCGCCCCTGGCGGACGTGCCTTCGTTCACGGTGACCTCGGATGACATTGTTGACGGCGAGCGTCTCAACGACACACTTGCCGGCGATAACGCCACCAGCCCGCAGCTTGCGTGGGAAGGTGCGCCTGAGGGGACGAAGACTTACGCAGTGACGTGCTTCGACCCGGACGCACCAACCGCGTCAGGTTTT
>NZ_KV825964.1:58823-85030 GCF_001835805.1 Corynebacterium sp. HMSC034B08 | reverse complement strand
TTTTGGCACTGGTCCGCGTTCAACATCCCGGCAGATATCACCGAGCTGCCTGCTGGCGCAGGCGCCAAGGAGGACCTGGGCGTCGGCGCGGTTGTGCTCACCGGTGATTCCGGAGTTAAAGGGTTCTACGGCGCAAACCCGCCGGCAGGCCACGGGCCGCACCGCTACCTGTTCGTAGTCCACGCGGTGGACACGGAATTGCCGGCAGATCAGATCGCGAACCCAACGCAGCTCGGGTTCAACCTGAACTTCCACTCGTTGGGCCGGGCAATCATCTGGGGTTGGTACGAGAACCAGTAGTATTCGGCGAATGGTACCTGTGCAGCTTCGCGTCGGCGGTGCCTTTTTAGGTCTTGCCGCCGCACTCGTCCTCTATGCAGTCGTCGGATTTACCCGTGGTGATGAGGGGTTTGTGATCACCCCTCAGGTGCTCACGGTGCTTGTGGCTGTCGCTCTCGTCGGTGCGTTTGCGACCACGAACAAAGAGCAGCAAGGCTCGCGCACGCAGGTTATCGCCCTTTTCATCGCGATCGTCTTGATCGGCCTTGGGGTAATTTTGCCGAACACCGCATTATTCACGACGACGCCGGTGTGGCTTGTCGCTTGGGCTATCGCCGCGGGCTTCTGCGCCGTGATTCTACGGCGCAGCGTGCAACCGAAGGCCTAGAGCGCTTTCCACTCAAGCCCACTGCCCACGGCCTGCTCAATAGAGTTCAGACCGTGGGCCTTAATCTGTGCAGCAATGCCCCGGTGGATATCCCGGATCCAACCCGGGCCGCCGTAGATGAATGGCGTGTAGCCCTGCAACAGATTGGCACCTGAAGTGATGCGTTCCCACGCCTGTTGGGGTGTGGAGATACCGCCAACACTGATGATCGCCAATTGGCCGCCGATGCGGTCGTAGAGGCGCTTGAGCACCTCGAGTGAGCGTGCCGCAACGGGTGCACCAGAGATGCCACCCGCACCCATGGCTGCAACATCGTCTGCATTGGTGTGCAGCCCGTCGCGGGAGATCGTGGTGTTGGTCGCCACGATGCCGTCGAGTCCAAGTTCGACAGCGAGGTCTGCAACAGCGTCGATGTCCTCGTCCGAAAGATCTGGCGCGATCTTGACCAGCACCGGGGTGGTGGTCGACTCTTTCACCACGGAAAGGATGGGGCGAAGCTCCTCCACCGCCTGCAGGTCGCGAAGACCCGGCGTGTTCGGGGAGGACACGTTGACCACGAGATAGTCGGCCAGCGGGCCAAGGGCGGTAGCGGTTGCGCGGTAGTCGGCGACAGCGTCTTCGGCGGTCTTGTTCTTGCCGATGTTAATCCCGACGATGTCGTCGGACTTCCTGCTGCGCAGGTTATCTGCGACAACGAGTGCACCCTTGTTGTTGAACCCCATACGGTTCAAAATTGCCTTGTCCGCGGGAAGGCGGAACAGGCGTGGGGCGGGATTACCCGGCTGCGGCTTCGGAGTCACCGTGCCCATCTCTGCGTAGCCGAAGCCAACGGCGCCCCAGGCGTCGATAGCTTCAGCGTTTTTATCAAACCCAGCCGCAAGTCCGAGCGGGGCAGGGAAGTCAACGCCGAACACTGTCTGGCGCAGCACGGGGTCGTGGACGCGTACAACCTTCTCGAGTGCGCGGTTGATGGGACTCGCGGCATCCAGCACACGCAGGCCACCGCTGATGATGCCGTGGATGCGCTCCGGCGGGATGCGGAACATCAGTTGCAGGGCGCGGTCGTAAAGACTCATGTTGGTCTCCTAGTTAATCTGCTCGTCGGGTGCGACGATTTGGATGCCATCGCCGGTGGCGGATGCGAGGACGACGGTGCCGTCGTCAAGCGAAATGATGCTCTGAGCGTTCGCGACAGTGGCGAAACTCTTCTTTTCGATCGGCACACCCTGGGAGATGTCGTATCCGGTTGCGGTGTTTTCAGCCAAGGAACTTACCCATGCAAGGCGTTGCGACGAATCCCACGCGACGTCCCACGGGCCTTCCGGCACAGGTGCGCTCTGCTGGAGACGAATGATGTCGTCGGTGGTGTAGACGTGGATCTGGTTGCCGGTGGAGTCGGCGGCGAGCACAAGCCCGTGCTCGCCTGCGGCAACCTTGCCCACGCCGAGGCCAACACGCAGCGTGCCGCCCTGGCGGGAGCCCTGCCAGTCGATGTCCTGGATGGTGGTGTCGAAGCTGCTGATGCGAACTACCGCGTCATCTTGGCCGTCGAGGGCGACCGCCTGCAGCTGGTCGGTCTCGCGGGCAACATCGATCGTGTCCGACAGTTCCCCGTCCTTAAACACCCACACTTTGCGCTCTGTATCGCTTGCAGCGAGCACTTCACCGCTGGAAACAACAGTCGCCGAAGTCACCGGAAGGTCGGTGCTAATAGTTTGCGCGGCTTGGCCGAAGACGTTGACAGCCCCATCACACGCCACTGCGAACGACCCATCGCTGGCAGATACATCCCCGCACGACGCGTCGAGTGGATGCTCTTCAGCCTTGCCGTTGGCAATGTCGTCGATCGACCCAATCAGTAGAGCGTTTTCTGTGCGCACCCCGACAACACCGTTTGTCGTGTCTAGGTCGCGCACAGCCTCAAACTGCACTACACGCCCAGCCGGGTTCTCGCTCGCAGGGGACTGGGCAGGTTCGGCGCTGCCCATGTTGGCTGCGGCGTCGCCACCCGCCTCCTCGATTTTTGCGTTCGGGGTGGCGCTGCATGCTGCCAGCGCGAGCGGTAACACCGCGCTAAGGCAGAGTGCGGCAGTAAAACGGGAAGCAGTACGTCGAACAATCACGCACGTAAGCCTAGCAATCAGCCTGCTGCGTTCAGTGATCAAGCGCGGTGCGGAGTAGGGTGTGCAGCCATGATGTCGTGGCTACAGGTGATCGTCCTCTCCATCGTGCAGGGCTTGACGGAGTTTCTCCCGGTGTCCTCGTCGGGTCACCTCCGTATCGTCTCAGAGTTGTTTTGGGGGGAGGACGCTGGCGCAAGTTTTACCGCTGTGATCCAGCTCGGTACCGAGCTTGCCGTACTTGTGTACTTTGCCAAGGACATTTGGCGGATTCTCACCGCGTGGTTCGCTGGACTGTTCGACAAGGCCAAGCGAGGGTTTGATTACCGCATGGGCTGGATGGTCATCGCCGGCACGATCCCAGTCGGGTTGGCAGGTGTGTTGCTGAAGGACCTGATTCGCGAAAACTTCCGCAACTTGTGGATCACCGCGACCGTGCTCATTTTGTTCTCTCTGGTGTTCATTCTTGCGGAACGCTGCGGCAAGAAGTCTCGTGGGTTTGAGGAGCTGACTATGAAGGACGCCGTTCTCATGGGCCTGTGGCAGTGCCTAGCGCTGATTCCTGGTGTGTCGCGCTCCGGCGGAACGATCTCGGGTGGTTTGTTCCTCAACCTCGACCGCGAGGTTGCTACCCGGTTTAGCTTCCTTCTGGCTATCCCCGCGGTACTCGCGTCTGGTCTGTTCTCCTTGCCCGATGCGTTTGACCCGCAAGCGGGACAGGCTGCCTCCGGAATGCAGCTGCTTGTCGGCTCCGGAATTGGCTTTATCGTCGGTTACATCTCCATTGCGTGGTTGCTGAAGTTCGTTTCTAACCACTCGTTTGCCTGGTTCGCTGCCTACCGCATCCCACTCGGTGTCATTGTGATGATTCTGCTTGGCACTGGTGTCATGCAGCCTGTGTAGGGTTGGGCGCATGCAAGCTTGGCCGAACCCAATTGTTCCTAACATTGCCGGCACTTCGGTGCCGCTGAAGCTCTACGACACCGCTGATCAGCAGGTGAAACCTGTGGATACCACGCCGGATGCGAAGGGCGAAGTGGGGTTGTATGTCTGCGGTATCACTCCATACGACTCGACCCACCTGGGACACGCTGCCACCTATCTCACATTCGACCTTGTGCAGCGTCAGCTGATCGCTAACGGTCACAAGGTGCACTATGTACAGAACATCACCGATGTTGATGACCCTCTGTTCGAGCGAGCCGAGCGTGACGGTGTGGATTGGCGCGAACTCGGCTCAAGCCAGATCGATCTGTTCCGCAGTGACATGGAGATTCTCTCCGTCATCCCGCCGCGCGATTACATCGGCGCGATGGAGTCTGTCGATGAGGTCATCGAGATGGTGCAGAAGCTTCTCGACGAAGGCGTGGCTTACACACTCGACCAGGGCGATGTGTATGCCTCGATCGATGCAACCGAGCAGTTTGGCTACGAGTCGAACCTCGACCGAGCAACGATGGAGGAGTACTTCGCTGAACGCGGTGGCGACCCGGAGCGTGAAGGCAAGCGCGACAAGCTTGACGCGCTGATCTGGCGTGGTCACCGTGAGGGCGAGCCAGCCTGGGACTCGCCGTTCGGCCTAGGTCGTCCGGGATGGCACGTAGAGTGCTCCGCGATTGCGACGAACCGCTTAGGAGCAAGTTTCGCGATCCAAGGTGGTGGTTCGGACCTGGCGTTTCCACACCACGAGTTCTCGGCCGCGCACGCAGAGGCCGCGCTGCACGTGGACCGGATGGCCGGCCACTATGTGCACGCGGGCATGATCGCACTTGATGGTGTGAAGATGTCGAAGTCACTAGGTAACCTCGTCTTTGTTCACAAGCTCACCGAGCAAGGCCACGAGGCTTCCGCGATCCGGCTGGCGGTGTTTTCCCAGCACTACCGGGAAGACCGTGATTTCTCCGACGCGATTCTTCACACCGCTGAGGAGCGACTCGACCGGTGGCGTGAGGCCCTGGCGAACGAGGTGTCTGAAGACGAGGCGCTCGGTGTCGTCGATAAGTTGCGCGCTGCGCTGGCAGACGACCTTGACACGCCCACAGCTCTTCGTGTGGTCGATGAAGCACGGGGCGACTGCGACGGTGTGATTGCGACAGCACTTGAGGGGCTACTCGGTGTGCATCTCTAGGCCTCATCCAGCACAATGGTGGTCATGAGCGCAGCAGCACACACGATTCGTGCCCAGTTCCAGCCTGAAGTCGACGAGTTTATCGATGACCTGACGATGTTCGCCTCAGGCTCCTACCTTTCTGAGGAAGACAAGGAGTTGTGGGACGAGCCATTCGACCCGTCCGTGTTGCCCGAGTTGCGGAAAATGCTCGAGCAGTACCTCGACGAGGTCGACGCACTCGGTTCCCAGCCAGAGGACCAGCAACTGGTGGGGCTAGTTGGACCGTTCTACGAGCGCTTGGAGGCGTTCAATGTCCGTCATGCGGACGCGGTGCTTGAGCCAGAAGAAAAGGCAGATATTGAGACGCTCGTGATTCGGGTGTGCACCGCGGCGGGCGCGACCGATGAGGCGCTAGAAGCGCTGCCGGAATTTGAGTAGGCAGCGTCCGGCGGCCGTCTTCTGGGATATGGACGGCACGCTGATCAACACCGAGCCGCTGTGGGGACAGGCGACCTACGAGTTAGGGGAGTTGCTTGGTCGGCCACTGACCCCAGAGGTTCGCGAGCGCACCATTGGCGGGAGTTTCCCGAACACGCTTCGCATTGTGGCGCAGTGGGCGGAGCACACACTGACTGACGGCGACGAACAGCGTTATAAAGACTGGATGTTCGGTCGGATGGCTGAACTGTTTTCTGCAGGTATCGAATGCAACCCAGGGATTCTTGAAGTGCTGCAGTCGCTGAAGGAAGACCACATGCCCATGTTCGTGACGACGAATACTGAACGCGTCCTGGCAGATCCGTGCATTGATGCGATTGGGCGTGCGTTCTTCACCGGCACCATTACTGGCGACGAAGTGATCCACCCGAAACCTGCCCCCGACATGTACCTCGAAGCAGCCCGGCGCGTCGGCGCCGCTCCGCAAGACTGTCTCGTGGTCGAGGACTCGTTCAGTGGCATGTCAGCTGCGGCTGCAGCGGGATGTGCAGTGTTGGGGCTCGCGGATCATGTACCTGCCGGTGTGTATCGGTTTGATCCCCACCTGTTTGTGGGGGCCAGTGCCGACGACGTGTACCGCTGGTTTGCTGCAGCCTGCGGGGCGTAGGTGTCACGCGCACAATCGTCGAGAGGCTTCGGTTTGCTACGTATAGTGGTGTGCCATGAGCACTCGTATTGAAGAAGACCTGCTTGGCAAGGCTGAAGTCCCCGCTGATGTGTACTACGGAGTGCATACGCAGCGAGCAGTAGACAACTTCAAGTTGTCGGCCAGCACCCTGAACGATTTGCCGGAGTTCATCCGTGGCATGGCCCAAGTGAAGAAGGCTACCGCTATTGCGAACCGTCGCCTGCATGTGTTGCCGCGCGAGAAAGCCGAAGCAATTGCGTGGGCCTGCGACCAGATTCTGGAAGAGGGACGCTGCATGGATCAGTTCCCGATCGACCTGTTCCAGGGTGGCGCGGGTACCTCGGCAAACATGAACACGAACGAGGTGGTGGCTAACCTCGCACTGGAATACGTTGGTGCTGAGAAGGGCTCCTACGGCATCATCAATCCGAACGATGATGTGAATATGTCCCAGTCCACCAACGATGCGTACCCGACTGGTCTGCGTCTCGGTGTGTACTACGCGGTGCAGGGCTTGCTTGAGGAGCTCGACGAGCTGCAGAAGGCACTGCGCGCGAAAGGCGACGAGTTTTCCGACATCATCAAAATGGGTCGTACTCAGTTGCAGGACGCGGTTCCGATGACGCTGGGTCAGGAATTCACTGCGTTTGGCGCAAACCTCAATGAAGAGCAGCGCACCATCAGCAACGCTGCGACGTCCCTGCTGGAAGTCAACCTTGGCGCAACCGCAATCGGTACGGGAATTAACACTCCGAACGGCTACAAAGATCAGGTTGTCACGGCACTTCGCGAGGTCACCGGCCTGGACATCCAGGCCTCTCCGGATCTGATCGAAGCCACTTCGGATACCGGCGACTACGTCATGATGCACGGCGCTATCAAGCGTGCGGCAATGAAGCTCTCCAAGATGTGTAACGACCTGCGTCTGCTGTCGTCCGGTCCTCGCGCTGGTCTGAACGAGATCAACCTTCCGGAGCGCCAGGCTGGTTCCTCGATCATGCCGGCCAAGGTCAACCCGGTTATCCCGGAGGTTGTTAACCAGGTGTGCTTCAAGGTCTTCGGCAACGACGTGACGGTCTCCATGGCTGCTGAGGCAGGTCAGCTCCAGCTCAACGTCATGGAGCCGGTCATTGCTCAGTCCTTGTTTGAGTCGATCCGTCTGCTGGCCAATGCGGCACGTACGCTGCGCGAGAAGTGCGTTGTGGGCATCACTGCGAACAAGGACGTGTGCGAGGCTTACGTGACTAACTCGATCGGCATCGTCACCTATCTCAACCCGGTGATTGGTCACCATAACGGTGACATCATTGGCCGTGAGGCTGCTTCCACCGGTAAGAGCGTCTATGACCTGGTGCTGGAGAAGGGCCTTATTGAGGAAGAGGATTTGAAGCGGTTGCTGAGCAAGGAAAACCTCATGCACCCGGAATTCCGCGGCAAGCTCTACGTTGATGAGGACGACGCTCAGTAGGTTTTAAAACCGCATTTCCTTCCGCGTCAGCGGTGAACCGGGGCAGGGTGGTAGCCAATCTCACACCTGCCCCGTTTCCTTTTGGTGTGATCAATACGGGATAATGGCGGAAGTTCTTACTAACCCGTAATGAAGGAGCGCACACCATGTTGGTTGCCCTGCACACCCTCATTCTTTTCGGGGCAATCGTGTTGGGTGCACGCATTGGCTCGATCGCGATCGGCTTCGCCGGAGGACTGGGGGTGTTGCTGCTCGGTGCGACAGGCATGCCGGTCACCGCAGATGCAATCCCGTTTGATGTCATCGGCATCATCATGTGCGTTATCGCAGCAATTTCTGCAATGCAGCTCGCCGGTGGCATGCAATACCTCGTGGATCTTGCGGAGCGACTCTTACGCAGAAACCCTAAGCGCATCACTGTGTACGCCCCGATGGTGACGTGGTTGATGACAGTCTTCGCGGGAACGGGGCATACGGCATTTTCCACGATGCCGGTTATTACAGAGGTAGCTAAGGAAGGAAACGTTCGTCCTTCACGCCCCTTGTCAGCGGCCGTGATCGCTTCACAGATGGCGATCGTCGCTTCACCAATCTCTGCAGCAGTTGTGTTCATGGCGTCAGCGCTTGAACCGCTTGGGGTGGGGTATCTCCAGATTCTTGCGGTGATGCTTCCTGCGACGTTCCTCGCAATTTTCCCGACGGCGTGGGTTGCCAATCATATGGGCAGTGAGCTTGACGACGACCCCGTGTACCTCAAACGCAAGGCCGCTGGGCTCGTCGCAACGCACCAAGCTCATGACAATTACGTTCCCGCACCAGGAGCGAAGCGCTCGGTCGCTATCTTTCTGGCAGCGATCGTCATTGTGATGGTCTACGCAACGCTGATTTCGGATCAGATTGGCCTGATTGCAGAGCCAACAGTGCCACGCAACGAGGCAATCATGGCCATCATGCTCAGCGCCGCGGTCGCCATCATTATGAGCACCCGCACTGCTGCCGCGGAGATTCTGAACACCCAAGTTTTTCGATCCGGCATGTCCGCATGTGTCTGCGTGCTCGGCGTGGCGTGGCTGGGTACGACGTATATCAACTACTACATCGACGACATCCAAAACATCGCCGGTAACGTGCTGACGTCAAAACCCTGGCTGCTCGCGGTCGTGCTCTTTGTCGCCGCGTCACTGTTGTATTCACAAGCCGCTACGGCGAAAGCGCTCATCCCCGCCGCATTGGCGATAGGGGTCAGCCCACTCACGGCACTTGCAGCATTCCCGGCGGTTTCTGCACTATTCGTCCTGCCCACGTACCCAACCCTGCTCGCGGCGGTGGAGATGGATGACACCGGCTCGACCCGCATTGGCAAGTACGTGTTTGACCACCCATTCCTCGTCCCCGGAGTGGTCTGCATTTTAGTCAGCGTAATCCTGGGATACCTCATCGGTGCGGCGGTAGTGTGAGATGCATGACTGCACAACCGTTGACTGACGTCGAAATCGCTCAAGCACACGAACTCGAACCCATCACCGACATTGCCGCTCGCGCCGGCGTGGATGAGGACGCGCTCATCCCGTACGGCAAGTACATGGCCAAGGTGGACATCAACAAGACCCCGAAGGGCAAGCCGGGCAAGCTCGTTTTGGTGACCGGTGTGTCCCCAACCCCGGCTGGCGAGGGCAAGTCCACCATGCTGATCGGTCTGACCGATGCACTGGCGAAGCTTGGACACAAGGCGATGGTGGCGCTTCGCGAGCCTTCGCTCGGCCCGGTCATGGGCGTCAAGGGCGGTGCAGCAGGTGGCGGCTACTCCCAGGTCGTTCCGATGGAGCAGATCAACCTGCACTTCACCGGTGACTTCCACGCCATCACCAGCGCCAACAACACCCTGGCTGCGCTGATCGACAACCACATCCATCAGGGCAACGAGCTCAACATCGACCCGCGTCGCGTGACCTGGCAGCGCTGCGTGGACGTGAATGACCGCGTGCTGCGCAACGTGATCACTGGCCTCGGGGGCCCGACCTCGGGTGTTCCGGCAGAAACCGGCTTCACCATCACGGCTGCGTCTGAGATCATGGCGATCCTTGGCCTGGCCACGGACCTGGAGGACCTGAAGCGTCGCCTCGCTGCGATCACCATCGGTCTGACGTACGACGGCAAGCCGGTCACCGCCGGTGAGATCGGGGCACAGGGCGCGATGGCCGCTCTGCTCAAGGACGCCGTGAACCCGAACCTGGTGCAGACGCTCGGCGGTACCCCCGCCTTTATCCACGGCGGCCCGTTTGCCAACATCGCACACGGCTGCAACACGCTCATCGCAACCCGCACGGCACTCGACTACGCCGATATTGTGCTCACGGAGGCCGGCTTCGGTTCTGACCTGGGTGCGGAAAAGTTCTTCGATATCAAGGCCCGCTATGGCGACTTGGATGTCGCAGGTGCGGTGATCGTCGCTACGATCCGCTCGATCAAGCACCACGCCGGCATTGCTAAGGAAGACCTCAAGGCCGAGAACGTCGATGCGCTTGCAGAGGGCATCGTGAACTTGGAGCGCCACGTGGAAAACGTGCGCAAGTTCGGCGTCACCCCGGTGGTTGCGCTCAACCGCTTTGTCACCGATACCGACGCCGAGCTCGATTTCGTGCGTAACTGGGCAGAGTCCAAGGGCATCGCGCTTGCCGACGCCAACGTGTGGGCCGAAGGTGGCGCCGGCGCCACCGAGCTCGCGGAAACCCTGTTAGCGAACCTCACCGAGGGCGAATCGCACCCGCTGTACGACCCAGCTGAGGGGGTGGAGAAGTCCATCGAAACCATCGCCAAGGAGATCTACCGCGCAGGCGAGGTGCAGTACTCCGCTGCAGCTCTGAAGGACCTGAAGACGTTGAAGGACAACGGCTTTGACAACCTGCCGGTCTGCGTGTCCAAGACGCAGTACTCCTTCTCCGACGACCCGACGGAACTTGGCGCACCCGAGGGCCACACCCTGCACGTACGCAATCTCATCCCGCGCACTGGCGCAGGTTTCGTCCTCGCGCTGACCGGTGATGTGATGACCATGCCTGGCCTGCCGAAGAAGCCGGCAGCCAACAACATCGACGTCGACGAGAACGGCGTGGTCAGCGGACTGTTCTAGTCCGTTTCCGGCCCCGGCTCCTCCTCTGCGCGGGAGCCGGGCCAACCGGGATACTCGGGTGGTGTGCCGCCAAACGCTGGACACAGTGATTGGAAGGCGCACCACCCGCAAAGCTTTGACTGCTGTGGACGGAACGAGCCGGCTTTGCCGTCGGCTTCGATCTTCCACCACAACTCCGCCAGGTCGCGCTCGAAGTACTCCAGCTCCTCGCGTGAAGGGGTGAGGATCATTGAGTCCATCACCTTCAGGTACATCAGTTTCAGCTGGGTCGGCACAACGCCGAAGAGCCGCCAGTACACCAGTGCATAAAACCGCATCTGGAACTGCGCGTCCTGGGAGTAGCGGGGCAGTGGCTTCTTGCCGGTCTTGTAGTCGACAACACGTACCTCACCGGTCTGCGCAATGTCCACACGGTCGATGAACCCGCGCACGGGAACGCCGTTGGGCAGCGTGAAATCAACTGGCATTTCTTGCGCGTGCGCGTCGAAGCCGAGCGGGTTTTCCATGGTGAAATAACCGCGCAGGAGCGTGCGGGCATCCACGAGCAGCTGGTAGTCGTCTTCGACGGGTTCGGCGCAGGTGGGGTCGTCGATACGCATCTGTTCCCACGTCGGTTTGAGCCGCTTCACGGCGGCGGGGTAGGTGCGCTCCTCCCTGGGCCACGTGAACATCTCCTCCAGGACAGCGTGAACCAGGGTGCCTTTCACCTGCGCTTCCGTGGATGGTTCCGGCAGGCGGTCGATCGCGCGGAACCTGTATTGCAGCGGGCAGCGCTTGTAATCGGACGCGCGGGAGGGGGACAGGGCGAGTGGTCGTGGTGTTTTGCTGGGTGTCATGGTGCCCAACATTTTAGAGTGGGGGTATGACACAGCCGTTCATCGATTTCATCAGCCAGAGTCCATCCGCCTATCACGCGGCGGAAAACGTCGCCACAAGCCTCGAGGCAGCAGGGTTTACTCGCCGGGCATTGCTTGACGACGACGCCACCCGCCCCGGCGGCCACCTCATCATCAGCGATGGCGCCGTCATTGCCTGGTGGGTCCCGGAGAACCCCAACCCGCGGTTCCGTGTTGTCGGTTCGCACACGGACTCACCTGGCTTGATGGCCAAGCCGGACCCGGATGTGGTGCGTGAAGGGTTCCGCCAGGTTGCCGTCGAGGTCTACGGAGGGCCGATCCTGGCGAGCTGGTTTGATCGCGACCTCACCTTTGCCGGCCGAGTAGTGACCACTGACCGCAAGGAGCACCTGGTGAACACGGGGGCGGTTGCGCGCGTTCCCAACTTGGCTATCCACCTCTACCGCGGCGATGTGCCGGAGATCGACCGCCAGGTCCACACCCAGCCGATCCTGGGCGTAGACCGACCGTTGCTCGAGTTGGCGGCGGAGTCGGCGGGCATTGCTGCAGACGACATCGTGGCGCACGAACTCATCACCGCGGACGCACAGCGCGGCGAGGTCATCGGTGATCTTCTGGCCGCTGGTCGCCTGGATAACCTGACCAGTGTGTGGGCGTCGCTCGAGGCGATGCTTGCCGCCAAGGACGATGCCCAGGACATTCTGGTGCTTGCGGCCTTTAACCACGAGGAGGTGGGCTCTGCATCCACCGCCGGAGCCGGCGGCCCGATGTTGGAGCGCGTCCTGACCAAGGTGGCTGCGGCCTTCGGCGATCCGTCTGAGATCATCGCGAACTCCATCCAGGTTTCCGCCGACGCGGCACACGCGGTGCACCCAAACTATCCGGGCAAGCACGATCCGACGCACCACCCGCTGATCAATAAGGGACCAGTGCTGAAGATCAACGCCAACCAGCGTTACGCGTCCAATGCCGCCACAGAGGCCGAGTGGATCCTGGCGTGCCGCGCTGCCGGCGTGCCGCACCAAACCTTTGTGGGCAATAACGCTGTGCCGTGCGGGTCGACGATTGGCCCGATTTCCTCGACGCGTCTGGGCCTTCCGACGGTCGATGTGGGTGTGCCGCTTTTGTCCATGCACTCCGCGCGCGAGCTGTGCGGAGTGGACGACATGGATTACTTCGTGCGCGCACTGTCGGCTTTTTACACCGGCGCACAGTAGGGCATACTTACCGGCATGTATTCGGGACCGTTCCAGCCAGGCGACAAGGTGCAGCTCACTGACGCGAAGCGCCGCCACTTCACCATCGAGCTCAAGGAGGGTGGCCAGTTCCACTCCCACAAGGGCATCGTCAGTCACGATGACATCATCGGTGCCGACGAGGGCACGGTGGTCAAGTCCACGCTGGGTTCGGACTACCTCTGCTTCCGCCACCTGCTGGTGGATCACGTGCTGTCCATGCCCCGCGGCGCCGCGGTGATCTACCCGAAGGATGCGGCCCAGATCCTCGTTGAGGGTGACATCTTCATGGGCGCACGCGTGTTGGAGGCGGGTGCCGGCTCCGGCGCGTTGACCATGTCGCTGCTGCGCGCGGTCGGACCCGAGGGGCACGTGTACTCCTACGAGATTCGCGACGACCACCTGGCGTTCGCCAAAGACAACGTCGCTGAATACTTCGGTGGCGAACCAGAATGGTGGACGCCGCGCCTCGGCGACTTCGGCGAGGTCACCCCGGAAGACCTCGACGGCCAGGTGGATCGCGTCATCTTGGACATGGTCGAGCCGTGGCACTTCATCGACACCGTGAAGAACGTGCTCATCCCAGGTGGTGTGTTCATGACGTACGTGGCCACCGTGCCACAGCTGATGAACATTATGGAGGCTATCCGCGAGGCGAAGTGCTTCACCGAGCCGCGCGCCTGGGAGACCCTGCTGCGCGAGTGGAAGGTCGACGGCCTGGCCACGCGCCCTGAACACCGCATGAACGCACACACGGCGTTTCTTGTCTGGACCCGCAGGCTCGCTGATGGTGTGACGCCGCCGCGCCCGCAGCGTAAGGCTCGTCGATAAGCACTTGCGTCCTATCGACGATAGGTAGGCTCGGATCCATGGTTGGACACATTGAAGACGATGCTTTCGGGCCGGAATTGCGCAACCTCAAGCGCGAGAATCAAGATTTGGGGGCGCTCAACAAGCGGCTTGCGGAGTTGCTGAAGTCCAGCCGCGACAAGCTCAATGACCTCTACGTCAAGGTCGAGGAGCTCGGCGAGCCCGCGTCCACCTACGGCATCTACCTCGCCCCGGGTACTCGCGATGGGGAGGCGGAAGTGCACACGTCCGGTCGGCGGATGCGTCTGAAAATCTCGCCTTTGGTCGAGCCGCAAGCCCTTGTACCGGGCACGCTTGTGCGCCTCGGCGAGGGGACCGTTGTAGTGGAAGCCTGCGGGTTTACCCCAACTGGCCAGATTGCCACGATGGTGGAACGCATCGGCACAGATCGCGCCGTGGTCGCCGACCAGCAAGGCGCGGAGTCGCTGGTCATGCTCGCCGAACCGCTACTCAAAACCACGCGCGCAGGCGATACGGTGCTGGTGAATTCGTCCGCCGGTTACGCGTTTGAGTGCATCCAGAAAACCGAGGTCAACCAACTCTCGCTCGAGGAAATCCCGGATGTGACCTACGAAGATATCGGCGGGCTGTCCTCCCAGATTGAGACGATCCAGGACTCCGTCGAGCTGCCCTTTTCACACCCCGAGCTCTACGCCGCGTACGACCTCACCCCGCCGAAGGGCTTGTTGCTGTACGGCCCTCCGGGTTGTGGCAAGACGCTGATTGCAAAGGCTGTGGCGAACTCGTTATCGCAGCGTATTGGCGACGGGGGACAGGCACACTTCATCAACGTCAAGGGCCCCGAGCTGCTGAACAAGTTCGTCGGCGAGACCGAGCGTCGCATTCGCCTTATCTTCGAGCGCGCTCGCGAGCTCGCTTCTGAGGGCAACCCCGTCATCGTCTTCTTCGACGAGATGGAATCGATCTTCCGCACCCGCGGTTCCGGTGTTTCTTCCGACATGGAAACCACCGTGGTGCCGCAGTTGCTGACTGAGATCGATGGCGTGGAGGACATCGCGAACGTCATCGTCATCGGCGCGACGAACCGCGAGGAACTCATCGACCCGGCAATCCTGCGCCCGGGTCGCCTCGACATCAAGGTCCGCGTGTCGCGGCCCAACAAGGAGGAGTCGAAGGACATCCTCGCCCGCTATCTCACCGAATCGATTCCACTGGCAGCACGCCGCGAGGAACTTATCGACGCAGCCGCTGCCGCTCTGTTCGCCCCGCGCCCCTTCGTGCGACTCGAACTTGTCGACGGCACCGCCGAGGTACTGCACTACTCCGACTTCGTCTCTGGCGCTTTGATTGCCAACGTGGTGGATCGCGCGAAGAAGCTTGCGATCAAGGACCACCTCTCAGGTGTATCTACCGCGGGTGTCACCGCTGATCACCTGCGCGAAGCAGTACGCGACGAGCAAGACGAGAGTGAAGACATGCCGAACACCGCGAACCCAGACGAGTGGGCGCGTATTACCGGCCGCCACGGCAAGCGTGTCGTCGCTGCAGAAGTTATCGGGTAGTAGTTATTCATTTTCCTCGATGAGTGCATTCTGCACCGATAACCCTTTTTCTAATCGGTCGATTCGCTCTTTGAGTACGCGGGCATTCGCGGGTGATTGAAGTAGAAAAGAGGTCTCGTTCATTGACTCGTATTCCGTGCTCGAGACAAAGTCGGCCCCCTTGCGAGACTCTGAGTAAGTCATGACTTTCATCATATGCGTCCGACAGTTTGGACGACGATCTCAACGGCATGGTCGAAGTCAGACGCGCTCAAGTGAGCAAAGCTCAGCAACAGCCCGTCGCCACCATTTGTCCACAATGCAGATTCATGGCCAGACTCGACGCCTGCCTCAAGCAGGCGTTGTTCAAACGCATCCCGTTCCTTTCGCGTGTCAAAATGCACTGCAAGGTCTGCGCCGTCGCCGGGTGCAAGTTCTGCACCGTTGACCAACGGAACCAGCCGCTCGTTGAGTACTTCGCGCCGCTTCGCGAGACCACGGTGCACAGCGCGAGATGAGCGGCGAGCGACGCCGTCGTTAAGCAAGTACGCGATGGCACGCTGTGTGACCGAAGAAACTGGCATGCCGAGGACGCTGCGAACCTCGCGCAGCACTTCTGCAGTTGCTGGCGAGGCGACGACGTAGCCGGCCGCGAGTTCCCGCGAAAGCAGCGTGGAAAACGTGCCAAGGGTGAGCACGTCCGCGCGTGTGGCCAGCGAGGACAGCGCAGGCTGCGGGGAGATGCGGTAGCGCAATTCGGTGTTGAAGTCGTCTTCGATTATCACGGTTTCGGTGCGAGCCGCCCATTCCAGGAGCTCCACACGGCGGGTGGCGGGCATGGCGCCACCGAACGGGTAGAGGTGGGAGGGGGTTACCAGCAGAGCGTCCAGAGTGTCGGGGAGTTCGCTAACCACAATGCCCTCGTGATCGGTTGCGCATTCCATGACCTCGTGGCCGCCGAGCGGGATCACTCGCCTTAGTCCTGGATGTCCGGGATCCTCCACACCGACGCGAAGTGCGGGCCCTAGTGCGTAGAGGATGCACATCAGCCCTTCGCGTGAGCCGCCGGTGACCACGATCTGATCCGGCAAAACGCGCATGCTGCGTGCAAGGCGGAGGTGTTCAGCCACCGCGTGGCGTAGCTCCGGCTCCCCGGACTTATGCATGGAGTTGTTGGGTTCAGCAGCGGCCTCGCGCCATGCTTTGCGCCACGTAGCGGGGCGGATGGTACCCGCATTGCCAGGAGAGGGCTTCAGGGAGATCTGGGCCTTCGGCATCATACGGGGCGGCGCGCTGGTGACGCGTTCAGGCATCCGTGCCGCGACGGTGAGGTCCGGGTGGATCCGCGTGGGCGCTCCCTGGCTGGTCAGCAGGTACCCTTCGCCTTCGAGCTGGTCATATGCAGTGACGACGCTGCCGCGCGATACCCCGAGTTGCTCGGCTAGGGCACGGGTGGACGGGATTGCGTCGTTAGGCGAAAGCGCGCCGGTGGCAACAGCGTCGCGGATCCCTGCCGCGATTTGAGCAGGAATGGGCGTGGGATAGTCGCGTGAGACGTCGAGAAGCATCAACTGGTCCAAAGAATCTAAATATAACTGGCTCTTGGAATCTACCAGTTGGAGGTGCAGACTAAGCGGTATGTCTGATGTAGAACAGTTGAACCAGAAGTTCCTCGGCGGCGTGATTATGGACGTCGTCACCCCAGAACAGGCGAAGATCGCCGAAGACGCCGGCGCGGTCGCTGTGATGGCCCTCGAGCGCGTCCCCGCGGATATCCGCGCCCAGGGTGGTGTGGCCCGCATGTCGGATCCGGATCTGATCGAAGGCATCATCAACACCGTCGATATCCCGGTCATGGCCAAGGCCCGCATCGGCCACACGGTGGAGGCGAAGATCCTCGAGCACCTGGGCGTGGACTATATCGACGAGTCCGAGGTGCTCAGCCCGGCGGACTACGTCAACCACATTGACAAGCGTGGCTTTTCCGTGCCGTTCGTCTGTGGCGCGACCAACCTCGGCGAGGCACTGCGCCGCATCAACGAAGGTGCATCCATGATCCGCTCCAAGGGTGAAGCTGGCACGGGTGACGTGTCCGAGGCCACCAAGCACATCCGCAAGATCACCAGCGAGATCGCTGGCCTCCAGGCTATTTGGGAGAACAACCGCGACGAGCTCTACGTGGCCGCCAAGGAGCTGCAGGCTCCGTACGACCTTGTAGCGTGGGTTGCCGAGAACGGCAAGCTGCCAGTGCCATTGCTTGTCGCTGGTGGCGTGTCCACCCCGGCTGATGCGGCCTTCATGATGGAACTCGGCGCGGACGGTGTGTTTGTCGGCTCCGGCATCTTCAAGTCCGGCAACCCTGAGGCCCGCGCAAAGGCTGTGGTGAAGGCGACGCAGAACTGGAACGACATCGCGGTAGTCACCGAGGTGTCCCGTGGCCTGGGCGAGGCGATGGTGGGCATCAACGTCTCCGACCTCCCGGCACCGCACCGCCTGGCTGAGCGCGGCTGGTGACGCATTTATTCGTGCATCGACTAACCGGTTGAGAATGGCCATAGTTGTACGACCCTAAGTTCTCTGCGACTCGAACCTGTCAAACACATCGCCCCCAGGTCATGCGTGATACTTGGGGGCGAAGACTATTTCCTCATAACCACTCGAATTGGGCGGTCGAATCTATGTGTCTCTTCGAATTGCGAAAGCACTAGCACCGGCAGTGCGGAACTGCACCAGAAAACTCGCAATCAGTACTAGCCCTGTAGTGCATAGGTGCTCCGGAGAGAACCACGGTCCAGCATCTAGAAGTACCGCAAAAGGCCATGGGGTGAAGTTGGTAAAGAAAACCAAAGGCGTATTACAAAGCGCCCACAGGATAATGGTGGCGAGTGTCCCCAGTGATTTTCCCCACTGCGTGATCAGTATTGCACCTGCCGCAAATATCAACACACTGTTGTTGATAATCAGTTCGCTCTCTGGACTGACGGCGGGATCGGTCCCCGGCTCAAGATGATAAGCAACATTGCTCTGGATCGAGGCGAAATAGGCGACAATCACGACGACCATCGCACCAAAGGTTTGTCTAAATACTGATAACCACTGAGCCCGTCGTCTCCGCAGATCAATGTGAGGCATCGAAGGTGTTACAAGCACAACCGTGGTCAAAGCGAAAAGAAGCGAAACTAGCTCAACAGCTGTAATGCCAAAGGTCTCAGTGGGACTACCTCCGACCTCAAACGTTATCCCACGAACTAAACGAATCATTACTCCGCAAAATGCCCCCAAAAGGCAAATGATGTGCCACGGGGTGGACAAGAGAATACTACGGATCGGCATCGGGCTACCTCTGAGTAACTAAACGATGGTCAATGGTTGACCTAGGACTCCTCCGTCAACATTTCCCATGTAGCTTGACAAGACACAATTGCTCTCCAGTTCTTCGCTATGTTTTTGTCAACCACGCTGTGGTCAAGGGAAGATAGCACGTCCTCCGGTGCTGGATCCGTCTCACCGCTCTCGGAAATGCTTTTGTAGAAAGCACCATTTTTCTCAACGCTCTTGGAATAAACACCAGTGCGCTTAGTGATATAGACCCCAACTCGGTCGATCACAAAGGCTCCTTCGGACGTCGGATCTGTACATGACCCGATTCCTAGCTCATCGAGAAGAAGCCCACTGATGTCTAGGCGCCGATCCTCGCCGGCGGTCGTAAAGTTTTGGTAACCGTGGTCCCCGGACTTGATCCGGTAAGCCGAATTGCTGGCGAGTTTCCTCGGTCTTACGCCGTCCGGTAAATATTCTTCGAGGGCGGAGATATCACGAGTCATTTGCTCAAGCCCGGGCTCATCGGCCGAATCCACACATATCTCTGACCCGCCCGACGAGAATGCGCAAGAGTCTCGATCGACGATCGCGACGGGACCTGCAGCTGCCTGCAACAGACCTGCAACACCGACAATCGCCGTAATAGCAATTACTCCGCTAAGACTAATGTTTTTCGAAGCACCAGCAGCCAACAAAAGAAGTCCACCAGCTACCAGTGCGAGGCAAACGCTTACACCCAAGGCAACTACCAGGTTTCGAGGCTCAGTGAGATCAGTCGGATCAACCGCCTGCAAAACAATTGGAGCGACTGCCCAAGTTTTGGCACTGTTAGCACCGAACGCGACAACAAAGTAGGTGACAATAACTGCAATCAATGGCGAGACAGCGGGATGAAACTTGCGAAAGGCAAGCGCAACGAAAGCGGACAGCGCAGCAACCGTGGAGAGAAAAACAGTGCTGACAGCGACTACCAGCAGAATCCAGACGGATCCATCTGCACTTTTAGCGATAGCATCGGTAAAAGCAGGAATAGCCCCAAGTGATATTGACGCGGCTGTAATTAATGCTGGGGCGAGGGTCAAGAATAGAACCTGCAGTTTTAGCGGGTATCGGCCAAGTGAGTTGGCAGTTCCCACGCGAGGAGAAGCTAACGCTGCCACGTTGTAGGAGACGATGACTGCTAGTCCAAAGCAGGATAAAGCAGTTGCATCTCGAAATGCCTCAGCGATATCCGCAGTTCGCGGATACGCAAATTGCATTTGTTTAGAGGTCACCCAAAAGGAAACCCCAACACCGAATACCACCTGAAGGACACCGAGCACCATGAGCACTGGTGAGCCAAATTTTCTAGTGATCATAAGCTGAAGTCCTGAATTAATGTTTCGATGCCACGTAAGCGAGGGCGCGTTCTAGGGGATCGGTTGACACCGAGGAAAAATTGTCTGCCGAAACAGCTTTTAACCGATTCCATTCTCCCTCGTACGCGATGCGACCGTTGTGGAGCGCAACCACGTTGTCAGCCACATGCTCGAGATCATCCTGCAGATGCGTGGAGAGAATGATTGTTGCGCTATCTTTGAGACGATTTAGGAGATGTCGCACCTCAATCCTCGCCTGCGGGTCAAGACCTGCGGTAGGTTCATCCAAAAATAGAATATCGGGCGAATGGATCAGGGAAGCTGCAATTCCAACGCGCCGAGTTTGTCCTCCAGACAGGTTGCTGACTCGGGAATTCTCAATCTCTGGGAGCTCGATCATCTCCAATACTTCCGGGATTCGTCGCAAATAGGCGCGTCTATCAAGCCCTGCAACCCAGCCTGCGTATGCAAGGGCATCACGGCATGTCATAGTCGAGGCGAAACGTACATCTTGGGGTACATAGCCAATACGACGCCGATAGTTAACTAACGCTCTTCCTGCGATCTCCGTTCCATCGACCGAAAATCCACCTCGTGTCGGCTTTTCTATGGTGCACAGGAGACGTATCAACGTAGACTTTCCACTGCCGTTGCCGCCTATCAGGACCGAGAGACCCGGCGGGAACGTTACAGACACGTCTTTGACTGCTTCCGTAGTGCCAGTGCGTGACTTGAAAGTCTTGCTTAAGGAATTGGTGCGGATCAAGGAGCTTCCTTCCTATTTATCGGCAGGCCCCGGAGTTATCTCCACGCAACGAGTTTCCTGTGCTGCTGGCCACCCGGCCGTAGTAGCTTCCAGGTCCCTTGCATGCCCCAAAAGCTCGAACTATTTGATTGTTTACGCCCCTGACAGAACCAATGAGTGGGTCCGGTGCCCGAGGAATATCCTTGCGCAGCTCTAAGAAAAATTCAGCATTGTTCGCGCAGTTTTCCCGACCGCCTTGGATGCCCAGCCAATTTGTGGACTTGTCCCAACCGACATCCCAGACAACCAAACGGCAGGTTCCCGGCGCTCCACTTTCGCGGAAATCGTACGGAACAATCTCTGAAACATCGTCAGTCATCGATGTGGTGGGCGAATCGGACCACTGAGAAGGTTCCAAGGAGACGCCACTGCTTGGCGATGCGTCTGATATGGGCGAGAGGAATGACATACCAATTGCGGTTGCTGTCAGTATGGCGAAGATGTGGCGCCTTGAAGCTTGCATGTTCGTTACTCCTAAAAAGTTCGGAGGTGAAGCACCTCCATCAGAAAATTACTGGTGTAAAAAATATAGCATGGCTTACTATTCTGCGACAATAGTGAGAATACTCACAATTTGCCCCCGGCCTGTAGTCTGTTGAAGTGATGAGTAATAACCAATTGCGCTACATGGGTACCGAGACCGAATACGGCATCACTTGCCCCGATAATCCGCTGATCAGCCCGCTAGTTACCTCCACTCACGCGGTGGTGGCGTACGCGGCGTTGCGCACAAAAGCGCGTACGCGATGGGACTATGCGGAAGAAGCCCCGCTGAAGGACGCCCGTGGGTTCGATCTGCAGCGCTACCGCAGTGTGCCGGTGGTGGACGCGAATGCGATCGGGGTGGCGAACGTTGTCGTCGCTAATGGTGCGCGTTATTACGTTGACCACGGCCACCCCGAGTACTCAAGCCCAGAATGCTCGAACGCTTTGGACACCATGATTTATGACGCAGCCGGCGATCACATTCTTAATGACGCCGCCGCTGACATCCGCCACCTGTGGGAAGAGCAGGTCTCCGTCCTGGCTAATCACGATCCGTGTCCGCCGCTGAAGTTCTACAAGAACAATGTCGACGGCAAGGGTCGCTCCTACGGCAGTCACGAAAACTACCTGTACTCGCGCCACACCAATTTTGAGCGGCTCACGCAGGCGTTGATTCCATTCTTCGTCACTCGCCAGGTGATCATTGGCGCCGGGCGTGTCGGTATCGGCCAGGCATCGGAGAAGCCTGGTTTCCAGATCTCGCAACGCGCCGACTACTTCGAGCAGGAAATCTCGCTCGAGACGACACTCAACCGCGGCATTGTGAACACGCGCGACGAGCCACACGCACCGGAGGAGGACTTCCGTCGCCTCCACGTCATCGTGGGCGATGCGAATATGAGTCAGTACTCGAACTTCCTCAAACTCGGTATGACGAAGTTGGTGCTCGACGCCATTGAGCAGGACGTGGACTTCTCAGACCTGCGACTGAAGGACCCCGTCGCGGAGATCCATGCGGTTAGCCACGATCCGGCACTGACGCACGAGCTTTCGCTTGTCGACGACACCACGCGCACCGCAATCTCCATCTTGCGGATCTACCGTGAGCGGTGTGCAGGCCTTGAGGGGCTTGGGGTCGTCGATAAGCAAGTGCTCGAAATGTGGGGCGAGATTCTCGATGACTTGGAGCGCGATCCGCTCTCGACGGCGGACCGGCTGGACTGGACCGCAAAGTGGTCGCTGATCCAGCGTTTCGAGCAGCGCGGCGCGACGATGGCAAAACTGCAAGCGATTGACCTGCAGTACTCGGACATTGACCCGTCGCAGTCGCTGTATCACGCGCTTGTCCGCAAGGGTGCTATGCGCACGCTGGTTGATGCGGAAACGATCAAACGCGCCGCCGCAGAACCACCGCGCGACACCCGTGCGTACTTCCGCGGCACTGCCGGCCAAAAATTCGGCGAGAATCTGGTTGCCTCAAGTTGGCAGTCGATGCTGTTTTCTGTCGACGAGCAGCTCTACCGGGTCCCGCTCGACCTGCTCGGGGAGCACACCGCGGCGGACACCGAAGAACTGATCGCCCAATCCAACACGGTGTCCGAATTGCTGGCCGGACTGGGCTTGAAAACGAATAGGTAAAGGTAGGCTGATAGCCATGGCTACGCAACAGATGCACGCCGCAGGTGGCGGCGGTGAAGATAACGGTGACAACTTCGACGCATCGCAAGGCGCCGGGCAAGCTCAAATCAACACGACCGGTACGGATGATCTGTTGGACAAGATCGACGCGCTGCTGGACACCAACGCGGAGGAGTTTGTGAAGTCCTTCGTGCAAAAGGGTGGTCAGTAAACGCAATGGTGGCTGGGTACCCGCGGCGCATCATGGGCGTCGAAACAGAATTCGGCGTGGCCGCCTACGACGGTGCCCGCCAAGTGCTCACCCCGGAAGAGATCGCCAGGTACCTCTTCCGCCCGGTAGTGGCGCAGCACCGCAGTTCCAACGTGTATGTGGACAACGCTGCGCGTCTCTACCTGGATGTCGGATCGCACCCGGAGTACGCGACGGCGGAGTGCGACTCGCTGTCCCAGCTCCTCGCGCACGATAAGGCGGGCGAGTGGATCTATGCGGATCTTGCAGAAACGGCTGACAAGGCCCTTGCAGCAGACGGCCTCGGCGGGTCGACCTATTTGTTTAAGAACAACGTGGACTCCCGTGGCAACTCCTATGGTGCACACGAGAACTACCTGGTCAGTCGCGAACTCGCGCTGAAGTCCTTCGGTCAGCAACTGCTGCCGTTTCTGATCACACGCCAGCTCATCTGCGGCGCCGGCAAGATCGCAGGCGACACATTCGTCATCTCGCAGCGCGCCGACCAGGTATGGGAGGGTGTGTCCTCTGCGACGACGCGCACCCGCCCGATCATCAACACCCGCGACGAACCGCATGGGGATTCGCACCGTTTCCGTCGCATGCACGTCATCGTCGGCGATTCCAACATGTCCGAGCCCACCTTTGCACTGAAGGTGGGCTCGATGCTGCTGGTCATTGAGATGCTCGAGGCAGGCTTTGACCTGCCCGACATGGAGCTCACAGACCCGATTGCGCATATCCGAGACATCGCAGCGGACCCGACCGGGTCGACACCACTCGACCTAGCTGCGGGCGGCACCGTGACCGCCTTGGAGGTACAGCGCACAACGCTTGAGGCTGCAAAGCGCTGGTTGGCGCAACGCCCAGACGAGGGCACGCCGAACGAGGAGATGGCCCGCGTCGTGGACTTGTGGGAGCGCACCTTTGATGCGATTGCGACGCAGGATTTCTCCCAGGTAGACACAGAGATCGACTGGGTGATCAAGCGTAAACTGCTTGAGCAGTTCCGTGCCAAGCTCGGTTGCGGCTGGGACCACCCGAAGCTCGCCCAGATCGACTTGACCTATCACGACATCAACCGCAAGCGCGGGCTGTTTTATCTGTTGGAGCGCAAAGGTCTTGCCAAGCGCTGGATTACTGACGACGAGATCGCACAGGCCGTGGCGAACCCGCCTGAAACCACACGTGCCGCCATCCGCGGGAAGTTCCTCGCGGCAGTACGTGAGGCAGAGACACCACATAACGTCGATTGGGTGCACCTGAAGGTCAACCGTCCGGAGCCGCGCACGATTGAGTTGCTCGACCCGTTCGCCAACACCAGCGCCGAGGCAGATGATCTCATCGACTACGTCAACGCCAACGCCAACGCCGGGGAAGGGGAGTAGCACATGGCCGACGATTCTGACATGATCATCCGCCAGGTCGGCCTCACCTTTGCACTGCTCAACTCACCTGAAAAGCGGGACGTCGCGTGGGTACAGCGCCACGTCGACGGTTACGGAGGTCGCAGCCGTGACGCTGCAGGTCATCTCATCCGCCGTGACGTCGCAGAACTGCGCCGACTCTGGGTTCCCGCCCACTTTGTGGACGGGGAAGTTTGGGTCGATAAAGACCTCTACGAGCTTCCCCCGGTGGATCTCACCGCCGAGGAAGCATCCGTCGTCGGTTTGGCCGTAGACCTCTCCCAGCCGGGCTCGCTCGGCAGTTTCGCGCGCTCGGGATGGACAAAGCTCGCCGCATCCGGTGCGACGCGGAACCTGGACGCTCCGACGTTGGTGTCGGTGTCCAACGACATCTTCCAACTCCGCCCAGAGACGTTGCGCGCCATCGTTGCGTGTGTGCGCAACAAGCAGCGCATGTCCTTCGACTTCGTCCGCGCACCAGGCAAGGATCCTGAGCGTCGCGTAGTGGACCCGTGGGGTGTGGTGTCGCTGAACAACCGTGCCTACTTCGTCGGCTACGACATCGACCGCGGTGCCGAGCGCGTCTTCCGCGTGAAGAAGATCTCCCAGGTCAAACGTGTCAACACATCGGAGCAGTTCCACGAGCAAGAACGCGAGCTCCAAAGCATTGTGGAGGCATCGTTGCGAGGCGACCTGGTTGATGCCACCGTCGCCGTTGCCAATGGAGCCGGTGAAGAACTCGCAATGCGGGGCAAGCGTATCGACGACACCATCACGCTCACCTCAGTCGACCGCGATTGGATCGTTCGCGCGATTGCCAGCATCGCGGGCAACGTTATTGCGGTGGAGCCAGCTGGGGTACGGGAGGACGTCGTCAAGCTTCTGCGCTCTGCGAAGGGAAAGGAGCCTCATGAGCACTGATCTGCAGCGTCAAGAGCGCGTGGTGCGTTTGCTCAACCTCGTTGCTTACGCATCCAACCACGCGGACCTGACAGTGATGGAGATCGCGCGAGACCTCGGCGCAGATCCGCAGCAGGTGCGCGATGATCTGGACTTGCTGTACATGTCGGGCGTTGGCACTGGTCCGGGGGAGATGATCGAGCTGGAGCATTCCTGGAAGGGTGTGCGGATCATCGACGATCAAGGCTTGACCAAGCCGCTTCGCCTCACCCCAGTCGAAGCAAGTGCGCTGCTGGTGCTGCTCGACTCGTTAGAGACAATGCCTGGGCTTGTCGATGCCCGCGCGGTCCGCTCCGCAGCCGACAAGATTCGCGCAGCGACAACCTCGAGTGGCATCGGCGATGCGGAGCACCCCACGACGTCGAGTGTTGCGTCCACTGTCGCCGACGCACTCTCTGCCAAGAAGCAACTTGAGGTGACGTATTACTCGGCAACCTCCGACACAACGAGTAAGCGAACAATCGAGCCGGCGAGCCTCTTCCATGAAGACGGCAACACGTACCTCCGCGCCGCAGATGCCAGCGAGATGAAGACGTTCAGGCTTGACCGAATCCGGGAAGCAGTGCTTCTCGACGAGCCGTCCACCGCCACGGACACCGACTTCGACAGCGCCGATCCCTTCGGGATGGCCCTGCAGGCGAAGGCTCGGCTGTTAATTCATCCGGACGCGACGTGGCTGGCGGACTACTGGGACATCGATATCGAAAGTGACGTAATTGACTCCGAAACGGGGTGGATTCCGGCCACCATGCACTACGGCAGCGGCGACTGGCTGATCCGGTTCTGCCTAGGTCAAGCCGACCGCGTACGCATCCAAGAGCCAGCGAAACTGGCTGCTGAACTCGAGGCGCGCGTGAATTCTGCGCTCGAGGCGTTAGACTAAGAGCCCTTACACGTCTGTTGTTGAAAGGAATGCAAT
>NZ_KV825964.1:32952-58723 GCF_001835805.1 Corynebacterium sp. HMSC034B08 | reverse complement strand
GGCAAGCATCGGTTGGGCAGAAATTCTCATCTGTCTTTTTGTCGTGCTCCTGCTGTTCGGCGCGAACAAGCTGCCAGATCTCGCACGCTCCATGGGCCGCTCCGCCCGCATCTTCAAATCCGAGGTCAAGGAGATGAAGAACGAGAACGGTGAAGAGCAACCGAAGCAGCTGCACGAGATTGAATCTGCGACTGCCCAAGAGACCCGCAGCGCCGCGCAGGACGCCGATTTCTGGGAGCGCCCGGAGAACCAGCCGCGCTCCTAGGTGCGTCTGATGGCGAAGTTGGAAAAAAGAAGGAAAAACCCGACCGGCGAGATGTCGCTGGTTGAGCACCTTCAGGAGCTTCGGCGCCGCGTTATCGTGTCGCTCATCGCGATCACTATCGGTACGGTTGTCGGCTTTATTTGGTACCAGGTTGCACCTTGGCGGTTGATGCCGTTGGGTGAGATCATCCGTGGTCCTTACTGCAACCTTCCGCAGGAGTTGCGTGCCACCTTCACGGGTGATGGCGAATGTCGCCTGCTGGCTACGAGCCCGTTTGAGATGTTTATGTTGCGCCTGAAAGTTGGCGCGCTTGCCGGCCTGGTGCTGGCGTCCCCGGTCTGGCTGACACAGATCTGGAACTTCATCACACCAGGTCTGCACAAGAATGAACGTCGATACACGATGACGTTTGTCACCCTGGCTGTGTTTTTGTTCGTGCTTGGTGCCCTGTTGGCGTACTTCGTACTCGACGAGGGCCTGTACGTCCTGATGTCGATGGGGTCCGAGTTTCAGATCGCAGCTCTGACAGGCGAGCGGTACTACAACTTCCTGCTTTCTCTCATCGTGATCTTCGGCGTGAGTTTCGAGGTGCCGCTGATCATCATCATGCTCAACATCGTCGGCGTGCTGCGCTATGAGCAAGTGAAGGACAAGCGCCGCTTCATCATCGTGTTGATCTTCATCTTCGCGGCTGTGATGACGCCAGGTCAGGATCCGTTCTCGATGGTGGCACTGGCGATTTCGATCAACCTGCTTGTGGAGATCGCGTTCCAGTTCTGCCGTTTCAACGACCGCAAGCGCAAGCGTGAGCGCCCAGACTGGATGGACCTCGACGACGAACAAGGATCCGGTCCCATCGAAGCACCGACGCCGGTTGGGGCTGCGAGCCGGATTGGGTCGTCGACAAGCATCAAGGCTGCACCGATCGAGCGACCACAACCTGTGCGCCGCGCACCAGAGACGCCGCAGAACAGTTCGCAGCAAACCGCGCAGAAACGGGGCTTCGAAAACGACATCGACTTTGGGGACGTACTGTAGGGGGCATGCTTTCCCCTGAGAACTCCACGCCGTTTCTGCAGGAATTCGCCGCAGCGAAGCCTTTCGATCTCGACGACTTCCAGATTGAGGCCTGCAAAGCCGTCGAGGAAGATCGTGGCGTGCTGGTTTGCGCGCCAACCGGCTCGGGCAAAACCATTGTTGGCGAGTTCGCCGTGTCCCTCGCCCTGCACCGTGGGACGAAGTGTTTCTACACCACGCCGATCAAGGCGCTGAGCAACCAGAAGTACAACGACCTCGTTGCCGAGCATGGCGAAGAGGCTGTCGGTCTGCTCACCGGGGACACCAGCATCAACGGTTCGGCTGAGATCGTCGTCATGACCACTGAGGTGCTTCGTAACATGCTCTACGCCGAGTCACCACAGTTGGATCGCCTGACCCATGTGGTGATGGATGAGATCCACTTTCTGGCAGATCGGGACCGTGGTGCCGTGTGGGAGGAGATCATCCTCAACTTGAGCGACTCGGTTAGCCTCATTGGTCTTTCGGCGACGGTGTCGAACTCCGAGGAGTTCGGCGAGTGGCTGTCTACCGTCCGCGGTGACACCGAGGTGATCGTCTCGGAGCACCGCCCGATTCCGCTAAGCCAGTACATGATGGTGGGGCGCAAGATGTTCCCGCTGTTTGAACCTGGCACGGACGGTCGGGTCAACCGCTCCCTCGAGCACGCTATCGAGCGTATCGAGTCCGGCCACTCCAATGAGGGGCGCCGAGATTTCGAGGAAGGCCGTGGTTTCCGTTCGCGTTCCCGCAGTGGCCGTACTCGCGGCCAGGACAAAGTGCGTCCGGTTGGGCGCCCGGAGGTCGTCTCCGTACTGCAAGGCCAAGACATGCTGCCTGCGATCGTGTTCATTTTCTCCCGCGCCGGCTGCGACGGTGCGCTGTTCCAGTGCCTGCGCTCCCGCAAGGAACTGACGACTCCGGAGGAACGCTCCGTAATCGAGCAGATTATCGACGACGGCGTGGACGGCATCCCCGACGAGGATCTCGAAGTACTCAACTTTAAACAGCTGCGCACCGCCTGGATGCGCGGCTTTGCCTCCCACCACGCGGGCCTGCTGCCAGCGTTTAAGCACATCGTCGAGCAGCTTTTCGTTCGCGGCTTGGTCAAGGTCGTTTTTGCCACCGAAACGCTTGCGTTGGGCATCAACATGCCAGCGCGGACCGTGGTGCTGGAGAAGATGGTCAAGTTCAACGGCGAGGCACACGTCGATCTCACGCCAGGTCAGTACACACAACTGACCGGACGTGCGGGTCGTCGTGGCATCGACCACATTGGCAACGCCGTGGTGCAATGGGCCCCGGCGCTTGACCCACATGCGGTTGCCGGGTTGGCCTCCACTCGCACATACCCGCTCATCTCTCAGTTCCAGCCGGGCTACAACATGGCGATCAACATGCTGGCCATGAATGGCTTCGATGATTCGATCCGACTGATCGAGCAGTCTTTTGCCCAGTTCCAGACCGACCGCTCCGTGGTGGGCGAGGTCCGTGACATTGAGCGGCTGCAGTCTAAGGTGCGGACGTTGCGCGAGAAGTTGGAGCGCGACATTTCCGCGTTCGCGCCACCGTCCGAAGATCCAGCTGCGGAGCTCGTGGAGTACTCGCGGTTGCGTCGTGACCTCAACGATGCAGAGAAGAAGGCGCGCCGCGACGCAATGGAGAACCGTCACACGGAGACGGTGAAAATACTCGCTCGCCTCCAGGTCGGCGAGGTGATCGCACTGCCAGGCAAGCGGAAGCCGGAACTGGCCGCTGTGGTGCAACCCGCCGCGAAGCAGCACGACCCACGTCCCTGGGTGACCACGGAGCGCGGCTGGTCGGCGCGTATCGATGCCGCCTCGTTCCGCAACCCGCCCATGGTCGTCGGCCGCATCAAGGTGCCACGTCACATGCAGCAACAGCCACGAAAACACGCGCGCAAGGTGGCAGACATGCTGCGCCGTGGCCACTTCAACGCGCCGAAGCGACTGCGTGAGAAGGCAAGGACCCGTCCGAACAAGCAGGTGCTGGCGATTCAAGAGGCGCTTCGCAACCACCCGGTTCATCACTGGCCAACCCACGACCGCGAGCTTCTTGCCCGGACCGCTGAAGACATCGTGCGCGACGAACGCAAACTTGCCTCACTTGAACGCCGGGTCGACTCGTCGACTGATTCCCTCGGCCGAACCTTTGAGCGCATCATCGGGCTGCTCACGGAGATGGACTACGTCGAACTAGTCGACGGCGAACCCAACGTCACCGACGAGGGCGAGCGTCTATCGCGTATTCACAACGTCTCAGACCTTCTGGTCGCACAGTGTCTCAAGCGCGGCATCTGGGACGAGCTAGATCCAGCGGAACTCGCCGGTGTCGCATCCATGGTGGTGTTCGAAAACCGTCGTGCGACCCAGGGTTCGCCGGAGGCGGCAACCGACGCGATGGCTGACGCTATGAACGACACCATGCGTATCTACGGCGAACTGGTGGCTGATGAGCAACGCCACCAGCTCCCCGTGACCCGCCTGCCGGACGCTGGCTTCAGCCTGTCGATGCATCAGTGGACCGCAGGCGCACCCTTAGGCTATTGCCTTGCAGCCGCCGCTGAATCTGGTGCGGAACTCACACCTGGCGACTTTGTGCGCTGGTGCCGCCAAGTCATTGACCTGCTTGAGCAGATTAAGAAGACTGGGTACTCGGACCAGATCCGCGACAACGCCAACCGTGCAGTCGATGCGATCCGACGCGGTGTGGTGGCTATCGGTAACTAGCAGGCAACAGGGACACGGTGGCGATTCGCAGGTTACGGTTCATCGGATCCATGATGAGCGACTGCACTGCGAACAGCTTGCCGTGTGCAAAGACCGGCCCGCCAGAGTCTCCTTTGATCGCCGGGGGAGAGGCGTAGACTAAGCCCGCGGGGCGGATACGCGTGGCAAAGGACCGTGACGCGGAAAACGGCAGCTTGCCCAGGTAGAGGCCTGGCTTTCCCTGAGGAGTTTTCGCACGTCCGCCGAAGCCAACCGTCAGCGTCGATGCGCCGATCTTCGGAGGAGCCCCAATCTCAAGCAGCGGAGCCGATGAGCGTTCGGTGAGCCTTGCCAATGCAATATCAGTACCGGGAATCGGTGCGGCGGATTTGAGGCGGTACGTGGTGTCGTCGATACGCACACGCACCTTCGATTCATCCACACCGCGAAAGAAATGCGCACACGTGAGCACCGTATCGGGCGTGATCAGCGCGCCTGAACAGTAACTACGTCCAGGCATACTGATGCGGGCGATTGATCGTGCGAGGGATTCAGACACAGCAGCGATGGTATCGATCTACCATGGCCAGCATGACGTTTGATGCAAGTGTGTATGCGAAGCGCCGACAAATGGCTGCCGACTTGGTAAAGCAACGTGGCTTGAGCGGATTGGTGATCGGGACTGGTGCAGAGTTTGCCTACCTCACCGGCTCCTGGGCGTCCTCCCACGAACGCCTCACCGCCCTCGTCATCTCCGCCGATGGCGCGCGTGTCGTCGCACCGATGACAGACCTGCTTTCGTTGGGGCTCGACGGCGCGGACGACGTCGAGGTGATTGGCTGGCGCGATGGTGAGAACCCGTACCGTCTCGTTGCTGACTCGCTCCCGGATGGCCCGGTCGGTCTCGGCTCCTCTTTGACCGCCGACCACGTGTTCGCACTGCAGGCCCTGCTGCCACGTACAGATCTGGCTGAGACTGAGGTCGCGGAATTGTTCATGGTGAAAGACGCTGCAGAGCTTGAACAACTCGAGGCCGCAGGCAGGGCAATCGACCGTGTGCACGAACGTGCTGCGGAGCTGCTTCAGCCGGGCCGTACGGAACGCGAGGTCGCTGCAAAACTGAACGCGCTGATCCTCGAAGAGCACGAGACGGTAGCCTTCGTCATCGTCGGTTCGGGCCCGAACGGCTCGAACCCGCACCACGACTTTTCGGACCGCGTGCTCGAAGAGGGCGACCCCGTGGTCGTAGACCTCGGCGGTGCGCTGCCATCTGGCTACCAGTCGGATTGCACCCGTACCCACGTCGTGGGTGGCAGGAACAAGGCAAAGCCGGACTTCCTGGAAGCGTACGACGCGCTGGAGCGCGCGTTCCAGGCAGCCTGCGACGCAGCCCGCCCCGGCATTACCGCAGGGGAGCTCGATGCCGTCGCGCGAGGCGTACTGAAGCAGGCCGGCTACGGCGAATGGTTCACCCACCGTCTTGGGCACGGTATCGGATTGTCGGGCCATGAGCAGCCGTTCATCATCGCAGGTAGCGACGTCATCTTGCGCGAGGGAATGGCCTTTTCCATCGAGCCGGGCATCTATAAGCCAGGTGAGTGGGGCATGCGCATCGAAGACATCGTGACGCTGACTGCTACCGGCATGAAGACCTTTAACACCACTCGCCGCGACCTGGATGCAGCGCGTGGATAACCCCGGAACAGTGCTCCTGCTCGGTGCTCGCAGCGACATCGGCGGCGAGATCGCTGTGCGCATCTGCAGTGGTCGTGAAGTTGTACTCGCAGCGCGTGGCAGCGATGGCCTCGACGACGTGAAACGTCGTTTGCTTGCAGCGGGCGCGACTGTTGTCCGAGCCGTTAATTTTGACGCTACCGACCTCGACTCACATCGCCGCATCGTCCGCGAGGCAGGGGAGGTCACGTCCGCCATTGTCGCGTTCGGCATCTTGGGGGATCAGGAACTGGCAGAGCACGACGAGCATGAAGCGGTACGCATCGCCACTGTGGACTACGTGGCACAAATCAACATGCTCACCATCCTTGCCGACGAAATGACCCACGGTGAGATCCTCGCCTTTTCTTCTATCGCTGGTTGGCGGGCACGTCGCGCCAACTACGTCTACGGATCGACGAAGGCAGGCCTTGACGCGTTTTGCCAAGGACTCTCCGACAGACTCCACGGTACGTGTCTAAACCTGATACTGGCGCGCCCGGGCTTTGTCATCGGTGCGATGACTGAGGGGATGAAGCCTGCCGTCATGTCGGTGACCCCGGATGTCGTCGCAGATGCTGTCGTTGAGGCCGCAGTCAAGGGACGGAGCACGACAGTGTGGATTCCGCGTCGCCTCGCCGTTTTGGCCACGATTATGCGCTTGGTTCCACGTCCAATCTGGCGTCACATGCCGAGGTAGCCATGGCGTCGTTGCTCCTTCCTCGTGTGCGCTCACTTGTCGGGCTCGGCCTTGACTTAGTTCGTCCTGCTCAACGAACCGGGCCAGACTTCGGCCGAGCTACCTGGCTTATGGGCGTGACGCCGGGGTCCCTTCTCGAGGCCGTACAGATCCGACCAGTAGGGGCAAGCGGGCTGTTGAACCCCTCAGACTCCTGGCGAATCGAATACGCCACGAGCGATACTCAAGGCCGGATCTTGTCCGCGACAGGCGCAGTGTTTCGCTCTCGTACGCCGTGGATGGGGAAAGGTGAACGGCCCACGATCGCGTTTGCGCCATCGACGCAGGGCGTTGCACGGCGTTGCGACCCGTCATATTCCTGCACCGTGGGCATCGGACCACGTATCAAGCCCATAGACTTGATCGCCGCGTATGAACAACCCGTAATCAACTTGTTCCTTGCAGCCGGCGCCGACGTAGTCATCACCGACTACCCACGCGACCCCGGGGACGATGTGGAGCTCTATTGCGACCACGTTGCGGCAGCACGCTCCCTCGCCGATGCCGTGCGCGCCAGCACCAACCTCGGCGTAGGAACAGCCAAACTCGGTCTGTGGGGTTTCTCCCAGGGCGGGGGAGCCGCCGCAGCGTGGCTCGAGGAACCTGAGTACGCACCCGATCTCCAACTGCTGGCAGCTGTGGTCGCAGCTCCGCCAGTGGACATGGTCAGCATGCTCCATCACGTCGATGGCGCGCTTGCCTCCGTAGTGATCCTCTACGCGGTCGCGGGCCTCATGGCCAGCGACGACGCAATTGCTGCCGAGATTGCTCCGCACTTGAGCCCAAGAGGTGTTGCGGCCATTGCGAACGGGGCGCGCACGTGTGCTTTAGGGGCGGTGCTGCATCGCCCGTGGTCGCATACTCGCTCTTGGACGAGGACCGGAGTGAGCATGGCATCGCTTCTCGACGACCTCCCGTTGACCAGCAGCCACCTTGATGCAACACGCCTAGGCACCAAACGCCCGCTAGGTATTCCGATTCGTCTGTGGAGTTCGCCATACGACGACCTTGTCCCGCACTCAGATGTCTCAGCCTTGGCAGAGAGTTGGGGAGTGGAGTTCCTCTCACGTACGGCCAAGCGTATCCGTGGCAGGACTGGCACGAACCACTTCGGCCCGTATTTTCTCTACGCTGCAACTGACGTGGGTTGGTTGCTCGATCGGCTCAACGGGTAGTCTCTGGCCTATGCCTGTGCTCCTGTTGTCCTACTTCGTTGTTGAAGCGATCGCGTTCTTTCTCGTCGCCAAGTGGATTGGTGTCGGATGGGCGCTGTTGGCAATTTTCGCACTGATGATCTTCGGCGGCTTTGCCGCCAGCATGTCGCTTCGCAGTGAACTTACGCAGATGGCTCGTGGGCGAACCAGCCTTGGCAAGTTGGCTGGCGACTCCGCGCTGTTGATGGCGGGTTGGGCGCTAAGTCTCGTCCCTGGTTTCGTGAGCTCGGTCATCGGCCTGCTATTAGTGTTCGGTCCGACACGAGCAATCGCGCGTCGTTCGATGACCAAACGCGCCCGTCGCGGCATGGAAGACCTCGGCGCGCGCCTCTACGAGGCCACCCCGATGTCGCAGTTCACCACCTCCTACGGTTCGTTTACCAATCCCAATCAGCCCTATCCGCAGAAAGGAGCGGATGCTGACGACGTCGTTATTGATGCCGACGAGTTGGAGGAATGGTTCCGCAACAGCGGCAATGAGCCGGGGGAGAAGTAGGTGACGGCCCTTACCCGCTTCCTCCGGTTCGTACTCGCGGCCTGCTCTGGCTGGCTGGTGTTCTTCTCGTACGAACCGCACGGACACTGGTTCTCCGCCATCGTCGGCATATCCGTGTTTTATCTTGCGCTCATGCCATGGCAACGCTGGCCGGGTACTGATCGTCCTTCCGCAGCCTTCGGCGGCCTACTGGGCTTTACGCAGGCTGCGTTTTGCTACCTCTACCTGCTGCCGTGGATCGGGGAGTTTGTCGGCGCAATGCCGTATGTCGCTTTGTCGATCTTCCTCGCGCTCTACGGCATCGCTACAGGTGTGTTTGGTGTGATCGTCGCGCGTTGGCGCTTCGGCTTCCTCGCGTTTGCGCTGATCTACCTTGCGGTTGAGTTTTGCCGCTCGTCGTTTCCTTTCGGCGGGTTTAGCTGGGTACGCCTGGCGTGGGGGCAAATCAATGGTCCACTAGCCGCTCTCGCACCTTGGGGTGGTCCGGCGCTAATCTCAATTGCTGTGGCGCTGGCAGGGGCAGGTCTCACCGTGGCCATCCTGCAGCGTGGGGCACAACGCTGGGCCGGCCTTGTAGCCGCAGTACTGCCCCTCGGTCTCGGCACCGTGGCGCAGATCGGGGTCAATAGCCCTACCTCGACAGTGGGCGAAGCAACCGTTGCCGCGGTACAGGGCAACGTCCCTCGCATGGGCCTCGATTTCAACGCACAGCGCCGCGCGGTGCTGGCCAACCACGTCAACGAAACGCTTGAGCTTCGCGACGACCTCCGCGCGCAAAACATGGATGTCGACGCCGTTTTCTGGCCAGAGAATTCCTCTGACGTCAATCCGTTCACCGACTCGGAAGCACGAGCGCTTATCGACGTCGCCGTGCGCGGCATCGACGCACCGTTGCTCGTTGGCACACTCACACGTGACGACGTTGGGTCCCGCAACACCATGGTCGTCTTCGACCCAAAAGATGGGCCAGGGGAGTACCACCACAAGCGGTTCCTCCAGCCGTTCGGCGAGTACATGCCCATGCGTGACTTTTTCCGGAGGTTCTCCGACATGGTTGACCTGGCTGGCAACTTCAAACCTGGTTACGGCAACGGCGTGGTGCACCTCGGCAACATCGCAGTCGGTGTGGCGACTTGCTACGAGGTGGCGGAGGACGAGGCCTACCGGATGGCGATTCGCAACGGCGCCCAGTTGCTCAGCACACCGACGAACAACGCCACGTTTGGGTTCACCGGCATGACGTATCAACAATTGGCGATGAGCCGCATGCGTGCACTGGAGACCGATCGCGCAGTGGTTGTTGTAGCCACCTCGGGTGTCTCCGCCATCGTCCATCCCGACGGCTCAGTATCGCAGCAGACGGAAATCTTCACGGCAGATCATCTCGTCGAAAAGCTGCCGTTGCGCGATTCTGTCACCCCGGCTGTGCGATTTGGAAAGATTCTGGAGTGGTTGCTTGTCGCGGCAGGGATCATGCTGATGGCTGTGGCAGGCGTTTCCGCACGTACCCGGGCGCACGGGTATGCTGCACCAAGGAATAAATAAGTGTGACAACGAGGAGACGTAGCACCGTGGCGAATACAACCCTGGTGATTATCCCGACCTACAACGAAGTGGAAAACATCCCGCTTATCGTTGGACGCGTGCTGGATGCCAACAAGGATGTGGACGTCCTTGTCGTCGATGACAACTCGCCTGACGGCACCGGAGCAAAGGCTGACGAGCTCGCAGCTACTCATGATGAAGTTCACGTGCTCCACCGCACCGGCAAAGACGGCCTGCTGGCTGCGTACCGTGCCGGTTTCGAATGGGCCCTTCAGCGCGAGTACGAGGTCATCGTTCAAATGGATGCAGACGGCTCGCATGCCCCTGAGGAACTCGTGCGTTTGCTCGACGCAGTATCCAACGGCGCAGATCTGGCAATCGGTTCGCGCTACGTCGACGGTGGGGAAGTAAAGAACTGGCCGCGCAGCCGCTACCTGCTGTCCAAGCTGGGCAACGAGTACATCTCGATCGCGCTTGGCGACGATGTCAAGGACATGACCGCTGGCTACCGCGCGTTCCGCCGCGAAATCTTGGAAGAACTCGACCTGGATGCACTGTCCAACAAGGGCTACATCTTCCAGGTGGAGATTGCCCACAAGGTAGCAGACGCTGGATTCGGGGTTGTTGAAGTCCCTATCACCTTTGAAGACCGCAAGCTTGGCGAGTCGAAGCTGGACGCAAGCTTCGCTGCCGCATCGTTTGCAGAGGTAACCAAGTGGGGAGCGAAGGAAAAGGCTTCCTTCGTTGGCAACCTGGCGAGCGAAACCTGGCGACAGATTGAGTACGCTGCCGCCAACTCAAAACTTGCAGATCTTCCAAATCGTGCGACCAAGGCTCCGTCGCAGGTAGCTGACTTGGCTAACGAGGTTGCTTCCTTGACCAAGTACGAGCTCTCCGGCAAGAACCTGGATAAGGTCGGCCGTCGCGTTGCAGAAGGTGCACAGACGGCAAAAGACCTGACGACGGAAACCGTGCGTCAGGTCCTTCACGTATTCAATTCCGGTTCGAAGTAGGGAATTAGCCTTCCTTCTGCGCGGCCTGCTCCTTAGCGAGGCGGGCCGCGGTGCGACGGCGCTTCCGGAGCTGCTCTAAGCGCTCCTCAAGCAGCACGTCAAGCTCCTCAATGCTGCGACGTTCCAGCAGCATGTCCCAGTGGGTACGCGGCGGCTTCGTCGGCTTCGACTCGACACCTTCGCCCTCCATGAGCGTGCCGGTCTGACCGTTCTTGCACATCCACTCTTCGGGGATCTCAGCCTCATCGGCGAACGGAACCTCAAACACCTCACCATTGGGTGTTTGGTACTTCGCCATGCGACGCGGCGCGAGATCATGGTCGCGGTCAGTTTCGTAGCTCACGGCACCCATGCGGCTACCGCGTAGCACTCGATCAGCCATGTTGTCTCCATCCTTGTCGTCGTTATTGCCCGGTTGCCCAGCAATCGCTCAAGTATAACGGTCCACTAATTCGTTTTGTTCCCTGACCTCACCCAGGCTTGACACCTGTAATAGACTTGCCGCCGTGAAGATCAGGAAGCGGAGAGTAAACGAGACTACAAACGTTTGCGCGTGGTGCGGTAAAGAGATTGAAATCAACCAGGGGCGTGGCCGCAAGCGGAAATATTGCAGCTCTTCGTGCAAGCAGCGTGCGTACGAACAGCGCACACTCCTTGCAGGTACGACCGTGGACCCTGACGCTGTGATTCTGAGCCGTCAGCGCGTCGCAGAGATCCGCGATCGACTTTACGAGTTGCGCTGTGCCGCTGAGGATATCCAAACTGCAGCGGCCGAAGGCGCGACGGCGGACGAGTTGCATTCGTTGTGTGACGAATTAGTAGGCTTGGTCCAGAAACTCGAAAAACTGAGGTGAGGTACGTGAAGACCAGCTCCCGTAATACGAAGCTGCTTATGATCGCAGTTTTAGCCTTTGCCATTCTGGCGCTTGCAGTGGCGTTCATCCCGTTGGGAAGGACGCTGTTTTTTAGTCACGGTGTCAAAACTGAGGGTATCGACGAGTCCAGCCTGAAATCCGCCACAACGGAAATTGACGGCGTCTGGGAGGTAACAAACAAGCCTGGACCCAACCAAACGTCTGCAGGCTTCACATTCGCCGAGGTGCTGCCAGGTGATCGCCGGACTACGTCAGGCTCGACACAAGGCGTTCGCGGTAGCGTGACCATCGAGGCGGGCACGCTGAAGGCTGGCGAGATTGTCGTCGATATGACAAACATTCGCACCGACTCTGATGTCCGCGATGAAAGCGTGCGACGCAAAATTTTCCATACGGACGATTTCCCGGAGGCAAAGTTCGTTGTCGCCGAGCCAGTGGACCTTAGCAGCGTGCCAGAGGACGGGACGATGGGCACCGTAGACCTGACGGGCAACATGACCATCCACGGCGAGACGAACACGATCACACAGACATTCAATGTCGCGCGCTCGGGCGATCAGCTGCTCGTCGCAGCAGACATTCCGATCAACCGAGAGGACTACGGAGTGAAGACACCGGAGCTGGTGGCCGCAAAGATCGCCGAGGACGGCGAAATTAACGTCCGTCTGGATATGCGGAAGTAACCCTATATAACGTCACCTGACGTTATATAAAGGATATTTGTCCGATAATGTACATTATGTCAAGTAACATTTGGTGGCACCACGGCGTAATCTGTCCCCATGGCAAAGCTCCTCTCTCCCGATCCCCGCAGGATCCCCAAGCCGGTTTACGACGATTCCTACCCGGACGCTGTCAGTAAGCAATTCACTGGCGGCTCCGACCCGGAACTCGTCGCGGCGCTCGCAGCAATCGTCGGCGCGGACAATGTTCAATCACGCGTCTCAGATCTCGTGCGTTACGCCTCAGACGCTTCTCCGTACCGCGACATCCCGTCCGTGGTCGTTCAGCCACGCAACGCGCAAGACCTTTCCGCGCTGATGCGCTATGCCCGCCGTGCAGGTCGGACGCTGACGTTCCGCGCCGCCGGGACGTCTCTTAACGGCCAGGCGATGACGAACGACATCCTCGTCGATGTGAAGACCCACTTCGCCGGCATGGAGGTCCTCGACGGCGGCAAACGCCTTCGTACGTTGCCGGGCGTTGTGCTTGGCGACGCTCAAGCGGTCCTGCGACGCCACGGCTACATGCTCGGACCTGATCCCGGCTCGACCGCATCTGCTTGTATCGGTGGCGTCCTCGCTGACAATGCCGGCGGCATGCGCTGCAAGATTGAGCGTGATTCCTTCCACACCATCGATCAGGCTGAGTTTGTATTGACGTCTGGCGAGATCGTCGATACGCGCAAAGGCGACGACGCCTTCCGCAAACAGTGCCCTGAACTGCACAAACAACTCTCTGATTTCCGTGATCGATTGCGTGCTAACGAGACGCTAGTCGCTCGCCTACGCGCAAAGTTCTCCATCCGCAACACCAACGGCTTGCGCATCGATGCATTCTTGGACGAGGACGAGCCGGGCCGTATCCTCATGCGCTTGCTCGTCGGCTCCGAAGGCATCCTCGGCGTGTTTACCGAGGCTGAGATTCGCACCATCGAGTTGCCAAAGAAAAAGGCTGTGACCTGGGTGGTTGTACCCGACATCACTGATGCTGCCAACTATGTTGCACAGCTTGTCGACGCCGGCGCTGAAGCCTGCGAACTGCTCGTCTCCGATGTCATGCGCGGATCAGTTGGCCAATTTAGTGCTGCTCCTGCTGAATGGGCAGATATTGACCAGTCCACCGCTGCCCTGCTCCTCGAGGTCGGTGGCACCACCGAAGACGAGCTTCAGCAGGCCATTGCCGCCGCCGAGGCCGTGCTCGAAGGCGCGGAGCTGCTAGCACCGCTGCACTTTGAGACCGATCCAAAAAAGCAAAACGCCATGTGGCAACTGCGTAACGGCCTGTTTGGCCTGATCGGGCAAAACCGCCCGCAAGGCGCCGCGCTGATTACTGAGGACGTGTGCTTCCCACCTGCGCAGGTCGGCGAAGGCGCTGCTGAACTCATGGAGTTGCTCCGGCGCTACGGCTACCCCGAAGGCGTGATGGGACACGCACCCTACGGGAACCTGCACTTCTTTATCACCCCGGACTTCTCCAACCCTGAGGAGCTCGAGAAGTACTCGCGCTTCCTTGACGAGCTGGTTGAGTTGGTCGTCGACAAGTACGACGGCTCGATGAAGGCTGAGCACGGTACCGGTATCAACATGGCGCCGTTCGTGCGCCATGAATGGGGCGACGAAATCTGGAACCTGTTCTGGGAGGTCAAGGAGATGCTTGACCCGGACACCATCCTCGCGCCGGACGTGAAGTTGACTCGCCAGTCGGACATCCACCTGCAGCGCTTCAAGTCCTTTCCCAAGGTCGAGCAGGAGATCAATATGTGCGTCGAGTGCGGCTTCTGCGAGCCGGTATGCCCGTCACGCCACGTCACTGTGACTCCACGTCAACGTATTGTGCTGCGCCGTGAGATGGCGCGTCAGCCGGAAGGCTCGGAGGTCTTGGGGGCGCTGCGCGAGCAATACCAGTACGACGCGATCGACATGTGCGCTGCCGACGGAACCTGCGCTATCCCCTGCCCTGTTGGCATTGATACCGGCAAGGTAATGAAGCAACTGCGCGCAGCTCAGGCAACACCTGCAGAGAAGCGTGTCGCAACTGGGATCGCGAAGGGATACGGCGCGGTCGAGGCGTTGGGCCGTACTGCGGTATCTGGCGTCAATATTCTCGGGCCTGCGCTAGCCAATGCTGTCACCCAGGTTGGACGTGCACTCATCTCGTCCGAGCGCTTCCCCTCTGTGCCAGGGCCCATGCCGCACAAGGCACCACAGATGCCGGAAACCTCGCGCAGCGGTGCCGCAGCTGTCTACTTCCCTGCCTGTGTAAACCGTATCTTCGGCCAACCTGCTGGTTCTGCTGATCAGATTGCTGTGCCGCAGGCGGTTGTTGAACTCGGCCGACGAAGCGGAGCACCTGTGTGGATCCCGGAAAACGTTGACGGCGGTTGCTGTGGCATGCCGTTTTCTTCGAAGGGATTCGACGATGCATACCGTGCGAAGGCACTCGACCTGCTGGAGCGCATGTGGCAGTGGTCAGAGCAAGGCGCACTGCCTGTGATCATCGATGCAGCCTCGTGCACCCATACCGTGGTGGATTCCATGCCGGAGGTACTCTCCCCTACTGATCTTGAACGTTTCGAGGCGATTCGCGTTCTCGACCTGGTGCAGTGGCTCGACGAAGAGATCATGGAGCACCTGCCCATCACTCAGGACCAGGGGCGTATTGCTGTCCACCCGCCATGCTCCGGTCAGCACCTTGGTACCACGGAAGCGCTCATGCGTGTCGCAGCTGCGTGTGGCGATGCGGAAGTGCCCGCTGGGGCGGCCTGCTGTGGCACAGCTGGCGATCGTGTGATGTTGCACCCTGAGCTGGTTGAGTCGGCGACTCGCGAGGAACGCGAGGGGCTCAATCGTGGCAATTATGCACGCTTCGTGTCAGCAAACCGCACCTGCGAGATGGGCCTACAGATGGTGGCCGGAAAGCCATTTGAGTCGATTGCAGTACTGGTCGAGCGTGCATCCCGACCGGAGGTCACGTTAGCCTAGCGACGGCCTCCGCGGTGGCGCTGCACCATCGTGACCTGCGCGAGGTCGAGCATTTCCAATCGTGCAAGGGCTTCGCGCAGGGCTAGCTGCCAAGTCCACATCCTGCGAAATACAACGTCGTAGCCATCCGCTGCGGCGTCGCGTAAGTGGGCGTCGAAGGCCATTCGCTGCAGCCTCAGCGATGCTGCGAGGTGTTCAGGTGCGGTTGTCACCGCAGTCACGCGCAATGCAGTGTGCTTATCGACGATCCGGGCAACGTCATCGCAACTCACAACGTTCATCCGTGGCCACGCATAACCGGTGGTTGAGGCCAACGCTGCCGCTGCACTCCGGGAATAGTTGTTCGTGCGGACAATTGTTTGCAGCACTACCTTGCCGCCCTGTGCGAGCATCTGTTCCGCGGATACGAGATACGCGATCTGCTCCGGGTGCGGCATGTTCTCAAACGCCTGCATGCTCACTACTGCGTCGTACACCCCGCGACGCTGCCGTGCCAACGCTTCGATTTCGGCTGGGCAATCCAACACGTCAATGCGTGCAGCACCTTCAGCACCACTGAGGATCAACTGTTCTTCAAGGCTTTTCCTCACGCGGGCGTCAAAGGTAACCACATCCAGGGTGCAGCGTCGAGCAAGTGCTTCCGCAGCCACCGCTCCTCCACTGCACGGCATCTCAAGCAAATGTGTGCTGGGACCGGCAGCGGCGGCGTCGAGAAGCATCGAAATGCTCCTGCGTTGTGCATCAGATAGGTCATCGCGATGAGCGTCAAGTGGAGCGCCGATTTCGGTGACGTCGACGAAGTGGTGCCCTGGCTCGTTTCCTCGCCCTGCCCCCGGAGTGTGGGACTTCATCCGCGTGCGCTGAGTCGTCGGCACACCCGTGCCAAAGTGTCCCTGCGCATGCGTTGCGGTGCCACCAGCAAAATGCTGCACCAGATCCGGAGGTAGCTCCCCGATCACCCCAAGGGGTGTGCGACCGTGCTTCGGAGCAGACACGCGTGCTGGCCCCGGCCTGTACCCCGCACCGATCAGCGCCTGGAGTGCATCTACAAGCCCTTCGGACGTCGAGGTCACCCACTCGCCTGCCATATAACTTTCAGCAAGGCCAGTCCACCCGCGCGCAGCGATACGCTCAAACATGTCCGCGGATTCCACGGTGAGCGCTGCACCGTCTCCTTCTAGAGCAAGTTCTGCTTTCGCACAGGCACGAGCAAATGTCGCCTCAGCGATCTTCGTGCGCAGCGCTCCTCCACGGGCCCTGGGTACCGCAGCAACAGCCGGCCAGGCCGCGGCGTCGATGGAACTTTTGCGTGCGCGGGAGATATCGGCCATTTCACAAATGCTAGTGGCCAAGAACCTGCTTCTGCGGTACGCCACGGCTCAGATAGAATGCGGCGCGTACTATATAGGCGTTGCACATATAAAAATTCAACCGAGGAGAGATATTTATGGCCTCTACGGTCATTCGCCCAGACGGAAGCCGCCATCATGTTGTCATCATCGGCGCTGGCTTCGGTGGCGTCAACGCAGCCAAGGAACTTGCGGATGCTGATGTCGATGTGACCCTGATCAACAGCACCAATCACCACCTTTTCCCGCCACTGCTCTACCAGGTGGCAACCGGCCTGATGTCCTCGGGCGAGATCACCGGTGACATCCGCCAGATGTTTGCTAACCAGCAGAACGTCCGCGTCGTTCGTGGCACTGTTGAGACCATCGACGTCAAGGGCAAGACCGTCACCTCTGTTGAAAGTGGCAAGGAATACACCTTCGGCTACGACTCCCTCATCGTCGCCGCTGGTGCTGGCCAGTCCTACTTTGGCAACGACCACTTCGCCGAGTTCGCGCCGGGCCTGAAGACCCTGGACCACGCGTTTGAGATCCGCGCACGCCTCATTGCAGCATTCGAGCGTGCAGAACTCGCGGAAACCGCAGAAGAGCGCGATCGCGCGCTGACGTTCGTCATCGTTGGTGCTGGACCGACCGGCGTCGAGCTTGCTGGCCAGGTTGCGGAGATGGCGCACCGTGCCTTCACCTCGGGCCGATACTCCTTCAGCACCGAGCAGTCGAAGATTTACCTGCTTGATGGCGCTCCGCAGGTGCTGCCTCCATTTGGCAAGCGCCTGGGCAAGAAGGCACAGCGCGAGCTTGAAAAGGCCGGTGTCACCGTGATCCTCAACGCCATGGTGACCAACGTTGATGCGGACTCTGTCACCTACAAGGACATGAAGACCGAACAGGAAACCACGATCCAGACTCCGACCAAGATCTGGTCCGCTGGTGTTGCGGCTTCCCGCTGGGCAAGCAGGTCGCAGACCAGATCGGTGTTGAAGCGGACCGTGCCGGCAAGGTTGCTGTTAACGCGGACCTTTCCGTCGGCGACGAGCCCAACGTCTTCATCGTTGGCGACATGATGAATCGCGACCGTCTGCCAGGTGTGGCCCAGGTTGCAATCCAGTCCGGCGCTTATGTCGGCAAGGTCATCAAGAACCAAGTCGAGCACGATATCGCTCCGGAGGATCGCGCTCCGTTCGAGTACTTCGACAAGGGCTCCATGGCGATCATCAACCGCTTCAATGCTGTGGTGAAGATGGGCAAGGTCGAGATCACCGGCTTCATCGGCTGGCTGATGTGGCTTGGCGTCCACATGTCCTTCCTCACCGGCCGCCGTAACCGCATTGTGGCTGCCAACGAGTGGACGATTAACGCGTTCTCCCGCACCCGCCACAACCTGGCTGTCACCGAAGGCCAGCTGGAGAACATCCACCTGGAAAACGGTGAGAAGTAAGCGTTCGTAGCGCCCCCAACTTCCCCGGCCCTTCGCTCTCAACGAGCGCAGGACCGGGGTTTTTGCTACTCTCCGCCCCCGAAGACCTTATGTGACCAACACCACCCCAAACGTATTACCTATAGTCGGAAAACTTCTTTATACTCTTAGGTAAGCGGCAAGCGCTTTAAAGAGACTGTGTTTGGGAATGGGTAAGCGCAGCCGCATGAAGACCACTAGTTATCTATGTGAAAGATCGTGCAACTGTGACTGTTTCTACAGAGCCGCAAATCCAGAACAAGGCGTGGGAAGGTTTCACGCCAGGACCGTGGACCGAGCACATCGACGTCCGCGACTTTGTTCAGCGCAATTACACCCCGTACGACGGGGACGCATCCTTCCTCGAAGGCGCAACTGAAAAGACACTGCGCCTCTGGGACTACCTGGATAAGAATTACCTCGCCGTTGAGCGCGAGCGTCGCGTCTATGACGTTGACACTGACACTCCGGCCGATATCGACGCCTTCAAGCCCGGATACATCTCCGAGGATGATGACGTGATCGTCGGTCTGCAGACTGATACCCCGACCAAGCGTGCCATGATGCCTAACGGTGGCTGGCGCATGGTTGAGCAGGCCATCAAGGAGGCCGGCAAAGAGGTCAACCCGGAGGTGAAGAAGATCTTCACCCACTACCGCAAGACCCACAACGATGCCGTCTTCGACATCTACACCCCTCGTATCCGCGCAGCACGCTCGTCCCACATCGTCACGGGCCTGCCGGACGCCTACGGCCGTGGACGCATCATCGGTGATTACCGTCGTGTGGCGCTTTACGGCGTTGACTACCTCATCGAGCAAAAGCAGCTGGCCAAGGATGCGTCTTTGGAGAAGGGCTTCTCCGAGCACTGGGCACGTTACCGCGAGGAGCACGCGGAGCAGATCAAGGCACTCAAGAAGCTCAAGAAGATGGCTGAAGACTACGGCTTCGACATCTCCGGCCCGGCAACCAACGCCAAGGAAGCCGTGCAGTGGACCTACTTCGGCTACCTTGCCTCCGTAAAGAGCCAGGACGGCGCCGCAATGTCCATTGGTCGCCTCTCCCCGTTCTTGGACGCATACTTCGAGCGTGACCTAGCCAACGGCACCTTGACCGAGGTTGAGGCGCAGGAGATCATCGACGCGCTCGTCATCAAGCTGCGCATCGTGCGCTTCCTCCGTACAGAGGACTACGACCAGATCTTCTCTGGTGACCCGTACTGGGCAACCTGGACCGACGCTGGTTTCTCTGAGGACGGCCGCCACCAGGTCACCAAGACCGCGTTCCGTCTGCTGCAGACGCTGCGCAACCTGGGTCCTGCTCCGGAGCCGAACATCACCATCTTCTGGGATCCGGCGCTGCCGGAGGGCTACAAGGAGTTCTGCGCCGCGATCTCCATCGAGACCTCTTCGTTGCAATACGAGTCTGACAAGCAGATCCGTGACCAGTGGGGCGACGACGCCGCTATTGCGTGCTGTGTCTCTCCGATGAAGGTTGGCAAGCAGATGCAGTTCTTCGGCGCACGCGTTAACGCTGCGAAGGCACTGCTCTACGCCATGAACGGTGGTCGTGACGAAGTTACCGGCAAGCAGATTACTGACGGTGACCACAAGCCGATCGAGGGCGATGGCCCACTCGACTTCGACGAGGTCTGGCAGAAGTACGAGGAGATGCTCGACTGGGTTATCGGTACCTACGTCGAGGCTCTGAACATCATCCACTACTGCCACGACCGCTACGCCTACGAGTCCATCGAAATGGCGCTGCACGACTCTGACATCGTTCGCACCATGGGCTGTGGCATCGCTGGCCTTTCAATCGTTGCTGACTCTCTGTCCGCGATTAAGTACGCGAAGGTCACACCGGTGCGCGACGAGACAGGCTTGATCGTCGACTACATCACCGAGGGCGACTTCCCGTTCTACGGCAACGACGACGACCGCGCCGACGACATCGCTGCAACCGTTGTTCACACCGTGATGCAGAAGATCAAGGCGATCCCGATGTACCGCGACGCTATTCCGACCCAGTCGGTGTTGACGATTACCTCGAATGTCGTCTACGGCAAGGCAACCGGTTCCTTCCCGTCCGGTCACAAGGCCGGCACCCCGTTCGCACCAGGCGCTAACCCGGAGAACGGTGCAGACAATCACGGCATGGTCGCTTCGATGCTGTCCGTGGGCAAGCTCGACTACAACGACGCATTGGACGGCATTTCGCTGACCAACACGATCACCCCGTCGGGTCTGGGCCGTAACAAGGAAGAGCAGATCACCAACCTGGTTGGTGTTCTCGACGCCGGCTTCATCATGGACAACGCCGACGCGGTCATTAACCCCGCCTAATCAGACTTTCCCACTCACCTATTCACTCCGAAGGAGACGACAACATGACCACCCCTACTTTCGACGAGCGCCTCGCTTCCATGAAGGCTTCCCGTTCCGCAAACAACATGGACTCTGGCCTGTACCACGCCAACATCAACGTGCTTGACGAGTCCACGCTTGAGGATGCAATGGAGCACCCAGAGAACTACCCGAACCTCACTGTTCGTGTCTCTGGCTACGCCGTGAACTTCGTGAAGCTGACCAAGGAGCAGCAGCGCGACGTCATCTCTCGTACCTTCCACCAGGGCGCGTAGTTTATGGCCCAAGACGGAACGAGCGGCGTCGTCACGCTATCGCCTGAAGCAGGCGAGCGCGTGCGCGGCGTCGCTGCCGGTTTAGGCGGACTTTCCACCGACGACCTTGAGATCACTCGCCCAGAGTTGTTTGAGGCTCGCCGTACTGGCGAGATCGGCCTCATCCACTCTTGGGAACTGGTCACTGCCGTCGACGGACCGGGCACCCGTATGACGATTTTCTTGTCGGGCTGCCCACTGCGGTGCAAGTACTGCCACAATCCGGACACGATGGAAATGAAGGAAGGCACACTCGAGCGTATCGACGACGTCGTGCGCCGCGTACTGCGATACAAGCCTGTCTTTAACGCTTCCGGTGGCGGGCTGACCCTTTCAGGCGGCGAACCGCTGTTTCAGATCGCGTTTACACGACGACTGCTCAAGGCAGTGCATGACGCTGGTGTGCACACCACAATCGACACTTCTGGTTACCTTGGTGCACGCTTGACCGACGAGGACCTGGACAATATTGATTTGTTCCTCCTCGACGTCAAGTCCGGTGATCCTGACACATACGAAAATGTCACCGCGCGCCAATTGCAGCCAACCATCGATTTTGGTGATCGACTGCACGAGAAGGGCAAACCGGTCTGGATCCGGTTCGTTGTAGTCCCAGGTCTGACCGACGCTGAGGAAAACGTGCAGCGAGTCGCCGATATCGTCGCGCGTTGGAAGGGCACCGTAGAGCGTGTGGAAGTACTCCCCTTCCACAACATGGGCGCGGACAAGTGGGACAAAATCGGCCTCGACTACGAGTTGCAGGACGTCACTCCCCCGTCCGCAGAGTCCGTTGAGCATGTGCGATCAATCTTCCGCTCGCGTGGTTTGACGGTGTTTTAACCCGGGGTATCACCCCCGTTAGACATTAAGGCGCGCACGCGTAATATCACTTTCGGTATTCGTGCGCGCCTTTTGCGTGCCTATTCATTACAGGGCGACCTCTCATACGGCAAGCCCCACAAGCGTGAAAGGGGGCTAAAGCTATGCCGCCACGTATTTCAATTCCAGGACAGCGTCCTAAGAAGGTGCAGCCCCCGTCTGTGAACCAAATCCCGGTGCCTGTCGAGCGTCAGATCGACTTTTGCCGCGTTTTTGTCGACGGCAAACGCCAGCCGGGAAATGTGCGCATGACTCACGCACTTGAGGTGGCAGAACGCTACGACAACGCTTTCGTATGGCTGTCTCTGAAAGAGCCCACAACGGAGCAAATGGAACGCATCGCCGAGGTCTTCGATATTGAGGACCTGGTTGTGGACGATGTTGTCGCAGCACATCAGCGACCGAAGGTTGAACGCCACGACGAGCAGTTGTTCCTGGTTGTGCGTTCAGTGTCGTATCGTGACGACGAAGAGGTGTCGGACGCCCGTGAAATCATTTCCACCGGCGAAGTACAGATGATTATCGGCGAGAAGTTTGCCATCACGATTCGCCATAATGTCCGTCTCCCTGACCTCACCAACAAGCTCGAGGACGAAGAAGAGCTAGCGCTGCTCGGGCCTTCCGCTGTGGCGTGGGCGGTATCTGACTATCTGGTAGACAACTACCTGAAGGTCGCGGATTTCCTCGAAAGCGACGTCGACGAGCTGGAAAACGAAGTGTTTACGCCACGTCGCACGATCAACATTGACAAGATCTACACCTACAAGCGTGAGATTTTGGAGATGCGTCACGCGATCGACCCACTGTCACCAGCGCTTCGCAACGGGTTGACGAACAACAAGGACTTTATGCGTAAGGCTCTGCGTACCTACTTCCGCGACGTCCAAGATAACTCCACGATCGTCAGCGACCGTCTTTCAGGCTTCGACGAACGTCTCACGTCCCTGCTGGACGCGTCGGTAGCGAAGATTACGATGCAGCAGAACTCTGACATGCGTACGATTTCGGCCGTTGTGGGCATGGCGGCGGTGCCGACGTTGGTTGCCGGAATCTACGGCATGAACTTCGAAGTCATGCCAGAGCTTGGCTGGCGTTACGGCTACCCCGCTGCACTTCTCGCAATGTTCATTGCTATCTCGGTGATGTGGTGGTGGTTCCGCAAGAACCACTGGCTTTAATCAGCCACTATTTGCTCAGGATCATCAGTTTGAGGTTGGTCACAGCGACCAACTTCTCCTCGCAGTACATGTTCACGCGCCACAGGTGGGTGCGCGCACCGATGTGGACCGGCTCCGCGGTGGCGTCGATACGTTGCCCCGCGCGCACGCTGCCCAGAAGGTCGGTGGAGTTGCTCATCCCCACTGCTGGCTTGGCGCTAGCTGCCACCGCCGCAATTGACCCCATGGTTTCACCGATTGCGCAGTAGACACCGCCGTTGACAATGCCGGTTGGCTGCAGATGCTCCTCAGTTGCGACGAGGTGTGCATCCATCCGGTCTTTTGAGCAGTAATCCAGCACTAGCCCGAGTCGTTGGGCGAAATCAACGTTGAGATTGTTGATCACAGCGAGTTCTTCTTCGCTCAACGGCGTGTCGAGCACTTCGTTGTACAGGCGAAAATCGAATTCTAGGTTCATGCTCGTCGATGATACGGATGATCTGTCCTCAGCCACGTAGAATTCGCACTATGACTGCAGATGCTTCAGAACCTCTTGCTCAAATCGGTGTCGTCGGTATGGCAGTAATGGGCTCAAACCTTGCCCGTAATTTTGCGTCGAAGGGCCATACCGTCGCTATTTACAACCGCTCACCAGAGAAGACGCGGGCGGTTATCAACGAGTATGGCCATGAGGGAAACTTCATCGCCGCCGAGACCATCGAGGACTTTGTCGCATCTCTGCAGCGCCCCCGCAAGGCAGTGATCATGGTGCAGGCCGGTGCAGCAACTGATGCGGTCATCGAACAGCTCGCTGATGCGATGGAAGACGGTGACATCATCATCGACGGTGGCAATGCCCTGTTCACCGACACGATTCGCCGTGAACGTGAGATGGCCAAGCGCAATCGCCATTTTGTCGGCGCGGGTATTTCCGGCGGTGAAGAAGGTGCATTGCGTGGCCCGTCGATTATGCCGGGTGGCCCAGTCGAATCCTGGGAGACACTTGGACCACTCCTCGAAGACATTGCTGCAAAGGTCGATGGCACCCCGTGCGTGACCCACATTGGCCCGGACGGCGCTGGCCACTTTGTCAAGATGGTGCACAACGGCATCGAGTACGCCGACATGCAGGTCATCGGCGAGGCGTACCACCTGCTGCGTTACGCAGCAGGCCTGGAGCCTGCGGAGATCGCCGACATTTTCACTGAATGGAACAAGGGCGATCTGGATTCCTACCTCATCGAAATCACCGCGGAGGTGCTTCGCCAGGTCGACGCCCGCACCGGAAAACCGTTTATCGACGTCATCGTGGACGCTGCCGGCCAAAAAGGCACCGGACGGTGGACCGTCAAGGAGGCACTGGATCTCGGTGTACCGACCACAGCTATCGGTGAGGCAGTGTTTGCCCGCGCGCTGTCGTCGGCACTTGCCCAGCGCGAGGCTGCGACGGAAGCCGAACTTCCGGCGGGCGAGTTGAGTACCCTCGAAGCACTTGGCGTGGAGAAGACTGCGTTTATCGACGATGTCCGCCGAGCCCTGTACGCCTCCAAGTTGGTCGCCTACGCGCAAGGTTTCGACGAGATTAACGCTGGGTCCGCCGAGCACAACTGGGATATCAAACCGGGCGATCTCGCACGTATTTGGCGCGGTGGCTGCATCATTCGTGCGAAGTTCCTCGACCGCATTACCGAGGCCTACGAAAACGATCCGAATCTCCCGTCGTTGTTGCTCGATCCGTACTTCACCGGAGAACTGCAAAAGGGCCTGGTAGACGCATGGCGCCGTGTGGTTGTCGTCGCTACGCAGCTTGGACTCCCAGTGCCGGTGTTCGCTTCCTCGTTGTCCTACTACGACTCGCTGCGTGCCAAGCGGCTGCCAGCAGCACTGATCCAGGGACAGCGCGACTTCTTTGGTGCACACACCTACCGCCGCGTGGACATGGAAGGCACGTTCCACACCACCTGGTCCGGCGAGCGGGAAGAGTTGAGCTACTAAAACAACGACGCGCGTACACTGATCTGAATGACTACATTCGCCGACCTCGGCCTACCCCGTGAAATCGTCGCCACGCTGAAAAAGCAGGGCATCACGGAGCCCTTCCCTATCCAAGAGGCGGCTATCCCCGATGCCCTTGCGGGCCGTGATGTTCTCGGGCGGGGTCCAACAGGCTCGGGCAAAACGTTTACGTTCGGTTTGCCTATGCTTGCCCGTCTCGTTGGAGCCCCATCACGCCCGGGTCACCCGCGAGCGCTCGTGCTTGCGCCGACGCGTGAACTTGCAACGCAGATTCGCGAGCGTCTCGACGACTCCGCTGCCGCCCTCGGCCTACGCGTCCTCGATGTTGTCGGTGGCGTGAACATCAATAACCACATTCGTGCGTTGGCCTCCCCAGTCGATCTCCTTGTGGCCACCCCAGGCCGCGCCGAGGATCTCATCAACCAGAAGAAACTCTTCCTGGATCAGGTGGAGGTCACTGCTCTGGACGAGGCCGATCAGATGGCCGACATGGGTTTTTTGCCACAAGTTCGCAAGCTGCTCGACCGCACTCCCAAAACGGCCAGCGTTTGCTGTTTTCCGCCACACTGGATGGCGACGTGCAAAAGCTCATCGACCGCTACATGCACAACCCAGTGACGCACTCCACTGCGCCGGTGGAGGCCGCTGTGGACACCATGGAGCATTTCCGACTTTTGGTCGGTGGCCGTGAGCAACGCAATGAGATCGCGATGCAGATCGCCGCACGTGACGGCAAGACCATCATGTTTATGCGCACGAAACACGGTGTTGACCGTCAGGTGAAGAAGCTGCGACGTGTCGGCATCAATGCCCAGGGGTTGCACGGCGATAAAACCCAAGGGGCGCGTACGCGTGCCTTAGACGGCTTCAGCGACGGCACCACCC
>NZ_KV825964.1:11079-32852 GCF_001835805.1 Corynebacterium sp. HMSC034B08 | reverse complement strand
CCCGGTGCTCGTCGCTACTGATATTGCTGCACGCGGTATCGATGTCGACGACGTCTCGCTTGTCGTCCACGTCGATCCGCCAGCCGAGCACAAGGCGTATTTGCACCGCGCAGGGCGCACCGCCCGTGCTGGCACGTCCGGCACAGTGGTCACGCTCGTCATGGACGAGCAAGCTAAGGAAGTCGCGCAACTGATGCGCAAGGCAGGCGTGAAGGCTCCGGAGGTCAGAGTGGCTCCGATGTCGGAGTCGTTGGTTACGATTACAGGAGCACGTGTCGCAGATGGAAAGCCACTGCCTCCGCCGGGGGCTCCGAAGCAGGCTCCTTGTGGTGGTGGCGGGCAAGGTTCCCGCGCTGGGCGTCGGTCGTCGCAACGATCGAGCCGCGCTGGACGTTCCCGTTCTACACGTGGGCAACGCGGCAACTCGCAGGGTCGTCGTGGAGAGAACAAACGAAGGAGTAACGGCCGCTAAGGCGCAGATCAACACACATGGACATATTCATATCCATACTTTCTCTTCTGGCGTTCGTATTGCTGACAGCCTCTACCGGGTTGTTCGTCGCAATCGAGTTCGCCATGACGGGGCTCGAGCGCTCCACAATCGATGCCCACGTTAAACAACGCGGGGATGCTACAGCCCGCGCTATCGCGCGTGATCACGCGAATCTTTCGTTCGTCCTCTCAGGCGCCCAGCTCGGCATTACGGTGACGACGCTGGCGGCAGGTTTCCTTGCCGAGCCTGTACTCGGTAAGTTCTTCACCCCTGCGTTGGAGGCCGTCGGACTTAGTGCGTCGGCCTCAACCACTGTCGCACTTATTTTGGCCCTTGTCATCGCAACGTTTTTGTCGATGGTTTTCGGCGAGCTTGTACCGAAAAACATGGCTATTACGGACCCGCTGGCGACAGCTCGCGTGGTCGTGCCACCGGTGCACTGGTTTAACACGGCGATGAAGCCGTTTATCAACCTTCTCAATACCTCCGCTAACTGGATTGTGCGCAAGATGGGTATCGAGCCTGCCGACGAGCTTGCCTCGGCCCGCTCTTCTCAGGAGCTTGGCGCCATGGTGCGTTCGTCGGCAGAGGCTGGTGGTTTGGATGCTGAGACCGCTGCAGTGATCGACCGATCACTGCGCTTCGGCGAGACCACAGCTGAAGAGGTGATGACGCCCCGTTCCACCATCGACTCCCTCGACGCGGAGGATACTGTTGTCGACCTGATCGCACTTGCTCGCGAAACTGGGCGTTCGCGTTTCCCAGTGCGGCGTGGCGATCTCGACGACACCCTCGGAGTCGTCCACATCAAGGACGCATTCTCCGTGCCACCCGACGAGCGTGCGACCACACAACTTGCCACGCTTGCCCGGCGTGTCCCAATCGTCCCGGGCACGCTGGACGGCGATTCCGTGCTGAACCGGGTGCGCTCTGCTGGTTCGCAGGTCGTACTTGTTGCCGATGAATACGGCGGCACCATGGGCCTGGTTACCATCGAAGACCTCGTTGAGGAGATTCTTGGCGAGGTGTACGACGAATACGATGACCGCGAAAGCGAAAAGGACTTTGTCCGTTACGGCACCTCATGGGAGGTCTCCGGGCTCGTGCGTCTCGACGAGCTCGAAGAGCGCCTCGCCTACACAGCACCCGACGGCCCCTACGAGACGTTGGGCGGTCTGATCATGGCAACACTCGGTCGCATCCCGAAGGTTGGCGACGAGGTCGTCCTGCGCGAAACGTTCGGTTCGCTGCAGGAGGAGTTCCAATCGGCAGGCGCCGGATCATGGCTTGCCCAGGTCACCGCAATCGACGGCCGCCGTGTGGATAAAGCGATGCTGCGCCCGATTACCCCTGAGGAGGCCGACCGATGAGTATCTGGCTCGCTGTTGTCCTGATTGTCGCCCTCCTCGCTGCTAACGCATTCTTTGTTGGAGCCGAGTTCGCTCTCGTATCCTCGCGCCGCGACCGTCTCGAGTCACTCCAGGCCCAAGGCAAAACCAAAGCCCAGGACGTGATGTACGCAACCGAGCACCTTTCCATCTACTTGGCTGGTGCGCAGTTCGGCATTACTGTGGCCTCGCTGATATTGGGCAAGGTTGCCGAGCCGGCGATTGCAAAATATCTGGAGGAGCCGTTCCTCGCGCTGGGTGTACCGGCAGATATTCTGCATCCAATTTCGTTCGTTATTGCGCTTGCATTCATTTCTTTCCTGCACATTTTGTTCGGCGAGATGGTGCCGAAGAATATTGCCATCGCGGGGCCTGAGCAATCCGCAATGTGGCTGACCAGACCGATGACGGTTTGGATGAAGCTAACCCGCCCCGTGCTGGAAGCACTTAACTGGGTGGCTCGTAAGACATTAGCTGCGTTCGGTATCCAACAGCGCGACGAGTTGGATTCCACTGTCGACCAGGAGCAGTTAGCCACAATGATTCAGGAGTCTCGCAAAGAGGGGCTCCTGGATGCCGAGGAAACTGTCCGTTTGGCAAAGGCGTTGCGTCAGGATTCCCGCAGCCTCAACGAGGTGCTCATCCCGCTTGTAGAGGTAAAGACGATCCCCTACGACCCGCGCGGCATCCGTCTTTCGATCATCGAGCAGGCAGTGCAAGACACCGGTTTTTCACGCTTCCCGGTACTGATCAGCACTGGATCCCTGGCGGGCTACCTGCATGTGAAGGACATTCTGGACTTGATGGAGACAGATGAGAAGGATCCACGCGTGCCGCTTTCACGCATTCGACCGCTCATCACAGTCGACGGCCACGAGTCAATGGACGACGCTCTTACTTTGCTGCACCGACGTTCAGCGCACATGGCGGCAGTGCATGAGAACGGCCGCCTCGTCGGGATCGTCGCCCTCGAAGACCTCATCGAGGAATACGTGGGTACGGTGTCGGACTGGACACACGAAAACGAATAGTTAGCGTGCGTATGACCACAACCCTGCAACCTGAGGAATATCTCGCACGCATACACGAGCACGAGCAGCGTGCGGCTCCTTGGGCGGACGCCCGTGCGGCTCGGCGTGCGCATGGCGAGTACCACCCAGTATGGGACTTCCTCTTTGAGTACTACCCCGTTCGCCCATCGCATTTGAAGCGCTGGCATCCAGGGGTTGGGGTCGCTCTCGCGCAGGCTGCGGATACACCGCAAGCGTCTTGGCGCGACTACGTCACAGCACCTGACGGAACCGTGTCCTTGAATCTAGGCCTTTTCCTCCAGCATCGACGCAATGATGTGGAGATGGTTGGCCGGCTGCTGCGTGCCGTCGATACGCGTCCTGCTCACTTTGATTGCTTCGGCATGCACGAGTGGGCGATGGTGTATAAGACCGACCACCCACGTCACGATTTGCCACTTCGCCTTGGAGCAGAGGGCACCAACGACGTGGTTGAGTCTCACCACATCAAGTGCTCACATTATGACGCGTTTCGTTTCTTCACCCCTGCAGCGCGTCCGCTGAATCTGACTGTTCTTACTCGCGAGTCTCAGCCTGATCACGACCAGGCTGGCTGTGTACATGTCAGCATGGATCTGTACAAGTGGGCGTTGAAGTTAGGACCGCTGGTACCTGGCGAGCTTTTCCTGGATTGCTTTGAGCTTGCGGCACGGGCTCGGCGCTTGGATATGGAAGCGTCGCCATACGACTGTCGAGAGTTGGGCTTTGATGTTGTCGCGGTAGAAACTGCCGAAGGTAAAGCGGAATACGTTGCGCGTCAACGCGCATTGTCTCAAGCCGCTGCTCCACTGCGCGCCAGGCTTGTTGCGACCGTAGAAGCTGCGTTGGACAGCTAAGCTCGGAGCAGGTTTTCTCAATCGTTCGACGTTGAAGGGGCTACGACCACAATGGCTAGGCACGCAAGCGGTAAAAACAATTTCAGGCTAGCGGGTTGGCTTATCGCCCTGCTTGTCGCTCTCGCTGTAGCTGCAGTGCTTGCAGTGGTTTTGTGGCAGCGCGACGGCGCCGACTCGAGCGCTGCAGCTCCTGATTGCGTATCCGGAGAACTGGTTCTGCCGGTCGCCGCTTCCGATGAGAAAGTAGGCCGTGCACTTATCGACGACTACGCAGCCGCCAACCCCGTTGTCCGGGACTACTGCATCAAGCCGCAGTATGTTGACTCGATCAAGGAAGCAGCAGTCTATATCGCTCCGAATACCTCGATTACGCATACTGCGTTGAAGTCGGCTGAGCGCACTGCAGCGGTTGCTGACCCCCAAGCTGTCCATAGTGAACCTGTAGGTGTCGCTGGCACCGAACAGGTGAAGTTGGAGGACGTGAAGACCGAGTCTGTGCTGTTCCCTGTTGAGGAAGAGCCTGAGGCTTCCGTGTTGGTGGCGGCAAAGGTCGCCGGCAACGACAATGATGCTGTGAAGGCCCTCACCGATCAGCGTCTGGGTAAGCTGGCGGACTTCGCAGGAGCAGACGGCAAGCTTGTGGCGACTGCGGAGGACAGTGTTCCGGAAGGTCTTTCATTTACCTCAGTCGGCGCAGACATTGTTTACGCGGCGATCCCATTGAACCAGAACGACGCAGTAAACGAGGATCAAGCGCGCGCTGGCCAGGACTTCGCACGTGCCGCAGCCGAGAAGTTCGATGGCTCCGAGAAAGATCAGCCGGTGATTTCGGATCTGGTCTGGGCTGCTGCCCTGCCTTCTGGTGGAGAGAAGCTCGGCGATCAGGCGGAGGCAGCGAATGTTCTCGAGCCGGTCAACACGTTGTTCCTACTTGACACCTCTGAGGCAATGGCGCCGTTTATCGAGCCAGCCAAGGATGCGATTGGCAACACCGCGCTTGAACTTGGCGGTGCAGGGAAGGAAGTAGGTCTGTGGAACTACTCCTCACCGCTGACCCCTGGTGTGGTGAATGGATTCCGCCAAAACATCTCCGTCTCCCCTGATGCGGAGTCGGTCAACGTGGCGGTGCGTCGCTTCCTCGTCGGCGGAACCCCCCAGACCCGCGAAGCGCTCCAGGCTGCGGCTGCTGCATACGGCAACGCAAATGCGCCAATGCGAATTGTGCTCGTTACCACCGGCACCGCTGATGCCGGAGATGACGCAGCATTTATTGACGGCTTCCGGCAGGCAGCGGGCAACAACCTGGACCTTACCGTGGTACGTGTCGGAGACGGCGATCCGGATGCGGCATTGGAGCAGATTGCCCAAAAACAGGTCGACGCTAAGACTGCAGAGAACATCGCGGATGCGGTGAAGCAGGCCGCAGGGTTCTGACGACTAACATCGGCAAGCAATAAAGGCCCGGGCTGGAGGGAGTACCCAGCCCGGGCCTTTGTTGTGTGGCCTGTTTAGGAAGTCTTGCGACGACGGCGATCAGCCAGCTCGTCGAAACCAATGACGTTAGGAGCGTCGATCTCTTCTTCGACACGCTCGGACGGGAACGCGGAGATGGTGCCGGTGAGTTCCTTCATAATCTGCGGCACCGCGATGCCGAACACGCCTTGGCCACCGCCAAGGAGGTCGATGATCTCTTCGTTGGAGCGGCACTCGTAGACGGTTACACCGTCGGAGACCAGGGTGATTTCCGCAATGTCGGAGACACCGCGGTCACGCAGCTTGTCCACCGCGAGGCGAATGTTCTGCAGGGAAATGCCGGTGTCCAAAAGACCCTTGACGATCTTGAGTACCAAGATGTCCTTGAAGGAGTACAGACGCTGGGAACCAGAACCCTTTGCGCCACGGATCGACGGGCGAACCAGCCCAGTGCGTGCCCAGTAATCCAGCTGACGGTAGGTGATGCCTGCAACCTGGCATGCGATCGGTACGCGGTAGCCGACTTCGTCGGACGGACCGACGTCGAAAAGCGATTCCTGCACCGCAGCCGAGGTGGTCTCCTGCTCGCCTACCTGGTTGAGATCGTTGATACTCACGTAATTACTCCCATGAAAGTTATATGAGGGCCTGCTGACTATTAAATGCCAAGCATAGGACCTGGGTCAAGAGTTTCACGCGCAACACGCCGAACTCTCAACCTCAACTTTACACTGAGACTTTATTTCGCCTCGTCTGCCCCATCGTCCCCATCAGTATCAGGAGTATCACCGGTGTCGAGGTCATCCACACCAAGATTGCGCATGAGTTCTTCAAAATCAGCGTCAGCCTGGGCGTCGCCGCTTGCTGAAACAGATTCCTGCGGATCAATGACCTTGAGTTCAGCACCAAGAAAACGCTGCGCGTCTTCCGGCGAAAGGTAGATCGATGCCTGGCTTGCTACGAGGTCATCAACGCTGAGTTCGTGGTCCAATTCAAGCGCAAGCAGAAGCGCGTCACTCGCCCGCAGGTCCAGTTCAGAGCCGTCAGCAAACGACACGGTTGCCATAAACATGCCCTCTAAGTACGAAGACAGCTCAATGGTTTCTACTGTTTTTCCGGAGTTGCGAATCAGATCCACGACGGCATCTATGGTGCGGGGGCGGATTGGCGACCACCCTGAAAGCCGGGCAGCCAATTCCCCACCCTCATGCGTTGGTACCCAGACAGGAATGCAGCGGCCGTTAGAGGATCGCTGCAGCAATGCGCAAAGGTATTGCTCGGGACCGACGGAGTACACCCCGACCAGCTCGACTGCTTCCATAACGACTAGTTGCCGGACTGCTTGCGTAGTTCGTTCTTCACCAGCGAAGCGTGCAGCGAGACCACCAGCGCGGACATCTGCTGGCCAATCTCTTCTGCTTGCTGCTGTGCATTGACCTTGCCCGATTTTGCAACCGGTTCGGTGACCTGACCGATCATGTCAGCCTGACGAGCGGCAGCAGTACGCAGCGTCTTCAGATGACGCGAGTCCAAGCCGAACTCAGCCAGGGACATTGCGGTAGTGACAGTTCGAACATCGTCGACATTGAACAGGCCTGCCGCGTCTGGGGTGATGAGGCCTACCTTGATGTATTCCTCAACCGTGGACTGCGAAGCCTGAGCCTGTTCCGCAACATCCACGTCGGTCAGGCGCGTCGGTGCCGGGGCCCGGAAGTTCTCTGGAGAGATCATCGGCTCAGCATCGTTTGCAGTCAGGATCGCGGTGACCTGGCCGGAATCCATGGCCTCGAGCTGTTCGCGGATCACCTTCAGCGGGAGGTAGTTGTCACGTTGGGTGACCAGAATGTAGCGCAGGCGCTCCACGTCCTGATCAGTAAAACGGCGGTAGCCCGACGCCGTGCGCTGCGGTGTGATCAGTCCCTCGGATTCGAGGAAACGGATCTTGGAGACGGTCACGTCCGGAAACTCAGTCCGCAAACGCTCAAGCACAACACCAATCGACATGGTCTTTGCCGGTTTGTTGGGCTTGGCTTGCTTCGCGGCCGTCTGCTGCGGTGCGGTTTTGCGGATTGCGCTCACGTGATCGTGCTCTTCTTCTCGTGGGACGTCGGGCTAAGGATGAACGGAAAGCTTAGGCTTCCGCGGTGATGAATACGAGTCGGAACTTGCCAATCTGGATTTCATCGCCATTGGTCAGCTGCTGCGTGTTTCGCGGCTCGCGGTTGACGTAGGTGCCGTTGAGCGATCCGACGTCGACAACCTCGTAGCCATCCTCGTTGGCTCGGAACTCGGCGTGACGACGAGACACGGTCACGTCATCGAGGAAGATATCCGCCTCTGGGTGGCGGCCTGCCGTGGTCGACTCCTGGTCGAGCAGGAAGCGTGCACCAGCGTTCGGGCCACGCTTGACGACGAGCAGCGCCGCACCTTCGGGGAGGTTTTCAGTTCCTGCTGCGGAATCCACAGATGCCGCGGCACCAGATTCCATCTCCTTGAGCAGGTCTGCTCGGAATACCGAGGTGGTTTCGACCTGGTTCTGCGGCGTGTTGTCGCTCATGACTAACTCCTTGACTATCGAGTCGAGATTGAGAACTTCTGCAATAGTACCGCCCAAGTCGGGATTGGGTGGTGTTTAGTGACTTAACGGAAAATATTGCCGATGCCACTAATGACCGAATCGCCTGACCCGGCAAGCGGATTATCCGAAACCATGTAGGTCCATGTGGCGCTTGGACGCTTCCATCCTGCATCAGCAAGATGCGCCCCGGATTCATCGATATCCACGGTGTTAAAGGTTTCTACTGCTTGGTCAACCGCACGGTTGGCGAGGTCTTTGAACTCGCGCACAGCAATACGGTGGTACTCATCGATCGGGGTCTCGCGTGCGATAGCGCGAAGGTGAATAGATTCACGGACATCGTCCATCAGCGCGAGGTGTTCGGACCACTCTGCGTCGAGATGGAACAGCATGATTTCGCGCGCTGCTTGGTCGAGAGCCGGCTGCGGTAGGTGCGACAGTTCGGCGGCGCGCTGCGGGGAGCGCTCAGAGAGTTCTCGCCACGCTGTGTCAGTATCCAAAATGGTGGCGCGACGCTCGTCGAGAATGTCGCGGTGGTCTGCGAGAAGCTTGTTGTACTTCCACGTCTGGGAGTGGATCTCCAACAGTTGGCCTTCGGTGACGCGCTGGCAGTGCTCAACGAACTGCTGGGCTCGATTGCCGGTGAGGCGCCCATCCGGTTCAGGCTGCGCGGAGAAGGATTCGTCGGCCCCTCCGGTGGTGATGATGTCGTCGTCAAGGGAGACGAAGAACAAGCTCAAGCCTGGATCGCCCTGGCGCCCTGCACGGCCGCGAAGCTGGTTGTCCAAACGCGCGGTGCGGTGACGTGCCGTGCCAATCACGGCGAGTCCGCCGAGGGCGGCAACTTCGGCATGATCGTTTTCGTTCGCACCGCCGAGACGGATGTCGGTGCCGCGACCGGCCATCTGGGTCGAGACGGTGACACGTCCGATGTCGCCGGCTTCTGCGATGATGCGTGCCTCTTCTGCATCGTTTTTCGCGTTGAGCACGTTGACGTCGATGCCACGCGCCTCGAGTGCTTCCGCGAGCGCTTCAGATTCGGCCACATCATGCGTACCCACGAGCACCGGCTGGCCAGTGTGGTGGATGTGCTCAATCTCGTCGACAATCGCCGCGTTCTTATCTGCCATGGTGGCGTAGATCCGGTCTGCCTCGTCGAAACGCTTGAGCTCGTTGGCTCGGTCGATAACGGAGACGTGCAGGCCGTAGAAACTGCGCAGCTGGTCGGTCGCCTCGACGGCGGTGCCGGTCATGCCGCACACGAGCGGGTAGCGGCGCATGAGCGCCTGCAGGGTGATCGAGTCTAGGATGCGCCCGCCCTCGGACACGTCGAGGCCTTCCTTCGCCTCGACCGCAGCCTGCAAACCATCTGGCCAGCGCTGGAGCTCAGCGACGCGGCCACGTGAGGCGTCGACAAGTGCGACCTTGCCGTCTTCGACGATGTAGTGGACATCGCGGATCAGCAGCGCCTTAGCGTGGAGCGCCAAGTTCACGCGGACCAGTGTGGTGCCGATGTTCTCGTCGGAATACAGCGAGTCGATGCCCAGCAACTGCTCGATTTTCTGTGCACCTTCGTCGGTAAGAAACGCGTTGCGCCCATCCGAATCGATGGTGTAGTCCTTGTCCTCCACCAGGTGCGAGACGGCCTCAGTGATCTGCCCGGTGGCCTGTTGGGCGCCTTCGGAGCCGGCGAGGACGAGTGGAACCAGGGCTTCGTCGACAAGCACACTGTCCGCCTCGTCGACGAGTGCAACATCCGCCGGCGCCTGCACCGTCTGGTCGCGGGAAGTGATCTGGTTGTCGCGCAGGTGGTCGAAGCCGATCTCGGTCACTGGGGCGTAAATGACGTCGCAGCGGTAGGCAGCGATGCGCTCCTCGCGTGTCGACGACTCCGTCACCGCAGCCACCGACAACCCGAAAAACTCCACCAACGGACGCATCCACTCCGCGTCACGGGCCGCAAGGTAGTTGTTCACGGTAATCAGGTGGACGCGCTTGCCCTGCAGTGCGAAACCCGTGGCAGCCATCGCACCGACCAGGGTCTTGCCCTCGCCGGTAGCCATCTGGATCACGTCGCCCTCCAGCAGGCGAAGCACCGCCTGGTTCTGCACGTTAAACGGGGTCATGCCGAGCGTGCGTTGCGACGCAACGGACAACCCGGCGAGGAAACGAGACTTGTCCTTGACCTCCCCATCTGTGACGGCGGCGCGGACGGTTTCGGCGAGCGCGGTGTCGTCGAGAAGCGAAAGCTCCTCAATGAGCCCATGTGCGTCAGCGACGACAGCCTTGGACTTCTTGTTGTTGCGCTCCGCCGTGGAGCCCATGGCTTTCCAGAACCAGTCGAATTTGCCCATAAGGCTTAAGGATAATGCGGTTTGACGCAACGTTCCGCTGAAGGGGTGCGCCAACGTGCGAAATTGATGGTGACACGATTACGCTGATGGTCAAAATTAAGGAGGGAAGCCAAACCATGCTGTCTATGAACGTGAAAGTCCCCTCATCGAAGGGGCACATGATGGCCGGCACCATCGACCGACCAGACGGACCGGCGCAGGCATACGCGATCTTCGCCCACTGCTTCGCTGGTTCCCGCCACACGCCAGGTGCGTCGCGCATTTCCAAACGCCTGACTGAGCACGGCATTGCCACGCTTCGGTTCGACTTTCCAGGCCTCGGCCAATCTGAAGGCGAGTTCAAAGACACCTCGTTTTCGGAGAATGTCGACGACATCGTCGCCGCAGCGCAATGGCTGGAGGAAAACTACAAGGCCCCGCAACTGCTCATGGGCCACTCCCTCGGCGGCGCGGCTGCATTGAAGGCAGCAACCCGCCCTGAGCTGAAGAAGATGCTCAAGGCGGTGGCCACTGTGGGCGCGCCGTTCGACCCCGCCCACTCGGTGCTGCACTACGCACATTCCATCGGCGACGCCGACATGCACGGCTCCGTCCCTGTCACCCTTGGCGGGCGCGAACTGATCATCTCGCGCGAATTCCTCGAGGACCTCGCAGAGACCAACCCAGAGGAATATCTGCCGAAGTTGCGCAAGCCGTTGCTCATCGTGCACTCGCCTATCGACGTCACCGTCGGTATCGACAACGCGCAGAATATTTTCACCAAGGCACGCTACCCCAAGTCACTTATGACGCTGGACAAGGCAGACCACCTACTCACCCGCGAAGGCACTGCACAACGCGCTGCAGACATCATCGGGTCCTGGGCCGTGCAATACCTCCAGCCACTGTTTGTGCCAGCGAAGACCACCGACGACAACGCGGTGTCCTACTCTGCCCGCGGCACGAAGTACGGCGACGTGGTGCGCACCTCTAACCGCGCCATCACCACGGACCGCTCGAAGAACACCGGAGGCAAGGGCCAGGGTGTCACCTCCACAGGCCTGTACATGTCCGCGCTCGCCGTGTCCTGCTCCCAGGCAGTGCGCGAGGCAGCCAAGGGCATGTCGCTTGACGACGTCCGCGTGGAAGTCAACCACAACGGCGACGGCACCTTCACCCGCCTGATCACCCTCTACGGCGACCTGACCGACGACCAGGTGGAAACCTTGCGCGCCGCCGGTGCCTCATCCACCGTGGACGGCTACGTGGCCAAGAGCGAGATCGAAACAACTGCGGAGACCGCCTCGCTTGAGCGTCGCCGTCGCCAGAACCAACTGCACCGCGCAGAACGGTTGGGCAAGTAATGGCTGACGTTCAAGGCTCTGGGGGCGCTGCTGACACCGAAGGCCTGTGGTCCGAAGTACGAGGGCTTTGCCGATGCGGGCTTGGCATGCCATATGAAGCCTGCTGTGGCCGATACATCTCCGGTACTGCGAAAGCCCCCACCGCTGAGACCCTCATGCGGTCGCGCTACACCGCGTTCGTCATCGGCGACGGTGACTACATCGCCCGCACCTGGGCACCGGAAAAGTTGCCCGCCGGCCTTGACGTGAATCCTGAAGGCGAGCCGTTTACCCGCCTGATCGTCCTGGAAACCAAAGGTGGCGGCCCCTTCGACACCGATGGTGTCGTGGTCTTTGAAGCCCACTACCCCGGCGGTTCCCTTCGGGAGCGCTCCACTTTCGAACGGCGCGACGGCGCCTGGGTTTACGTCGACGGCACCGTCAACTGACCTGGCAGTTTTGGGGCAGCATGACAGTGCTGTAATATGCGACAAGTTGCCACAATTGCAGCAATGCAAACGGTAACGGATCGGGCTGTGGCGCAGTTTGGTAGCGCACCACACTGGGGGTGTGGGGGTCGCAGGTTCAAATCCTGTCAGTCCGACAAAACACCCCTGGGGCTGCGGCGATAAACGCTAGGCCCCAGGGGTATTTGCGACTGTAGGTTAAGACACGATCTTGCCGTTCGCGTCGTAGGTGTAGAAGCCCTGCCCAGCTTCCAGGCCGGTCCTACCTTCTGCGACCATCGGCTTCAGTGTCGTCTCAACGAAATCCTTCTGCCACTGCGGGGCGTTCTCGTTGGACTCGATCACGGCGACCAAGGTGCGCACGCCGACGAGGTCCATGATCTCAATCGGCCCGCGCGGGGAGCCGGTGGAGTTACACCAGTCGCGGTCGATGTCGACGGGGTCAGCGATGTCGTGGTGCAGCAGGTACATGCCGGCACTGAGCAGCGGCACCAGCAGGGTGTTCAGCACGTAGCCGGGCTGCTCGCGCTTGAGCGGGACCGGTACCATGTTGATCTGCTCCGCAAACTCCACGAGTTGGTCCACATACTTCGGGTCAGTGCCCTCGTGAGGCATGATCTCGGCGGTGTTCTGAATCCAGATGTGGTTGGCAAAGTGCAGTGCCAAGAAGCGCTCCGGCGCACCCGTCGCGTCCGCGAACTTGCTCGGCATGAGCGTCGACGTGTTGGTGGCAAAGACGGTGGTCGCCGGGGCGTACTGCCCCACTTCGGCCCACACCTTGCGCTTGAGCTCGAGGTTCTCCGGGATCGCCTCGATGACCAGGTCCGCGTTCGCTAGCGCTTCCTTAAGATCCGAGGTCTGGGAGAGGTTTTCGTGCGCCGCCGCGATGGTTTCGTCGTTAGCGGACTCGAGCTCCGCCTTCATTTGCTCACCGATGGCGTCGAAACGCTGTTTGCCGGCCGCGAGGGCCTCCTCGTTAATGTCGTAGGACACTACCTTCTTGCCCGCGAACGCAGAGCAAAAAGCGATCTGCGCGCCCAGGACACCTGCACCAAGTACTGTTACGTTATTGAATGTCATGCCCGTCACGTTACTCCTGTTTATGTGACTTTCACAGCAGTTCTAGTGTGAAGTTTTACGCAAGCGACGCCCGGTCCACCGCCATGAGACCTGTCGCTGCCCGCCGGCCCAGCTCCACGTAATACGCCGCGTGCCTCAACCGCGCCTCAAAGGTGTCCGACTCGAGTGCGCGCTTGACCTTTGCCGGCACACCTGCTGCAAGAGAGAACTCCGGCAACTGCTGCCCCTCCAGTACCACTGCCCCGCCGGCGATGATGCTGCCCTTGCCGATGCACGACCGCGACAGCACCGTCGCATTCATCCCGATCAGGCAGCCTGGCTCGATATGGCAACCGTGGATCATCGCAAGGTGGCCAATCGTCACGTCCTCTTCGAGCACTGTCTCCCCATCCGTATCCACGTGCAGGACTGAGCCGTCTTGCACGTTCACACGTGCACCGATACGGATTGCGCCCACATCGCCACGGATGACCACGCCGGGCCAGATGTTGGCGTCCTCGCCTATCTCAACATCGCCGATAATCGTCGCCTCATCAGAGATGTACGCCGATGGATGAATCTTGGGGGTTTTGCCCTCGAAGCTATAAAACATGCGTTCCAGTGTGCCGGAATTGCCCAACGCGTGGCGCTGAAACGTGCGTAACCGCGCCTGTTCGGGTGGTCGTCGTCAAGCAGTGCGCTACTGCTGCGTCGCCCGGCCGAGCCGGAAGAACTTCAGCATGGCGTCGGTGGCGAAGCCTTTCGGCACCGTCCCAGATGAGTCGCCGGCGCCGCCTGGCCACACGTGAGGGCCATTTTCGATGCGGTAGTGGGCAAGTTCGGCGTCGCAACCTGTCCACGCCTCGCGGATAACGCCAGGGGCTACCTCAATGTCTTCGTGGCGGGCGTCGCAGTGGTTGCGCGACGCGGACTCGTTGAGCATTTCCTCCACCGAGTCGTATGCCGTGGCATGGCGTTGCCCGCCGTTGTAGGCGATGACCTTGTCTGCGGTGCCGTGGAAGTCGACGTGCATCATCGGGATCTGGGAACAGCCTGCGGAAACACGTTGGTAGTAGGCTCCCGCAACCGTAGCGATTCCGGTGAACGCCTGCGGGCGCTGGCATCCTACAAACGCAGCGAAGCCCCCGCCGTTAGAGAATCCTGCCGCGAAGACCCGGGAGCGGTCGATGGAGAATTCGCCTTCGAGCTCGGCGAGGACGGCATCGACGAATGCGAGATCTTGCTGCCCCGAAGTTGAGGCATACGGCGCAGGAGCCCAGGCGGAATCCTTGCCGTCGAGGTACGCCACGATGGCGTCGGCCGCATCGAGCCCTGAGTTCTTCCGGATCTTTTCAGCGTCTTCCTTGTAGCCGTGGAACACAAAGATCACCGGCAGACGGTCGCGCTGACGAGCACCCGCGGGCATGGAGACGATGTAGTTTCGCTTTAGCCCACCTGCGGTGATGCTCCGATGGTCAATCCCGGCTGGCCCCCACGGTTCGACCTCGCGCACGTCATCGACAGCGGGCAGCGCCCTCGTGGTCACCCCGGGTTCCGTGAGTTCCGTATCGCCATGAGAGCAGCCAGTAAGAGCGAGCATGACAAAGGAAAACACCGTCGTGGTGACGGTTAAAGCTTTGCCCATTACGTCTGCTGCTCCGGATAAAACACGACAGGTAGATTAGTGCATCATGCCAACAAGCGGAACACAGCCCGGTCCGAGCAAAAAGTCCCAACCGACGTTTCGTGACCGCGCTCACCAGCACACCGCGGCGAGCGCCTTTGTGCGTGATGCAGATCGCTACCACGACGCGCGCCCGTCCTATCCACCTGAGGTTGTCGAGCTGTTCAACGGCGCCAAGGCAGTGTGTGATGTTGGCGCGGGAACAGGCAAACTCACGCAATTGCTTATCGACGACCATCGCACCGTCTTTGCCTGCGACCCGTCCCCCGACATGACTCGCGTGCTCCATAATCAGCTGCCGGAGGTACCGGTCTGGCGGGCGACTGCTGAAGCCACCGGACTCGCGGACAGCATTGTCGATGCCGTCGCGTGCGCCCAGACCTGGCATTGGGTGGACCCAGCCGAGGCAAGCGCTGAGGCAGACCGCGTCATCCGCACAGACGGAGCGCTCATCTTGTGTTGGAATACGCTCGCGGTACATCACCCTTGGGTGCTGCGGCTCAGCCGCATCATGCACTCGGGTGATGTGCAACGCGAAGGGTTCTACCCCACCGTGCATGCCCCGTGGAAACTTGAGCGTGAGGTCCGCACCGAGTGGGTGGACCAGATCCCGGTCGAGCACTGCTTCGAGCTCATGGCAACACGCTCGTACTGGTTGAAAGCCTCCGAGCGCACCCGGGCAAAGATGGAGGCGAATCTGACGTGGTACCTCTACGAGCGCCTCGGGTTCGATGAGGGACAAATCATCCCGCTGCCCTACCGCACGGACGCGTTTGTGTACCGGCGATAGAGCGGGCTGCTAAAACAAGTCGGTCCGCTTCTCAATCCCGAAGAAGTGGAAGATCTCCTCGGTCACGTCGATGCCACGATGCGCAGCCCACGGTCCGGTAGGCCACTCGTGGCCCATGCCCTCCACTCGGTGGTGCAGGGTACGAGCCTTGTCGCTGTTGCGACGCTCAAACGCGGCAACCACTTCGGGAGCGCCGAGAATGCCGTCCTCAGCGGGGCTTCCGTATCCCGGCCGGACCTCGCCGTTATATGGCACTACGTCGTCGTGGGTGCCGTGGATGTTGAGGTAGTCCACCGGCTCGGCTGCCTCGATCTGCGCCTCGGTGCAGCGCACAGCCGCAGACACAGAGGCAACACCCGCGAAGGTATCGCTGAGCGTCGACAAGTAGACCGCGAGACCGCCACCATTGGAGAAACCAACGGCGTAAATGCGTTCGGGGTCGATGTCGAAGTGTTCGCTGGTTTGGGCGATGATGTCGTCGATACGCGCCTTGTCCTGCTCAATCGTGTTCAGCGCGTACGGCGCAGGAGCCCACGCCAGACCGGCACCCGTCGGCGCAACGACCACTGCGTTGGCCTGCACGAGGCCGGTACCGCCGAGGAAGTTCCGCCCATTATCGCCACGACCGTGCAGCGCAACAATCAGGGGCAACGGCCCCTTCGGATCTGAGGGCGCGGAATAGACCGTCGAGTCCATAGTCCTGCCTACTTCTTTCCGCGACGCTCACGCACACGCACCGCGATGCGCACCGGAGTGCCGTGGTAGCCGAACTGCTCGCGGAACTTGCGCTCAAGGTATCGGCGGTAACCGCCGTCGAGGAAGCCCGTGGTGAACAGAATGATTGTCGGCGGGCGCGTCGTCGCCATGGTGGCAAAGAGCAGCTTGGGCAGACGGTTGTTCTTCATCGGAGGCGGGTTCGCGGCAATCGCCTCACGCAGCCAGTTGTTGAGCTGGCCGGTAGAGATTCGCTTGTCCCAGTTCTCCAGCGCTTCCTTCATCGCTGGCTCCAGGCGGTGCAGACCACGACCGGTGTCCGCGGAGATGTTGAGCTTGGTTACCCACTTCAACTGGCCCATGGTCAGGTCGAATTCGCGGTCGAACTCGTAGCGACGATCCTCGTCCATGAGGTCCCACTTGTTAAAGCAGATCACCATGGCCTTACCGGCTTCGAGCACCATCGAGATCACGCGCTGGTCCTGCTCGGAGATCTCCTGGGAGGCGTCGATGAGCACCACACACACTTCAGCGGCCTCGATCGTGCCGCGAGTGCGCAGTGATGCGTAGTACTCGTGGCCCTGGGCGTTCTTAACTTTCTTCCGCAGGCCGGCGGTATCGATGAACGTCCAAAGGTCCTCGTCCAACTGCACCAACTCGTCGACCGGGTCGACGGTGGTGCCGGCAACGTTGTCCACGACAGAGCGATTCGACTTGGTCAGCTTGTTCAGCAGGCTGGACTTGCCCACGTTCGGACGGCCCACAAGTGCAACACGTCGCGGGCCCTGAGTGACCGACGCGGCGGCACGCGGCACCTCGGGGAAGTTGCGCAGGATCTCATCGAGCACGTCGGCACCGCCGCGGCCGTGCAGCGCAGAGACCGGCCACGGATCGCCAAGACCCAGCGAATAGAACTCGGCGACCTCGCCCCACTGGCTGTCGGACTCAAACTTGTTTGCAACGAGGATGACAGGCACCTCAGCGCGCTGCAGGTTGCGGGCCATCACCATGTCTGTCTCGGTCACGGTGGTCTTTGCGTCGACAACCATGACGATGACGTCCGAGGTCTCCATGGCTGCCTCGGACTGGCGCGCGATCGAGGCGTGGATGCCCTTTGCGTCCGGGTCCCAGCCACCGGTGTCCTGCACCCAGAAACGACGTCCGTTCCACTCCGCCATGTAGCTCACACGGTCGCGGGTCACTCCGGGGTGGTCCTCCACAACTGCTTCACGACGACCCAAGAACCGGTTTACCAGCGAAGACTTACCTACATTCGGGCGGCCCACGATAGAGACCGTCGGCAACGCTTCCTTGACCACGTCCGGGCGGATGATGCCGTATTCGGCTTCGATTTCGGCCCATTCTTCGTCGGTGTAGTCGTCGGTCTCGTCGCCAGCATCGGTATCGTCGCCGAAGTCGGCCTCGCTGAACTCCGACTCATCGAAGTCCTCGAGGTCGTCGTAGTACTCAGCGTCGTCCGCATCGACCTCATAGGCTTCAAGGTCGTCGTAGCCAGAGGCATCGATGCCGGGTTGGATGAATTGAGTCTCCGGCTCGAGACCGTCTTCAATGTTCCTCTTGTCGCTCATCGTGCGCTCCTTTCCACCACGGCAGTCAGCGCAGCGAGCACCTCATCCGGGGTCATTTCAGACGTATCCACGATCTCGGCGTCGTCAGCGGGACGCAGCGGGCTGGTCTTGCGTGACGAGTCCGCCTCGTCGCGCCGCTTCACATCCGCCAACACTGCATCAAAGTCCACGTCACGGCCAGCGGCTACATCCTGATCGAAGCGACGCTTCGCACGTACTTCAGCGCTTGCCGTCATGTAGACCTTTGCCGGAGCATCCGGCAACACGACAGTGCCGATATCGCGGCCCTCCACGATCGCGCGGCCGGCCTCGCGGGCCAACTTGCGCTGCAGTTCCACAAGGTTCACGCGGACCTGCGGGATCGCAGAGACCGCAGAAACGTGCTGGGTGACTTCCGGTCCTCGGATCTCGCGGGCAACATCCTCACCTGCAAACAACACTGCGGTGGAATCCGGATCGTCGGATACCTCAAGCGGCAGATCAGCGGTCGCTTCGATCACCGCATCCGTATCAACCGGGTCGACACCAGCGCGCAAGACGGCCAGGGTGGCAACGCGGTACATCGCACCCGTATCCACATACTTCGCGTCGAGCTTCTTCGCTAACGCGCGACACATCGTAGATTTACCGGTGCCGGACGGGCCGTCCACTGCGAGAATCAGCCCGCCGTCAGCCAAGTTGGAAATCTTCTGGTCTGCCATTACATCCCCACCGCCTTGTACAGCGACGCAAGCTCGGAGGAATTGAGCGCACGCATCATGCCTGGCTTCATCTCGCCGAGCTGGACCGTGTGGAACTTGGTGCGAACCAGTCGTTGCACCGGGAAGCCAGCTTCCTTCAGCATGCGGCGCACAATGTGCTTACGGCCTTCGTGGAGCTCCACTCGGATGATCGACTGCCCATTGTGGACATCCACGATCTGAACGTAGTCGGCCTTCGCGGGGCCGTCGTCAAGCTCAATGCCCTCCTTGAGCTGCTTGACCAGCGCATTGTTCGCCTCACCCAGGACAGTGGCCATGTAGGTCTTCGACACCTCGTACTTCGGGTGCATCAGACGATTCGCCAGTTCACCGTCGTTGGTCAACAGCAACAGGCCCTCCGTGTTGGCGTCGAGGCGTCCCACGTGGAACAGACGCTGACCCGCGGCGGTGCGCTCCGAAAGGTAGGAGCCGACCGAGGTGCGGTCAAGCTCATCCTTCATCGTCGAGTGCACGCCACGCGGCTTGTTAAACACGAAGTATTCGTGCTCCTCGTTGACGTTGATGCGCTCCCCGTCCACGCGGATGATGTCCACGTTCGGGTTAACACGCATGCCTTGCACGTTGACGATCTTGCCGTTGACCTCAATGCGGCCCTGGTCGATCATGGCCTCTGCGTGACGACGAGACGCCACACCTGCCTGCGCCAACACCTTCTGCAGACGGATCCCCTCAGTTTTGCGGGTCTTATCCTGCGGGTTGTCGTCCCACCAGTTGTCATCCAGCGGGTGGGGCTCATTCTTCGCGGCATTTGCGCGTCGCTTGTCCAAACGGACATTCTGCTTCTTTGCCGGCTTCGCGTACGAGATGTAGAACGTTTCGTCCTTCTCGGGCTTGTCCGGTGTGCCGTCTCGGCGAGCGGGAGGAGTCATATTTCCTCAATCCTTTTCAGTCGTATGCGGTTTTTGGGCCGATCCTACCAGGCATCTTCGATTGCATCGATGTCCGGAAGCAGTGGCGCAAGGTCAGGAAGGCGCTCAAGCGAGTCAATGCCCAGAAGTTCGAGGAACAGCTCCGTCGTCACATAGCGGTGTGCGCCAGATTCTTGCTCCGGATCAACCTCCGCAATCAAGCCGCGCAGCGCAAGGGTGCGCATGACGCCATCAACATTGACCCCGCGCACTCCGGCAACCTGCGAGCGCGTCACCGGCTGGCGGTAAGCAACCACTGCGAGCGTCTCCATTGCCGCGCGCGAGAGTTTCTTCTGCGTGCCGTCGAGCAAGAACGCCTCGACCGCATCGGCATTTTCGGGCCGGGTATACAGCCGCCAGCCCTCTGCGGTCTCACGCAAATCAATGCCACTGCCACGGGTGTCGAGTTCTCGCGACCACGCGCGAAGGTGATCCGACACTTCCGCAGTCGTTGCTCCGAGCGCACCCGCGAGGTCCTCCACGGACACCGGCGTATCGACGACCAACAGCACCGACTCAATCCGCGAACGCAACTGCGCAACCATCGGCATGTCTTCCATACCGCAGGAGTCTAGCTGCCCGTACTTGTTCAGTGACTAGTTCCAGTTCGATGCCGCAACGACCGCCGGATCGACCTCAAGGCCGGTCCATGACACATCAAGTTGGCCAAGCGCTTCGGGCTGCTCTGTTTCCACCGCGCGGGCCTTGTACAACTCCAGCAGGGCGAGGAACCGGCCGACCACCTCCATGGACCTCGTGCAATCGCGTGTCAGTGCGGCGAACGTCATCCAGGTACCTGAGCCGGCGAGCTTGAGTGTATCCAGGATCTTGCCCGCCTGCTCAGGCACGGACACAGCAACGGCGTGCAGGTGGTCAGTGCGTACTTCCTCCGGCGGCTTAGGCCGGAAAACACTGGCCGCAAGTTCCGCGAAACTCGCCGCTGTATGGCCGAGTTCCACCGGAGGCAAAAGGTCCACGAACCGGGGCTCCATGGATACGGCACGCGGGTGTCGTCGATTAGCAGATGCTTGCCACGTAGCAAACTGGTCAGCAACCTGCTGATATGCGCGGTACTGCAGAAGACGTGCGAACAGGAGGTCCCGGGCCTCCAGAAGGTCGTAGTCTTCCTCCAGGTCATGATCACCACGTGGCAACAGCCGCGCAGTCTTCATGTCCAACAAGGTGGCCGCGACCACGAGGAACTCAGTGACCTCGTCAAGCGACTCCGTCTGCCCCAACGCACGGGTATACGCAATGAACTCGTCGGTCACCTCGGCGAGCGCAACCTCGGTCACGTCGAGTTTCTTCGCCTGAATCAAGCTGAGCAGCAGATCAAACGGCCCCTCGAAGTTATTCAGCGCGAGGGTAAAGCCCGTGATCTCCGGCTGGGGGTACTGCTCAGGTGCCTGGGCCACTAGCTAGTGCGCTCCAACACCTCAAGGGCCAGATTGCGGTACTGTTCCGCACCTTGCGAGTTGGGAGCCCACGTAATAATCGGTTCACCCGCGACCGATGTCTCCGGGAAACGCACGGTACGGGTAATCACGGGGTCGAAGACGCGGTCGCCGAACACTTCAACCACACGATCCATGACCTCACGGGCGTGGGTCGTGCGACGATCAAACATAGTGACAAGGATGCCCACGATGTGCAGGTCGAAGTTGATGCGGTCGCGCACCTTTTCCACGGTATCGGTGAGCAGCGCGAGACCACGAAGCGAGAAGTACTCACACTCCATGGGGATGATCACGCCCTGCGAGCACGCCAACGCATTCACAGTGAGCAAACCAAGCGACGGGCCACAGTCCAGGATGATGAAGTCGTACTCCCCGCGCACCGGGCGCAGCGCACGAGCAAGCGTGTGCTCGCGGCCGACTTCGTTGACCAGCTGGATCTCAGCCGCAGACAGGTCAATATTCGCGGGTACCAGATCAAGCCCGGACACGTTTGAGCGCTTGATCGCCGCGTGAATGCTGGCAGTGTTGTCAAATAGCAAGTCGTAGACCGTGACCTGATCCTCCTCATAGGACACACCAAGTCCTGCGGAGAGTGCACCCTGCGGGTCAAGGTCTACCAGTAGCACCTTGCGCCCTTGCTCTGCCAAGCATGCACCGAGATTGATAGTGGACGTGGTCTTACCCACACCGCCCTTTTGGTTCACCATCGAGATGATGGTTGCGGGACCGTGCCGCTCAAGCTCCTTCGGCTTGGCAAACTCACGCCACGGCCGACCCGTCAAAAACGTCTTCTGGTCAGCCGCGTCAAACAGCGCCTCGTCCGCCATGGC
>NZ_KV825964.1:0-10979 GCF_001835805.1 Corynebacterium sp. HMSC034B08 | reverse complement strand
AGTGCCGCGATAAGCGCACCACCACCAATGATGAGCGGGACAAGATCACCTACCGACGAACCCGAGTCAACGCTATCGCCTTGACCTTTGTTGTCTGCTCCCGCATACGGGTTTTCTTCATCCGTTTCGGCAGCCTGCTCAACCGGAGCATTCGTCGACGTAATCACCGCGACAAACGTCGCCGCGCCGTTCTCCACGACCTCCATAATGAACGGGTTGTCAGGCGTCTCGCCTTCCGGGTACGTCAGCGTCAACGTGCGCCCCGCGACGTTCACGTCACGCTTGACCCCTTCGATGATGTTGCCGTTGACATCGAGGTAACGCAGCTTCGCATTCGACGAGTCGTAGTTGGCATACTTCATCAAATCGCGCGCCTTACTCAACGGCACCTTGACCACGATCTCGTTGCCGTGGATCTCTCCCTCGAAATCGAGCCGCTTCGCGTCCGCGGTGTCCGCCTTTTCCGCAGGCTTACGCTCAGGGCGATTGACGGCGCCGCTACCACTGCCTGCACCCGCACCGGATCCGCCGTTCGAGGCTTCACCGTTTGCGTCGCCACCGCCGTTTGCGCCACCACCGTTGTCTTCGGCGTGGCCTCCACCACCGTGGTGCTCGGTGTTTTCTCCAGCGCCACCGCCCGCAATTTCGTCTGCATCAGTTGCCTGTCCGCCGCCCACAGCGACGAGGTTAACTGTCGCCGTGTAACCGCCGGCGCTCGCAGGCACTGCTGCGGTCGCGCCCTCTTCCGCTGGAGCGGTCACCGACACCGACGTGCCATTGGATGTGACCACCCAGCCGCCTGCGGAGTAATTCACATCCACCGGCACGCCCACATCAACCGTCGTCGTCTGCCCCGCAGGCACGGTGATCTCCGAGGGAATCATGTTCGCCATTGCATCCGGGCTTAGCCCGCCCGGGATCTGCGCCGAGGCAGGGTGTGCTCCCACACCTCCGCCAAGCCCCACGGCAAGCAGCAGGGCTGCCGGAACCGCAAGTGTTGCGCGACGTGCTCGTGCAAATGTGTACTCACTCATAAGCGTAAAAGCTTACGCACGTGGATGCGAACTACGCCAAACCTCGCGCAGGCTATCTGCTGTGACATGTGTGTAAATCTGCGTAGTCGTCACTGAAGCGTGCCCCAACAATTCCTGCACGGAGCGCACATCTGCGCCACCTTCCAGCAGATGCGTGGCAAATGAGTGCCGCAGTGTGTGCGGGGAGATCTCTTTGTCTATCCCCGCACGCTCCGCAGCCTGCTTGATTACAGTCCAGGCGCTCTGGCGAGTTAAGGCTCCACCGCGCCTATTCAAGAACAACGCGTGTGACTTCCCGGTGGCGAATACGGGTCTGCCTCGCACGAGGTACGCCTCGATCGCATCTTGTGCATGCCGGCCGAGCGGGACGAGGCGCTGCTTACTTCCCTTGCCAGTCACGGTCAGAATGCCTTCAGTATCTATTGCGGCTGTCGCATCATCGACGCTCAGATCAAGCACCTCAGAAACTCGCGCACCTGTGGCGTATAGCGTTTCCAACAGCGCCTTGTCGCGTAGGCCGAGGGGCTGTTCGGTCGGGCAGGCATCGAGAAGCGTCGCCACCTCCCCAATGCTCAAAGTGTCGGGTAGCTTCTCGCCAGCTGACGGTGGGGAAACTTCGGCAGCGGTATCTGCCGGCAATACGCCTTCTTCTACGCCAAAGCGGTGCAAGCCTCGGGCGACAGTCAGCGCACGCGCAGCCGAAGATGCCGCGAGGGGGCGTGCGCCGTCCACCCCGCGGCGCAAGTCAGCAACGTACGCCTCTACATCGGTGGCACTGACTGTTGCCAAGTCGCTTTTCCCAGCGGCTGCCAACCATCGTGTGTACCGGTTGACGTCGCGGGTGTAGTTACTCAACGTGTGAGGGGAGACTCCCCGCTCAACAGCGAGATGCTGCAACCAGCGCGCAGCTAGTTCGTCGGCTTTTACCGCCATCTAGATGCGCTTCATATCCGGCACGATGCCACGCTCGGCTCGCCGCTTCGGCAGCGATTGCGGGCGCAACTCGAATGGCTCCGACACATCACGTGACTGCGCTTTACCCTCTGCGACACGGCAAGCAGCCAAAATGCCGCCCACGGCGATTGAGTTCACAATCTCGCCTCGAAGCACCATTTGTGCGGCCTCGCTCAGTGGCACCCACCGAAAGTCCATGTCGGCTTCTTCGTCCTCGGCGTCCGGGCGTTCCACCTCGCGCAGTTGCTTTGCGACGAATACCCGCACCGCCTCTTCCGCAAACCCCGGAGACGTCACCAAATCCACCAGCACGCCCCACTGCTCAGCCTCGAGACCGGCTTCCTCAACCAGTTCGCGCTTCGCGCATACCAACTCGTCTTCTTCGTACATGTCCAGAAGCCCCGCAGGCAGTTCAAGCAGCCGCTTGCCTACGCTGTGCCGGTACTGCTCGACGAGCGCGACGCGCCCGTCGTCGTCAAGTGCAACTACTGCCACTGCGCCGAAATGCTCGACGATCTCACGGTTAGCTGGCTTGCCACCCGGCATGACCACACTGTCGCGGCGCACAGCGATGATTGGGGCGTCGATCAGTACCTCGGAGGACTCGACGGTAAATTCGTGGCTCACTCTGCCACCGCCAGCACTGAAGAAATCCTGCCGGACTCGTAGCTCACGTTGCCTACCGTTGTCACGCCGCGCAGTTCCTTTGGCGCGATGTCTTGACTAGTCAGCACGGTTTTGCCTGCATGGCCAAGTGCTTCCGCAAGGTCCTGCACCAGCTTCGCACCGAAGTCTCCGCCGGCGTCACCGGAGGCGCCATCCACAATCACGACAGCCTCCGCGGGCACGATCTCACCTTTCGTCTCGACGAAACCGGATTGTTGCAGCGTGTCAATTACGATTTTGCGATCCGAAGCCTGTGCTGGCGCTTCCTTCGTCTCAGGGTCGATCAACATAATCGACGCCAACGACTCACCCGCATGGGTGCCCGGTGAACGGTTCTCCACGCTCAACTGCGCACCGGACGGCAACGTCGACGCAATCACCGTGGACAACTCGTCGGCAGAGTTTTGCGACGTAAACTTCTCTGTCAGTTTCAACTCACCAGCATCGGAAGCGCCCGCCGCGTTGAGCAGCCACCGCACGGAATCAACATCGATATCGGCGGCCGTATGCGTACGCACGATAGCGACCGGCACCTCTTTGAGCGCTCCAGAGACGATGGACACCGACTCACTGCCCAGAAGAGCATCGGCAGCATCAAGCCGCTGCTGCGCTTCGCAGCTTTCCTTTGTCGGCTCCTCGGCTCCATCACCATTCGCGTTCCGGTCGATGTCGCTGAGAAACGCACCATTGAACAGATCCGGGCCGCCAGGAATAGCCGGCGCGAGTACCGAGGCCCCCAACACCACGCCGAGAGCTAACCCCCAACACAGACCAGCAGTGACAAGCCCACCCGTCCCTTTTTGCTTTCCCACGGTTTACTCCCCTTCCCCTGCTGGAATCCAGCCGCGCACCGTGTTGGCAACTGTGTCCCAGGTATTGACCAGGTTGTCGGCGAACGTCCCATTTCCGCCAAGCCCAACGACGAGAATGACGGCGGCAGCAGCGACCAGCAGGCCGAGTAACGCCCAGGCCCATGCGACACCGCTGGTGGATTCGACTGCGTAAAGATTCTCAATAACCGTAGAATCAACAACCTTGCGGCCGGCCTTCAAGCGAGCAAGCAACGCAGCCGGATCGGCATTCGCCGGGTCCGTGAGCATCCCGTCCAACTCCACCGGCTCGCCTACGGTGACAATCGTCTCCGCATCATGGAACGCAGCAAGCAAGATCGCGAGGTCTGTCGGCGAATCAGTCGCTGTTGGGAACGTCATCGCACCCACACCCAAATCTTGGATACGCTCCAAGCCAGGCGCATAACCGTCTGGGTCAGCCGGCAGAATCACCCGTGCTTCAGAACGCAAGTTCTCCGACGCGACATCCGCGGGGTCACCGACAATGAAATCAGCGGCATAACCCATCTCTGCCAGCGTGTTCGCGGCGCTTCCCACACCAATGATGACCGGGGTGTACTCCCGCATAAAGTTGCGGATGCCTGTCAGACGGCGCCGCGTGTCATCTCCTGGAGAGACAACAACGACCTTGCGGTCCGCCATCGCGTCGCCAAGTTCGGGTGCGCCGACACCGTCGATAAGCAACGGCGCTTCCGAGTGGATGAACTCAATGGTGTTGCCGAAATAGGCTTCCATGTTCTCCACGAGACCTTGCTGTGCCTCAGCGAAGGAGTTGTCCACCTGCTCACGTGTGACACGCTGTGCAACACCGACGTCTTTCCTTCCGACGGTGATCGTCCCCTCTGGCGTGACCGTGGCCTTCTTGCCGTCGCGGATCTTCTCGCGAACTGCTGCGTCGGCCACTTCGAAGATCGGAACGTTGGCGTCGAGAAGCAAATGCGGACCGAACGTCGGTAAGGATCCAGTGCTGTACGGCGCAAGATTGATCACCGCAGCAGGACGGCGGGCAATGAGCTGCTCTGCTAAACGACGCTGCATGTCCGGCGCATCCACAATCGCAATATCGCCCTCATGCAGGCGAGCAAGGCCTTTGCCCTGCGGTGTGCAGTCGCGCAGCGTACCGCGCAATTCCTGCGCGGGCGCTTCCCCAGTTCCAACAGTCATAGCGACCATTGTGCAACGTTGACCTGCCAGAACTGTGGAGGCGCGCGGGCTACGTCCGCATTTCCTCCACTTCGCGCTGCGCACGCTTGAACAATTCTGCCGCGTGGGCACGCCCTGTATCCGAATCATCAAGGCCCGCCATCATGCGCGCGAGCTCCTCAATCCGCTGCTCGTCAGTCAGATTGCCCACACCCGACGTCACCGCCTCGTCGCCCACGTCCTTTGACACATGCAGGTGCGTGTTCGCATACGCCGCAACCTGGGGCAAGTGCGTAACGACGATGACCTGATGCCTCAACGCCAACCTCGCCAAACGGCGCCCAATCTCCACCGCAGCACGTCCACCGACACCAGCGTCCACCTCATCAAAGACCAGCGTGCCGCCCGCCGACGACTCCGAAAGGATCACCTCAAGTGCCAGCATGACTCGTGAGAGCTCACCACCAGATGCGCTCGTGGCCAACGGCTTTGGCTCCAACGCGCTGTTCGGTGCGAGCGTGATCTCCACAGCGTCCGCACCATCGCGGCCAAACTTGGCCTCCGCCAGCTCGACGCGCAGCTGCGCCTTCGGCATGGCAAGCCCGTGAAGCTCTTCCGTCACCGCCTCCCCGAGGTTTTTGGCAGCCTTGTTGCGTGCCTTGGTCAACGCTGCCGCTCGCTTTTTTAGTTCGGCTTCAAGATCAGCAACGCGGCGCTTCAGCTCGTCGATAGCTTCTTCTGACGTATCAATCTTGCTCAGCCGTTTCCCGGCCTTCTCTCGCCACGCCAACACACCCGCGATGTCCGGAGCATATTTTCGTGTGAGCCCCTTGAGTTCCTGTTGGCGCTGCAGAAGGCGCTCTAGCTCATCCGGGTCGGTCGGAAGATCTGCGGTGAAACTACCGAGTTCCGCAGACACATCCGCAAGCACACCGGCGACCTCCCCGAGGCGCACACCAAGCTCCCGTAACTCCTCGTCACTAGCTCCTACCAACGCCGCCTGCGCCCTGCCAACAAGGTCTGATGCAGCTTCTTCCGCCTCTGCGCTGTAGCCGCCGACGGCTTCAGCACCATCAATTGCCACCAGCGCGGTCTGGGCGGCCTCACGCAGCGCATCAACATCCTGAAGACGGTTAATGGTTGCAACGAGATCGGCATCTTCGCCGTCTACGGGTGCAACTGCGTCGATTTCCTCAATTGCAAACCGCAGCCGGTCCATCTCCTGTGCCAACTCAAGGCGTTTCTCGGTGCGGTCCTTCAGATCTTTCGATGCCTCGCGCCACTGGACATAAACATCGCGATAGGAGGAGAGCTTCTGAGCGATCGCCGGGTCGAACCGGTCCAACGCCGCCAGCTGCTGTTCCGGCGCGAGAAGCCTCAACTGGTCGTTCTGGCCATGAATCGTGAGCAGATGCCCGGCAAGATCACCCAGTGTCGCGGCCGGAACCTTTCGGCCTCCTAGGTGAGCGCTCGATCGCCCCGTCGCTTTCACAGCACGTGAGACGACGTATTCGCCGTTTTCATCAGGCCCTGCACCAGCGCCCTCTGCAATCGCATGCACGGCGGACAATGTCGATTCCGGCAAATCTGCGATGCTGAGCGCGCCTTCAACCACAGCTTCCTGCGCCCCGGTTCGCACTCGGGAGGCATCAGCGCGGCCTCCTGTCAGCAGCCGCAAGCCGGTGACAACCATGGTCTTACCTGCACCGGTTTCACCGGTGAGCACCGTCAACCCAGGAGCAAGCTCCGCCGAGGCATGACGGATCACGCCCAAGTTAGAAATCGCGATCTCTGCGAGCACTCTGCCTCCCTACGCATCAACGCCGCGTACACCACGACCCGTCCGCGGGCCGCGCCAGCCGGACACCGGCAGCCGGAACTTATCCACCAGCCTGTCGGTGAACGGTTTGTCGTCCAAGCGTACCCACCGCACCGGACGCGACCCCCTACTTACTTCAACCCTCGAACCAGGAGGCACCGGGATGCGACGGAACCCATCCATTACCGCCATGGCACTCGACGTCGTGTGTTCTGACTCCACAGCAACCGTCGAGCGCGGCGAGACAACAAGTGGCTTTGCAAACAACGCATGTGCGTTATTCGGCACCACCAGCAACGCATCGAGTTCTGGCCACATCACCGGACCGCCAGCAGAAAACGCATAGGCTGTGGATCCGGTCGGTGTGGCCACCAGTACGCCATCGCAGCCAAACGACGACACAGGCCGAAAATCAACCTCCAACGTGGCATCAAGCACCCGTGTACGATCCAGATTCTCCACGCTGCATTCATTCAGCGCCCAATCCGTCCCGACGACCTGCCCCTCTTGGTCGATGACTGCCACGTCGATGGTCATTCTGTCGACAACGCGGTACGTCTTATCGACGACCTGCCTCACCGACTCCTCAAGACTCTCCGCGTCACCTTCTGCGAGGAACCCGACATGTCCGAGGTTGACTCCCAACACCGGAATATCCTGCGCCCGGGCATGCTCTGCGGCGCGCAGAAATGTTCCATCTCCGCCGAGCACCAGCACCAGCTCGCAGCCAAGCGCCGCATTGTCGTCAGCAGCGGCACGTGTCAGCCCACTGAGCACCGGATGCGTCTCAATCGCATCCATCTGTTCCTGTTCAAGCAACCGCACCGTAATGCCGGCTTCCTGGAGCATCTCCGCAGCCCTCGCTGCGGACGCGATATTCGACTCGCGGAACAAGTGCGGAACCAACAAGATCTCACGCTCAGCCGTCATTGCGGCCCCTCCTTCACGGCCTTTTGGACTGCGGCGGCGAGGGAATCGTCGTCAAGCATTGCCTCGCCTCCATCCTTTACAAGCCACAGGAAGTACTCCACGTTACCGCTCGGCCCTGGCAGAGGCGACGCAGCCACCCCACGCACGCTGAGCCCCAGCCCCTGTGCGAACTGGGCGACATCCACAGTGACTTCTTCGCGCAACTCCTGTGAACGGACAACGCCACCAGAGCCTAAACGGTCCTTGCCAACCTCAAATTGAGGCTTGACCATCGGCAACAAGTCAGCGCCATCCTCAAGACATTCCACCAGTGCCGGCAACACCAGCTTCAACGAGATGAAAGACAGGTCGCCGACCATCAGGTCCGCGAGTCCACCCATCATGTCCGGCGTCAGGTTTCGGATATTCGTCCGATCGAGCACCCGCACCCGCGGATCGTTCTGCAAGCGCCACACGAGCTGACCGTAGCCAACGTCCACGGCAACAACCTCACGTGCGCCGTTTCTGAGCAACACGTCTGTAAACCCACCTGTCGACGCGCCAGCATCCAGCGCCCTACGCCCTTCGACGCTCAGGCCACGTGGCCCGAAGGCTTCCAACGCTCCAAGTAACTTGTGCGCGCCACGAGACGCCCAGTCATCAATGTCCTCGACATTGACGCGTATCGACGCCTCTGGCTCTACCACCGTCGCAGGCTTCGACGCCACAAACCCACCGACCTCGACACGGCCCTCCTTGATCCACGTTTGAGCCTGCTCGCGCGAACGTGCAATCTTGCGGCGCACAAGCTCTGCATCCAAACGCCTCCGTTTGGGCGGCATTAGCTGTTCCTTTCTTGCAACGCATGCCCCAGTACCGCATGCGCGCGCGTCAGTGCGTCAACCTCATCGGCAAGCGATTCAGTATCTTCCGCGAGAATCGCTTCAAACTGTGACGTGACCTCCTCAGGCGTCGTATGCGGCGCCCGCGGATCCCTGGGCATGGGTGGCTTCATGTCACCACCACTGAGCTGTAGCAGCTTCAGCAGCCTCTGAGTTGGGCCGCACAAACTCCGGTGGAGTCTCCATATGCCACGCGACCTCCAAAACCGTGCGCAAGGCCTGAATCGGTGTCGCACCATCCTTGCCGTAGCTCAAAATGATGTCGTTACCGTCGATTCGCGCAGCGAAACCGCCCTGCGGTCCCGGGAGCAAAACCTCTGGGTTCTCGTTGAGTCCGCGCATATCCTCCGCAATAAACGTCGGTCGCTGCTCCTTGGGCGCCTCCATAAGCGCCAACGGGCCAGAAACACCGGTAAGCACGTGCAGCGACGGAATCCCCGCCGCAACGCCACCTGCAAGATCAGTATCTAGCCTGTCTCCCACGGCAAGCGGACGCTTCGCATTCATGCGTTCAGAAGCCTGAATGAACATCGCCGGCCCCGGCTTGCCCGCGCTTTCCGGAGTCACACCTGTCGCCGATGTCACCGCGGCAACCATCGAACCATTGCCGATCATCAGCCCACGCTCCATCGGCAAAGACGTATCCAGGTTTGACGCAAGATAGATTGCACCCCGCTGAATTGCCAACGCAGCTTCCGACAACTGCACCCAACCGGTCTCCGGGTTGTGGCCGTGCAGCACTGCCTTCGGATTCGCATCTGCACTATCGACGACGACGTAACCCGCATCGTCGACAAGCTGCTTAAACGACGGCGCGCCAACCACAAGAACAGGATCTCCGGGGGCGAGGTGCGCCTCAGCCATCGACAACGCAGCCTGTGCTGAAGTGATCACGTCTTCGGTCTTCGTATCGAGGCCAATCTTGCCCAGCATCGCAGCCACATCCGCTGCGCTACGCGACGCATTGTTCGTCACATACATAGCCGGAATCCCCGACGCCGTAATGGCCTCTACAGCGTTTGGAATCGCCACTCCGCCATTCCACACAGTGCCGTCGAGGTCAAGCAGGAGAGCGTCGTAGTTATCCTTCAGCGCCATTGTCTAGTCCAATTCTGCGGCGCGCTCCGCCGCATCCGTGAAACCATCCGTATCAATCTTCGCAGCGTGTTCAAACCACGTCTTGGCCTCACCACGCTGGCCAGTCGCAAGAAGGGCATCAGCATATGCGTAGGAAAGACGCACTTGCTCAAATCCCTGCGAATCCAAAGAAGGATTCATGCGCTGCAGCGTCGCAAGTGCAGAATCGTGCTGACCGAGATCATGGCGTGCGCCGGCAAGCACAATCGCCAATTCGATCTTCCCCGCTTCGTCCAATTCATTAGCTTCAGGGCTACGACCAAGTTCAAGCGCCTTCTGAGGTCGGCCCAAGCCACGCTCCGCATCAGCCATCACAGCTAGCAGCCCCGGGCCACCAGACATCCGCCGCGCCGCACGAAGTTCTGAAAGCGCTTCCTTCCACTCACCAGCGCGATATGCAACTACGCCAGCAGTCTCACGGACAACGCCGACACGACCAGCACGGTTCTTCGCGGCGCGGGCGTGCTCAAGTGCGAGCTTCGGATCGTCTTCCAGGAGATCAGTAGCCATCAGCATGTGCTGTGCAACGCGTTCCGCATTGTCCTTGGAAAGCACCTTGAGGTCCTGCAGCACAGACGGGTCAAGGTCGTTAATATCCAGGCCCGACGGCAAGTCAGGTTCGCGCTCCTTCTGCGCCATCCGTTCCTCGCGGTATCCCTCACGATATGGGTTCGAGCGATCGTGGCGGACACGGTTGTCCTGCCCGCCGTGGCCCGGGCGGCCGCCCTTACCGTGGGGCTTGCCACGGCCGCGGCCACCACCGTGACCGCCGCGTTTATTGTCGCCGCGTGCTCCACCGTAGCGATCCTCGCGACGTCCGCGCTCTCCGTCGCCAAATTCACGACGACCACGAGACTGCCCGCGGTTATTCCTACCGCGACGGTCTCCGCCACCACCATAAGAACGTTGACGTCCCTGGTTATCTCCGTTGCCGGCCTCTGCCATGGAATCCCTCCAATTCGTATCCAAGCCATTATAGGGATGCTCAACACAGTTATGCTGATCCCCCTCAGCCGAGCGGACTTGGCGAGCATTCGACTCCGTAATGGGCTATCAAGGATTCGTTCTCCGCATTGCGGTTACGTCCCACTCCTGGCTGTGCTGTATGCAAAACCCGACGTCATATCTTTCGCTGACTTGGGCAGAGTGTAAAACGCTGCGGCCGTGAAGCTTCATTTTGCATTTACGACTGTGTGCTGGTGGCTTTAGTCGAGTCTTCGGTGGCGTGAAGTCGCTTCGCTCCGCATTGCGGACAAGTGGGTAGACACCAACTATTTCCTTGTATCGGCTGGGCTACTTTTCCAAGAGCGCCGCCGCTGGCATCGACTCCGTGCTCCGCATTGCGGACTAATGGGTGTACGCCAACTATGCAGTGGCATAGTCAGGCACGCAATGTTTCTGACTCTGTATTGCGGTCTGGTGGGTGTGCACCAATGTTGCTGTTGTCGGCGACAACAATGATGTGGGTATGCGTAAAAACACCCGTAGGTGAAACCGGTTGGGTTTAGTTTCGTCTACGGGTGTTTGTTTTGAAGTTGTTGGGTCGGCGGTAACCTACTCTCCC
>NZ_KV825963.1:64069-77874 GCF_001835805.1 Corynebacterium sp. HMSC034B08 | reverse complement strand
CCGGAACACCGGTACCAAAAACCCGCATCTGACAGGTGGTTGATGTTGTGACCGGCTAGTTGGTAGCGGTGTTGGCGGTGTCTGGTGACGCTTTCGGGTGGGTTACATCACTACACGGAACTTGACCATCGAAACATCATCGATGACGGGCACGTCAGAGTTTTGTGAACTGCGCGACTTGGGATGTTCTGGTGCGAAACAGCCCGATCCGCAAAGTTGCCTTCCAAAAAGTAGGTATACCTAAATAACCTTTGCTAACGCGTAGCTTCTCATCTGCTTATCTGTATCTTGGATAAGCTTTCGCACTGCTTCAATCCACCATCTAACTTCTGGTTTATATAGTGTTGAAATAGTTTTGGCCGAATGGACCGCTTGACAGCGGATTAGGAAGAGCTCTTCAATCATTTCTTTGGTTGGAATCGCGTTTTCGTTTTCGTGTCCTAGAACTGCCGGAAGGCGGACAGATTGTGAAACAGTTGGCCCTTTGATTGTGTCTTTCACTGTGGTCAATCCGGCCATCTGGAATAGATGATTCACGTTTTTGAGTGTCGCGTTGTTTAAACCGAATCCTCCTTTGCCTTCCGTGGCGCTATTGCCGATCGCCATTTGTTTGACTCTCGATTTCCATAGTGATCGCCAGCCGGGATCAACACTAAGCTCCCACGGGGTTGCATCGGCGACAAAATTGTTCCGAACCTCGGTGGAGATTAACGAGGGATTGATAGCGTCCGCTAGATGCCCATTCACTTCGATGGCCAGCTGTTCCACGAAATCTTCCCAAACCGCATAAAGGAAAACCATCGTACTGAGATATAGAGAGGTTTCTTCTTTGCGAGGTTTACCTGCTCCTGTTGCCGTGTAGCTCATTAGATTTGAAACGACGGTCATGCCCTGTTCTGCGTCTTGGCGAGCTTTGGAAGGGTGCTTCAAATGGGTGGTCACTGCCTGTTCCTTGGATAGAGGAGAGCGATCGATCAGATGCCCCGTGATGCAAGCACGTTCTGTTCGGGTAAAGAGTGATTAGGTTCACCGTTCGGAGCGTAGAAGTGTTGGGCTGAAGAGGATCGCATTTTCTGTAGGACGTTATAAATTATACATTCCTAGCAAAACTGTGAGGATGTATTGCTGAAGCTTGGAGGGTGGGCCGGAGTGTGCAATGGGAAGTCTAAGGGGGTCGGTTTTGTCAATGATCTAGCAGCAAGCAAGTGGCCACTGTTTTGATTGGGGCTGCTCGGCGATTTCGATCGTAGTGTGGCTAGTGGGGAGGGTGATTTTCGTTCTATGTCTTAAAGTTTCACTTCTGTCAGTGTCGGCGAGCAAAACTTTCGTTAAGGCACACCGGTGGAGTTTTCTTGGAGCATATTTGAACTAAAGGTGTGTTGCTCGAGTGGATTAGACGGCATCACACTCTTGCTATCGACCTCGATCGTGAGTACATTGTGAGTACATCGCTTTAAGGAGTTTGAAATGGCAGTCAAAGACCGGCGCTTGAACTTGCGTACATCCGCACACCAAGAGGAGTTTTTCCGCAGGGCCGCTGAGGTGACAAACACTTCGGTGTCACAGTTTGTGCTCGACAGTGCCGTGGAGCGTGCATTGATGGTGCTTGCTGATCAGCGGCTTTTTGTGTTGGGGGAAGAAGGTTTCTCTCGTGTTGAGGAACTTCTCGACCAGCCGGCCGACTTCTCTAAGCTTGGCAAACTTTTCGCTGAGGAGACTCCATTTGGCAAGGAGTTTCAATTTGGCGACTGACGGTGTGCTTCAGCCGCCTCGGAAACTTGTTAAGGCGGATGATCGCTCGAGTTTTCATTGTGGGGAGGTGTCGCTCGATGTGTGGTTTCGTCGCTACGCCATGCAGAATCAACAGGCACACAACTGCGTTGTTTACGTTTCCAAGTGGAATGACCGCGTCGCTGGGTACTATGCGGTCTGCACGGGCGGGATCGTTGCTGGAGCTGCGCCAGAATCGTTTTCCAAAGGGCGTCCCGATCCGATCCCAGTGTTAATTCTCGCGCGGTTAGCAGTAGATGTGGATGCGCAGGGGAAAGGAGTTGGGAAAGCGCTGCTGAGAGACGCTCTAGCGCGGTGCTTCACTGTGGCTGGAGAAATTGGAGCCGCGGCAGTGGTTGTACACGCGTTGGATGAACACGCGAAACGGTTCTACATGCAGTACGCAGAATTTCAGGAGATGCCGGAGCAACCGTTACATCTCTTGCTACCGATTAGAGGCATCAAACAGTTTATGACCCAGCCCGCAACCCCCTAAAACACCAACTGGTCCAGGAAGCGCTGGGCGCGCTCGGACTTCGGGGCGGCGAAGAACTCCTCGGGCGGGGCGATCTCGATGATGCGGCCGGCGTCCATGAATGCGATGCGGTCGGCAACCGCGCGGGCGAACGCCATTTCGTGGGTGACCACGAGCATGGTCATGCCGTCCCGGGCGAGGCCAACCACCACGTCGAGGACTTCACGGACGATTTCGGGGTCGAGGGAGGCGGTGATTTCGTCGAGAAGCAATGCCTTCGGCTGCATCATAAGCGCGCGCACGATGGCCACGCGCTGCTTCTGGCCGCCGGAAAGTTCGCGCGGGCGAGCGTCAGCCTTGGCGGCGAGCCCTACGCGTTCGAGCAGCGCAACCGCGCGCGAGCGGGCCTCATCCTTGTCCGCGCCCTTGACCACCTTCGGGGCGAGCAGGAGGTTCTCCATCACGGTCAGGTGGGGGAACAGGTCGTAGGACTGGAACACCATGCCAACGTCGGAACGCACGTCCTTGAGTTTGGTCGCGCTGGACGTGACGTCGCGGCCGTTGACTAGGATCTGTCCGGAGTCCACCGGCTCCAACCCGTTGACCGTGCGTAGCAGCGTGGACTTGCCGCAGCCGGACGGGCCGATGATGGCGAGGACTTCGCCGGGATTGACGGACAGGGTGACGTCGTTAAGCGCCTTGTGCCCGTTGGGGTACGTCTTGGAAACATGCTCGAGCGAGATGAGCGACATCTAGCTCCACCTTTCTTCCAGCTTGCGCGCGGCGAGCGAAATGGGAAAACAGACGAGAAAATACAGCAGGAACACCACGCCGTAGATCCATAGGGCGGCGGACGGGTATTCGAAACGGTTGGCGTCGATGATTTGCTGCGCCACCTTGAGCACCTCCACCACGCCAATCAGCGCGACGAGCGAGGTGGTCATGATCATGCGGTTGGTCAGGTTGATCGTCGCGGGGATCAGACCGCGCAGCGCCTGTGGCAGCACAACGTGACGATAAAGCGCGCGCCCCTCAATGCCCAGCGCCGCCGCAGAGAGGTACTGGTGGCGCGGCACCGACTCGATAGCGGCGCGCACCAAATCACCCAGCTCCGCTGTGCCCCACAGCGTAAACACAATCACCGCAGCCACCCGCGCATCCAGGTTCAACCCCCACGCGCGCGTGGCGTCGAAGTACACCAGAAACAGCAGCACCAACTGTGGCATGATGCGCACAAACTGCAGGTAGGTCTGGGTGATCACGCGAACAATTTTGCTTGGCGACGACATCACCACCCCCAACAGCGTCCCCAACACAATCGACAAACCCATCGACGCAAGCGCGATCTGGATGGACACGCCAAGGCCTAAGACGAGGCGCTGGAAGTTGTTGCCGTCGGCGAGGATTTGGAGATCAGAAAACATTCGCGCGCACCTTCTTCTCCAGTCGTCCTGCGATCAGCGATACGGGCAGCAAAATGATCAGGTAGAACGTGACCAAAAGCAGCAACGCCTCGCGCGTTTCGTAGGTCTGGCCGATCTGCTCCTTGGCGGTGTAGACCAAATCCGGCAGTGCCACGATGCTGACCACCGAGGTCTCCTTGATCAGGAAGATGATGTTGGCCGTGATCGCCGGTAGTGCAAGCGCAGTGGCCTGCGGGGCGACCACGTGGCGCAGCGCCTGCATCCGCGACATGCCCAGGCTCAAACTGGACTGCAACTGAATCGGGGCAACGCCCTCCAGGCCGGCGCGAATTGCCTCCGCCATGTACGAGCCACCCAGGAACGCCAAGCCCACCACGGCGCAGGTTTCGCTCTCCAGCACGACGCCCATCTTGGGCAGGCCGAAGTACAAGAAGAACAATTGCACCAGAAGGGGAGTGTTGCGCGAGAGCTCGATGTACACCCGCGCGATCTGGCTCAGCACGGGCACCTTGAAAAACCGCACCCCGGCCACCAGTGCGCCAACGATAAAGGCGAGCACAATGCCTTTGGCGGCAACCCTCACCGTGAGGACTGCCGCCGAAGCATAAACCGGGATGTTCTCGGTAACGACCGAAAAGTCCATGAGTTAGAGCTGGCCACCCTCAACGACCAGGTCGTCCGCGGAAACCGCGTCGCCGTACACCGGCTTCAGGGTCTTCTCGTATGCGTTGTGGAAGAAGTTCTCCTTGCCAAGATCGACGAGTTCGTTGTTCATCCATTCGCGCAGGTCGTCGTTACCCTTCGCCACCGCGCCCGCGATGGTGTCCGTCTCACCCAGCGTCGGGATCGTCGCGGAGAAACCATCGGTCTTACCAGCCCATGCGAGAGCCTCCGTGTTGTCGGTGACCCAGGCGTCGCCGCGGCCGTCGAGAAGCGCGTTCGTCGCCTCGGTGTACTGCTCAAACTTGGTCAGCTTGATCTCCGGGTGGTTCTTCTCCAGGTACGCCTCCGCGGTCGTACCCTTAACGACGATCACGTTCTTCCCCTCAAGACCCTCAACACTGTCGATCGGTGCCTCGTCCGGAGTAACCGCACCCAGCGACACCTTCATGTACGGGTTGGCGTAATCCACCTTCTCCGCACGCTCCGGGGTGACCGTGAAGTTAGCCAAAATGATGTCGACCTTGTTGGTGTCCAGGAACTCCACGCGCGAAGCGGCCTCCACCGGCACATACTCGACGTTTACGCCCAGGTCATCGCCCAGACGGTTGCCGTACTCGATGTCGTAACCGGCGAACTCGCCGTTCGAATCCACGTAGCCGAACGGGGACTTGTCCGAGAACACGCCGATCTTTACCGAGCCGTCCTCTTGGATCGTGGCCACATCGCGGAAGCCCGCGGCCGGCTCCGCGCCGTTCGTTGCGTCGGTGTCGCCGGACTCCGCGGAGCAGGCGGTCAGGGTAACGGCGGCGAGAAGAGCGGCGGCGCTGGCGGCGAGGCCCTTGCGGGTGTTGCGGGACGGGAAGAGTGACATGACAGTGAACTTTCTTTTGTAAAACTACGGCGGCGGATACCGCTTGGTTCAGTAAAAGTACACCAGTCTGTCTAGTTTTGTGAACTGGGGTGTTCGCTTTGTATTCATGCGGCGCGTTTCGGCTGCTAGAAGTCGTTACCAGGAATTCGTTGGTGCGGGGTTGAAGTGGCACGAACGACATCCCGGTAACGACATTTGCGAGGGAGGTACGGTGCAGCCGATTGGTCGGCATCGCTGCATGGCAGTCGAGTTTGGTCTGTACGCAGAGGCGCTAGTGGGTCATAATCGAAGCCGAAGGCTCGAATTGAGGAAGGAGGCGCAAATGGATCAGTTTTATACCTATGAACGCTTTGCACAATGGGTGCAATGTGAACTTGCTGCCGAGAATGATTCCTCTTTTGTGGTGCGTGTGCTGAAGCGTGTTGTGTCAGAGATCCGGGATATTAAAGATCACAAGGAGTTCATAGCGGCGCACCGTGAACCGGATACGACTGGAGATGCAGATTGGGATCGTGTCATTCGAGCTGCTGCTGAGATGACGTACTCCGAACGCTTCCCTGGGGAGAGCCCTGGATGGTCTGTTGAGATTTCCGAACCTCCTGAGGCCTGGTTCTACCCGACGAGTCGTCCTTCTCGGTTCGTTTTCAACCTTGAACGGACTCCGATCTCCTTCCGTAAAAGAAGTATCTGCTTGGGTGAGGGAAATCTACGAACGGCGAAGGATCACGATCGCCCGTGGATCTAACCTGAACGGCAGGGCCGTTCCGCTGCTAGATGTCGTTACCTGGATGTCGTTAGTGCGGCCTGGAAGGAAGCGCGCGGACCACGCGGGAGGGGAAGGGAAGAAAGGGCCCCACACCCCACCGCCTACCGCGGCTCGACGGGGTTGCCTTGCCAGACGGTGTTGGTGGGGACGGAGTCGCCACGCATGACCAGCGAGCCGGGCCCACGGTGGCGCCGGTGCCGATAACGGAGCCCGGTAGGGAGACGGAGTGGGCGCCGAGGGTGGCCGACGCCTCGATGGTGACGGTGTCCAGCGACATCACGCGATCTTGGAACAGGTGCGTTTGTACGACGGTGCCCGGCCCGACGGTGGCGCCGGCGCCCACGGAACACAGGTCGGTTTCGGGGAACCAGTAGGACTCGACCCACGCGCCGGGCCCGATGCGGACGCCCAGGGCTCGCAGTGCGAGGTTCATTTCGCCGGAGCCGGTTGCCCAGTTGAAGAACCAGGGTGCGGCGATGACTTCGATGAACTGGTCTTGCAGTTCGTTCAACCACACGAACCACGAGTACAGCGGGTGTTCGCCGGCGCGGTGTTTGCCCACGAGGACCCACTTGGCCACTACGGCGGAGGCAACTGCGACGACGCCGACGCCCATCCAGGTAAGCCCGCCGAGCAGGTACGTCCACCAGCCGATGCGCTCAAGCAACGTCACCACGCAAGCCGCGAACAGGGTGGCAAGGACCGCCTGGGTCATCGGGGCTAAAAGGCGCATCGTCTCCACGACACCACGCCTGCGCACCAACCCCTTCGCCGGTTCGTACGTCGCTTCACCTGCGGCTTCGACTTCCACGCGGCGCATGCGCTCGGGCGGGGATCCCCACCAGTTCGAGTGCGCCTTGGACTTCTTCGGGCTCGCGGACAGCACCGCCACCAGGGAGTGTTTGGCCAGTTTGCGGCCCGGGGCGACCATGCCGGAGTTGCCCACGAACGACCGCTTACCCACGACGGCGTGGTCGGTCCGGATCCAACCTCCGCCGATTTCGTAGCCGCCGGCGAGGGTGTCGTCGGCAAGAAATGCGCCTTCGCGGACTTCGGTGAGTTTCGGCACCATGACCGCGGTGGACACTTCTGCGTGCTCGCCGATGTCGGCACCGAGCAGGCGCAGCCAGACGGGGGTGGCGGCGCCGGCGTAGATGGGGGAGTAGCGGGTACGGGCGTCGTCCATGAGGCGGGTGACGGTCCATAGGCTCCAGCCGCGAAGCGACCGGACGGGGAACACGCCGGGTTGGACACCAAGTTGCGCGAGGCGCACGCCGGCCCAGGTCAGGGTGAGTCCGAGGCCGATGTAGACCACGCCACCGACGGGCGCGAAGACCAGCAGGCCCCACACGGAGCGGGTGTCAACCAATCGCGCAAGGCCGAGCGTCGCCGCCGCACCACCCAGCACCGCTAGCGCGGGCAGCACCGACAACGCCAGGGAGGTCAGTCCGTACGCAAGCGCCCACATGGGGCGGCGCGGCGGGCGTTCGTTGGGGAAGCGGTGCTTGGAGCGACCCTTCTTGCGCGCGGGTGAGCCGGCCCAGCGCGAGTGTTTCTTCACCGGTTTGTCGCCGGTGACGGTGGAGCCGGCCTCCACGTGGGCGCCCTCGCGGATTTCGGTGCCGGGCATCAGTGTGGAGCGCGCGCCCACGCGGGCGTCGGGGCCGATGAACACTTCGCCGACGTGGAGTTCGTCGCCGTCGAGCCAATACCCGCCGAGGTCGACGCCGGGCTCGATGGCTGCGCCCTCGCCGATGGTGGCCAGACCGGTCACCGGCGCGAATGCGTGCATGTCCACGTCCTTGCCCACCGTGTTGCCCAGCAGTCGGGCGGTGATCTTGGCGGCGTTCGCGCTCGCGATGTTCATCGCGCCGGAGGCAGCCAGCCACCGCTCAGCGGCCCACAGCCGCAAATGCACAGTCCCGCCGCGCGGGTACACGCCGGGCGCAATCCGGCCGCGGATCGCCCGCGCCCCGAGCGCTCCGATCGGGATGCGCCCCAGCGGCGTGCACAGCACCGCAAACGCCACCGCGAGCCAGGTCCACGACAGCGTGGTCAGGCCCAGCACATTTGCGACGATCGCCACCCACGTCACCGCCGCCGACGCCTTCAGCGTCATCACCGGCACCATGAGCAGCGTCTGCGCCAGCCGAGTCGCGCCGGTCACTGGAGTCACAGAACGTTCGCGGGTGGAGGTTTTGGTGGTGCGGGTGAGGTCGTCGATAAGCGATGCAAGCGTTTCCAACCTCGGGTGGTCGTAGAGGTCGCGCACCGCGATGGTGGGCACGCGCTCGCGCAGACGCGCGATGAGCGAGGCGGCAGCTAGCGACGACCCACCTAACTCAAAGAAATCCGCATCCTTGCCCGGCACGTCCAGGCCGAGCACCGCCACCCATGCTTCGGCAACCCACTGCTCGGTCGGCGTCATGCCGACCGCGTCCACGCTGGCGGGCAGCGGCCACGGCAGGGCCTTCTTGTCCACCTTGCCAGAGGTGCGGATCGGTAGCTCATCCATCACGTGGATGCGCGGCACGAGCGCGGCTGGCATGACCTCGGCGAGGCGCTCGCGCATCTGCTGCACGTCCAACGAAACGCCCTCGTCGGGGGAGACATAGCCGACGAGCACCTTGTCACCTGCGGGCAGCGTTTGTACGGCGACGGCGGAGTTATACACGCCCTCGAGCGCGGCCACGTTGGCCTCCACTTCGCCGAGCTCGATGCGGCGCCCGCCGATTTTCACCTGGTCGTCGGCGCGGCCGATAAACGCCAGGCCATCCTCGGTGAGTCGCACGTGGTCGCCGGTGCGGTACGCGCGCTCCCAATCACCCATGGGGGCGTACTTCTCCGCGTCTTTCTCCGGGTCGAGGTAGCGCGCGAGGCCCACGCCGCCGATGATCAACTCACCTGCTTCTCCCTCGCCGTCGCTTGCGATGGCGAGGTCCCACCCATCCAGCGGCCAACCGATGGTCACCGGCTTGCCGGGGAAGAGCCGGGTTGCGCTGGCCACCACGGTCGCCTCGGTGGGACCGTAGGTGTTCCACATCTCGCGGCCGTCGGCAAGGCGGTCGGTCAGTTCTTGGGAGCAGGCCTCGCCGCCCACAATGAGCAGGCGAATGTTGTCCAGGGCCTCCTTCGGCCACAGTCCGGCGAGGGTGGGCACGGTGGAGACGACCGTGATGTCGCGACGGATCAGCCACGGGCCCAAGTCCTGACCCGAGCGCACTAGCGCGCGCGGGGCCGGCACCAAACACGCCCCGTGGCGCCAGGCCAGCCACATCTCCTCGCACGACGCGTCGAACGCCACCGACAGGCCCGCAAGCACGCGGTCGTCGGGCCCGAGCGGTTCGTCCTGGCAGAACAGGCGCGCCTCCGCATCCACGAAGGCGGCGGCCGAGCGGTGGGTCACCGCTACGCCCTTTGGTTTGCCGGTGGAGCCGGAGGTGAAGATGATCCAGCAGTCGTCGTCGGGGGTGACTGTTGCAAGCGCGCCAAGCTCGCCGCCCAACACACCACCACCAACCGGCGCCTTCACCATCCGCAGGCCCGCGTCGGTCCAGATGGCGTCCACGTCCGCTTCGGTGAACACGGTTTCGGCGCGCTCGTCCGGGTCATCCGCATCGACGGGGACGTAGGCGCAGCCGGCGCGCATCGTCGACAAGATAGCGAGGTATAACTCGCGGGTGCCGGACGTCATCCGGATGCCGACGCGGCCCCGGTACGGCACACCCTGGGTGCGCATGGCGGTGGCGCGTTGGTCGATTTCTTCGACGAGTTCGGCGTACGTGATTACTTCGCCGTCGTCGATGGCCGCCGCGCCGGGGTGGGCTTCGGCGGAGGCGAAAAGGACATCAATAAGTGTCCGCTCCGGCGGGGCGAGGTGGCTGCGCAGGAGCGGATTGGGAAGGGGCTCGGCTTGAACCATGCGGATTAGGTTAGACCTATCCGGGGCGCATCGCTCGACTACACGGCGACTACACGGCTATTCCGTCTCGAGCGCTTGCGACAGCTTCTTCAGGTTCTTCAGCTGCTTCTGGGACGACGCTTCGAGTGCGCGCTCCTCGGCTGCAACCACGTCGTCGCCAAGTTTGGCCAGCGCCTTCGTGCCCTTCTTGGTCGCGGCGACGATCTGGCGGCGACGGTCTTTCGGGTCGCGGTCGCGGGTGACCCAGCCGAGTTTCTCCAGCGAGTCGATGAGCCGCACCATGTCGGAGGCGTCGATGATCAGCAGCTCGGACAGTTGGCGCTGCGACATTGGAGCGACGTCCACGCAGGACAGCACCCAGTACTCGCGCATGGTGGTGTCGTGCTTGGCCAGGGTGCGTTCGACTTCGTCCTTGGTGTGCCTGCGCACGCGTTCGATCTGGAAGTGGGGAGACTTCAGCAGAGCGGAGGGCAGTTCAGGAAGCGTCGACATACCCCCACCATACTTCCCTGCGGCGTCCCAATGGTTGGGACGGCCTAATTTTCGTGCGGCAAACCTTGTTCGACCCAGGCGGTGGTGCCGCCCGCGACGTTGTAAATGCCGTCCCAGCCGAGGGCTTGCTCGAGGTATTCGCCGGCCTGTGCGCTGCGGCCGCCGCCCTTGCAGATCAGGTAGATGTCCTGATCCGGGTCGATTTCGCTGTAGCGTGCCACGAACTCGGACAGCGGAATGTTCTTGGCGCCGGTTGCGCGGACGGCGGCGTATTCGTCGGCCTCGCGGACGTCGATAAGTTGCGCGCCTGCAGGGACTTCAGTGACTTGGACATTCTCCATGGCTCGTATGATAGCGCCCGTGACGTCCACTCCTCGCTGGGTTTATCATGCGCGCCGCATTGTCGCGCTGCTCATCGTTGTGTTCGTCGTGCGCATATTGCTTTTCGACGACACCACGCCTTCCCCCGAAACCCCCACCACGGAAGAGACGTCGTCGGAGACGTCGGTTCGTCGACAAGCAGCTGCGCAGATTCCAGCGGGACGGCCGGTGGAGATGGTTGTGCCGGTGTTGGGGATGCGCGCCGGGTTTGAGGCCGAGGATTGCCGGGTGGTCGATGGCGCGATCGATCCGAAGAGCCTGGATAAGGCGTGTGCGCTGACGGGGGAGGGGTACCCGTACGCGCTGCCTGGCACGGATGCGAAGGATCTTGTGGTCATCGCGGGTCACACGGGTGCGGGGGTGAGCGCGGTGTTTAACAAGCTTTACGACGGCACCACCGAGCACCACAACGTTGCCGTCGGCGACTACCTCTACGTGCGCACCGAAACCTCCGGGCAGGACTGGCTGGTCTACCGCGCGACCGATCTGCACGATCCTGACAAGAAGTCGCTTGCCTCCAACCCGGAGATCTGGGGTGACGGGCCGATGCCGGGCAGGCTGCTGACCATCAGTTGTGTGCAGCCGTCGAACCTGCTGGCCAACTCGGTGCGCAATGCGGTGGTGGGGTGGCAGCTCGAGGGCACCGCCACTGACGACGAGGTGGAAACCGTCTTCCAGCCACGTTGATTTCTGGTGCGTTGTCGCGCCCGTTTGTCAAATTGTGACAAAAGTTTCTCGTGTGACTGGTGTAAAAACTGTCAAGGCACTGTAGACTTCAAGTTGAACTTTAGACTTTCTCAACTTCAGGAGACCACAATGAACCGCCTTCTCGCCGCAGCCGCCGCTGGCGCTCTCGCCCTGGCCGCCCTGCCGATGACAAACGCCAACGCGCAGGACCTGCCCAAGGAAACCAAGGACGCGCGCGGCGAAACCTACTTCCTCAACGAGGAAGGCACCCACTACGTGCCTGACGCGCAGGAGGCGCTCAAGCCGTTCGCGCAGCTCGACTCCGCACAGCAGGAGAAGGCAGTTGCAATTGTTGACGCCGCCGTGGCCGGCCTCATCGACACCGGCGTCATCCGCGACGCCCAGACTTCTGTGCAGGCACCGGCACCCGCTCCCGCCCCGGAGCTCTCTGAAGAGGAGAAGGCTGAGGCGCAGTCTGGCGGCGAGGCCACCCAGGCCCCGGCTGAGAAGCCGCTTGGCGCCGACAACGTCGACCCGGCCAACCCGGACCCGGTTGCCAACGGCTTGGTCAAGTTCCCGCCAGTGGCCACCCTGGACGGCGTGACCTACTTCCTGAACAAAAACGGCCACACCTTCGTCGCCGATGTCCTGCGCGTGAACTCGGATGTCACGCCGGAGGAGATTGCGTTGAGTGATGGGCTCGTCGCAAAGTTTGCTGGCGAAATCGCGCGCCAGGGTATCGAGGCCGCTCGCGCTGCCGGCGACCTGAACGTCGACGTCGCCCCGGCTGCCCCGTACGCCGCCGAGCGTGGCGGCGCTGAAACCGTTGACGCGGCCGCCGCTGACACTGCCGCGACCGCCCAGCGCGGCCTCGCCGCCGAGACCGGCTCCAACACCCTCGTGCGCGCACTGTTCGCGCTGCTGCTCGCATCTGTGCTGGGTACCGGCGTATACGCCTTCGCGCGCCGTCGTCTTATCTAGGACACCCGACTTGATTTACGGCTGAGAATGATGTTCTCTTAGTTCGTGAATTATAGACATCTGATCGCCACCGCCTGTGCATCCGCTGTGATCGCAGGCGGTGTCGTAGCTCCTGCAACCGCCCATGCTCACGTCGACATCGACCCACTCAGCCGTGAGTGCAAGGAAGCCACTGCAGCTGCGAAGAGGGGCGCGCCGATCCCGCACATGGACCGCTTCGTGTTTAGCGACAACGAAAACGCCCTCGTCGGCAACACTCTGTACCTCCACGCGCCGGAACACCTGAAGCCACACATCAACCGCGCCACCGACGAATGGGTCCGCGCCACCAACGGCCTCGTGCGTTTCGAATACGTGGACAAGCCCGGCTACAAAGTCGTCACCGTCCAAGAGGCCAACCTTGGCGGCTCCGTAGGCCGCGTCATCGGCAACGTGAACAACATGAAGGTGCTGATTAACCCCGACACGATCCGTGGAGGACACGAACCGAGCATCACCATGACCCTCGCCCACGAGATCGGCCACGCCATGGGCCTTGCCCACTCGTGCGACGGTGCGCTGATGAAGGTGGGCAACAACCGCGGCAAGTCCGCGACTACCCCGCAGGCCCTGGACGCACAGGTGCTCATCCAGCACAACAACCTTAAGCAGTACGGCGGCCGCCCGCCGAAGCCGAGCACGACTGCTGCGCCTGCTCCTGCGCCGGTTGAGCCAACGACCTCGAAGCCTGCTCCTGTGCCGGTTGAGCCAACGACGTCTGAGCCCGCACCTGTGGTTCCGCAGCCGTCCACGCCTGAGCCGTCCACGCCTGAGGTCAGCACAGTCGTTACGACGGTCCCGGCCACAACGACCACCGAGGAACCGACCAGTGAGGAACCGACCAGCGAGACCACGGTGATCGAAACTGTCGTGGTTGAGGAACCCACCTCTGCGGAGCCGACCCCTGAGGAGCCCACCCAGGTCGCTCCCGTCGAGGAACTGCCGAAGCCGACCACCCTGCAGGAAGCGTTGGATGCGGTGAAGGAAGCGGCGCGTAACTACATCGCCGCGGATGCAGCTGCTACCGCAGCGCAGGAAACGGGCGAAGGCATCGACGAAGCCGAGGCAGCTGCGGATGCTGCCTGGAGCGTCTTGCAGGCTGCCCAGAACAATCTTGAGGAGTTCAAGGCGCAGCACCCGGATGCCACGCTCGAGCCGGAGGAGTCAGTAACCCCGACGGCAACTCCTACGACCAAACCCGAACTCGAGCCGGAGCCAACGCAGGTGCCGGAGCCGACGTCTGAGGTAACCACCAAGCCCGAGGTGACGACGCCTCGTTCCACCACGACCGCGAAGGCAACTACGTCTGCGCCGACGACGACCTCTACGACCTC
>NZ_KV825963.1:0-63969 GCF_001835805.1 Corynebacterium sp. HMSC034B08 | reverse complement strand
ACGACCTCTACGACCTCGCGGACATCGACCACGTCCCCGACGTTGAAGCCCACGCCAACTACGCAGATCCAGGCGACGAAGGTCACCACGACCACGAAGGCTACGAAGCCCACGACTCCGCGTTTGTCTACCAAGACCTCGGCAGTAACGACCACACCGACTACAAATTCCTCGGAGGTTGCGCCAGCAACGAGGACGACCGCGAAGGCAACCTCGTCGGCGCCGACTACGACGTCCACGACCTCGCGCACATCGACTACGTCTCCGACGCTGAAGCCCACGCCAACTACGCAGACCCGGGCGACGAAGGTCACCACGACCACGAAGTCGTCTGAGGCTGCACCGTCTACTTCCGCCGAGAAGACAAACACGTCCGCAGCAACTCCGTCGGCAGAGTCGAAGGAAACCACGACGATGCGTACGTCAGCGCAGGTCACGGTAACCACGACAACGAGCGCGTCCACCGAAACCACTTCCACCGAGAGCGCCACGGCAGCGGCTACTACGGTGGTGGAGATTCCGGAGGGGTCGGTCGTCGATAAGAGTACGAGCGCAACGACAACAATCACGGAATCGCTGGAGATCCCGACTGGGAAGGAAGATGGCTCGGCGAAATCCTCGAGCACCTCGCCGCTTGCGATCATCGTGCCGAGCATTCTGCTGGTGCTTACCGGCCTCGGCGCTGTTGGGTTTTACCTGTACAAGCACTACTTCTAAACCGAAAGGGTGTGCATTTTTTCGACCGATCGGTTGATGAATCCCGGTGGTTCCCAGGCCTACTGTCGTGAAGGTCGAAAGGAACCCCATGACTACAGTGCACACCCCAACCGCCACCACTGAACAACACCCCGGCCGGTGGAAGGCCCTCGCGGTCCTCGCCGCAGGGCTGGCGCTGATTGTCATGGACGGCACCATCGTTGGCGTCGCCCTGCCCACGATGATCACCGCCCTCGACCTCAGCCTCACCAACGCGCAGTGGGTCAACGCGATCTACAACGTGATCTTTGCGGCGTTGCTGCTCGGCTCCGGCCGCCTGGGGGATCGTGTCGGCCGCCGCACCACATTCGCCGGCGGCGTTGCGCTGTTCATTGGTGGCTCGTTGCTTGCAGGCTTATCGACGACCGCAACCACCCTGATCACAGCCCGCGCCGTCCAAGGCGTCGGTGGTGCATCGGTGCTGCCGGCGACGTTGTCGTCGGTAAATTCGCTCTTCCACGGCAAGGACCGTGCCGCCGCGTTCGGTGTGTGGGGCGCCGTAATGAGCGGCACGGCGGCGCTCGGCCCGCTGCTCGGTGGGGTGCTCACACAGTACTTCTCCTGGCAGTGGATCTTTTGGGTAAACCTTCCGCTCGGCCTGCTGGTGCTGCTGGGGATTTACGCCTGGGTGCCGCAAACTCACGGTAAACGCAACGTCCGGGGTGTCGACGTCGACGGCCTGCTCACCTCCGCCATCGGCTTCGGGCTTGTCGTGTTCGGGCTCATCGAGGCGACCACGCTCGGCTGGTGGGAAAAGAAAGAAACCTTGCGCATCGGCTCCTGGTCCTGGCCAGAGAGCTGGACTGTCTCGCCCGTGCCGTTCGCCATCGGTATCGGCCTGATCTTCATCGGCCTGTTCCTGCGCTGGGAGCTGCACCGCGCGCGCAACGGCCGCGATGCGCTTCTGGATCTCTCGCTGTTCAAAGTCGGCACCTTCTCCTGGGGCAACCTCACCGCCGCCATGGTCGCCGTCGGCGAGTTCGCCCTCATGTTTGTCCTGCCGTTGTTCCTGGTCAACGCCGTGGGACTTTCTACCGTGCGCACTGGCCTCGTTCTCGCCGCGATGGCGTTCGGCGCGTTCGTTTCCGGTGCCTCCGCACGCCACCTCGCGGCTCGTCTCGGCGCGCCGGGTGTCGTCGTGCTTGGTCTTGCACTTGAGGTGGTTGGTGTTGGGCTGTTGGCTGGGGTCGTCGCAACGCAAGGCTCCACCTGGTTCACCGTCGGCGCACTCGTGGTCTACGGCGTAGGGCTCGGCCTTGCGTCCGCACAGTTGACCTCGACGGTGCTCGCCGGCATCCCCGAAGCGCAGTCGGGCGCGGGCTCGGCCACCCAGTCCACGGTGCGCCAACTCGGCTCCGCCATGGGCGCCGCGATCGCTGGATCCGCCCTGGCAGCGGCGATGGCGCGCACCATCCCGTCCTCGCTCGAGTCCGTCGCCGGGGTGTCCGAGAATGTGCTGTCCAAACTGTCCGAGGCCACCCAGGCGTCCGCGGGCTCGATGATCGGGCAACTTCGCGACGCCACCCCCACCGACCCCTTCACCGCACCCCTCGGCGACGCCCGCAGTGTGGTTGTTCAGCAGCTGTCCAGCGGGTTCGCCGATGCCGCCGCCTGGTCGATCGGGTTCGCCGCCCTGTTCCTGCTGCTGGGCCTGCTCGGCTCGGTGATGGTGCTGCGACAGTCGAAGAAGACTCCGGCCGCAGTCTAGTGTTCGCTGATCGTCTAGCTCGCCGCAAGGCCAACAAGACGATCAGGCGCATAATGACCATCATGTTCAACATGACCTGGGGAAATGTGAAGCCCGCCAGCTGATCGTCTAGTTGGATCTGAGGGGGAGCTAGACGACTGCGCAAAACCCCAGAAAACCCCCAGAAAACCCCAGAAAACCCACCACAGAACAGCAAAAACCGGGCCCCGCACAGTCGCGGAGCCCGGCTATCAAAGACCAAACAGTCTTACTTGTCGCCCTTGTATGCGTCGATGGAGGCCTGGAGGATCTTCTCGGCTTCTGCCTTGTTGCCCCAGCCGGAGCCGGTGACTTCCTTGTTCGGCTCGAGGTCCTTGTAGTGGACGAAGAAGTGCTCGATTTCGTCCTTGACAAAGTCGGAGACGTCGTCGATGTCCTGGTAGTGGTCGTAGCGGACGTCGTCGATGACGCAGAGGAGTTTGTCGTCGCCGCCGGCTTCGTCGGTCATCTTGAATACACCAAGCGGACGGGCCTTGACGGTGACGCCCGGGAAGACTGGTTCGGGGAGGATGACGAGGGCGTCGAGTGGGTCGCCGTCGTCGGCAAGCGTGTTGTCGATGTAGCCGTAGTCGGCTGGGTATGCCATCGGGGTGAACAGGTAGCGGTCGAGGTAGACGCGGCCGGTTTCGTGGTCGAACTCGTACTTGTTGCGCGAGCCCTTGGGGATTTCGATGATGACCTCAATAGACATGGGATCTCCTTCGTTCGGTGATTGTCCGCAAATCATCATACGTGGGCTACGCTTTTTGCCGATGAAGGTATGGACTTGGGTTGCGGGCACGTTGGCGTTGGCTGCGGTTGGTGGTGTTGCTGGGTTTGGTGTGGCTGCGCATGAGCAGTTGTCGCGGATTGAGCATGCGCCGGCGTTTCGGCTCGAGCAGGCGGCGTTTCCGCTTGTGCCTGCAGAGCCTTCGCTTATCGACGACACCTTGCTGACCCAAACCCTCACCAATCTTGCTGAGAATCCTGGTTTGGGGCAGTTCCATGCGCGGGTGTCGTCAGTAAGCGGGGGCGTGGTGTTTGACAGGGCGTCGGGGGATGCGTTGCGCCCGGCGTCGGTGACGAAGGTGCTCACGGCCGCGGCGGCGCTGATCGAATTGGGGCAAAGCGACACGATTACGACGCAGGTGGTGCGTGCCGCGGATTCGGGTGCGGTGACGATCAAGGCCGCTGGCGACGTGTGGTTGGACGCGGAGGCACTCGACGAGCTGGCGGGCCAGATCGGGGAGGCGTCCGAGGTGTACGTGGATACGTCCGCCTGGGCTGGCATGCCGGAGATGATGCCGGGCTGGGACCCGCTGGATATCGACGGCGGTTACGTCGCACCCCTGCAGCCCGCGATGCTGTCCGGTGGGCGCTTGGACGGGGAGACGTCTGGGGACGTGCCGCGTTCGCACACACCGGCCCTCGACGTAGCGCAGGCGCTGGCGAATCGCCTCGGCGCGGGCGTGGTGGATGTGCGCGAGGCCCCCACCGACGCCGAGGTCGTCGCTGAGGTGGAATCGCCGACGCTGGTGGAGCGCCTCGAGATGATGATGAAGGAATCCGACAACGTCTACGCCGAGGCGATCGGACGCGAGGTCGCGCTCGCGCGCGGGGTGAAGGATGCGCCGTCGGCGACGCTGTCGCTGCTGCAGGAGCACGGCATCGATACGTCGGGCGTGGCGCTCTCGGATAACTCGGGCTTGTCTACCGACAACCTCATTCCGCCGGTGGTGCTGGATAGTGTGCTCGTGGAAGCTACGACCAAACCCGAACTCCGCCCGCTTCTGGCAACGCTGCCGGTTGCAGCAGGCGAGGGCACGCTGGCGGACCGCTACGGCGACCTCCCAGGGCGCGGCTGGGTCCGCGCGAAAACCGGCACGCTCGACGGCACCGCCTCGCTGGCCGGGACGGTGACCAGCGTGAACGGAAACATCTACACGTTTGCGCTGATCTGTAACGACGCCGACGTGCTCGCGGCGCGCCGGGCCATGGACGAGTTCACCTCGGCGCTGCGAGCTTTCTAAAAGGCACCCTGATGCAACCGTTTTGGCCGCGCCGCTCCCCGCACTTCCTCGCGTGCAGGCGGGCTGTGCGCCCCTTCGACGGGCCAGCGGTGATCGGGCTGTCGGGCGGGCCGGACTCGTTGGCGCTGGTCGCGGCAGCTGCGGCGGAGCAGAAGGACGTCTCTGTTGTGGTCGTGGACCACGGTTTGCAGCCCGGCTCGGCCGAGATCGCCGAGCGTGCCGCGGCCGTGGCGCGCGAGTTCGGGTTTGCCTCTACGGTGGCCAACGTGACAGTAGGACCCGGCAACGTCGAGGCCGCCGCGCGCGAAGCCCGCTACGCCGCGCTACTCGAATCCGGCCGCGACGTCTGGGTCGCACACACCGCCGACGACCAGGCAGAAACCCTGCTACTCGGCGCGTTGCGGGGCAACCCGTCGGGCATGGCGCAGCGCAACGGGAAGATCGTCAGGCCGTTCCTACACATCCGCCGCGCAGACACCGTCGGGGCGTGCGAGGAACTCGGGCTCGAAGTCTGGCACGACCCGATGAATTCCGACCCGGCGTATCGTCGCGTAGCAATGCGCCAAAGCATCATCCCTGCGCTGACGGACTTGCTGGGCGGGGATGCGGTGCCGGCCCTTGCCACCACCGCGAACCGCATCGCAGCCGACCAGGCGCTCATTGAACAACTCGCGGACCTCACGCTGACCACGTCGTGTGTGGAGTTGGAGGGGGATGCGGGGCCGGTGAGGCGTCGTCGATTAGCAAGATGGCTCCTGGATGAAGGAGTGCGGGTTCAAGGCGACCAACTGGCGGCGATCGAGGCACTGGTGACCAACTGGCGCGGGCAGGGGCCGATCGCGGTAGGCGGCGGGCGTTCGGTGGCGCGAATCGACGGGAAATTGGTCCTGACCTAGCCCAAATGCCCCAGGTGGTTGTGCCTTGTAGGAATCTAGTGGCAAGATGAGGAAGTTACGCGCAGGTGAACTGCGTGACGTCCGCGAGGCACAGCGAAAGGGAAAGGCCAGCCCATGACTGAGTTGCACGACACGAAGGATTTCAACGTTCCGCCGAACCGTTACGGCGACGACGTGGAGGCAATCCTGATCAGTGAGGAGGCGTTGCAGGGGCGCATCCAGGAGTTGGCGGATATGGTGTCGGAGAAGTACCGCGACTCCGAAGAGGACCTCATTTTGGTGTGTGTGCTGAAGGGGGCGGTGTTCTTCCTGACGGACTTTGCACGCAAGCTGTCTATCCCGGCTGAGATGGAGTTCATGGCGGTGTCCTCCTACGGCAACTCGACGACGAGTTCCGGCGTGGTCCGCATTCTGAAGGACCTGGATAAGGAGATCGCCGGCCGTGATGTGCTGGTGGTTGAGGACATCATCGATTCGGGTCTGACGCTGTCGTGGTTGCTGCGTAATTTGCGCAACAGGAACCCGAAGAGCCTTGAGGTCGTTACTCTATTGCGCAAACCGGATGTGCAGACGGCGCAGATCGACTTGCTTGATATCGGGTTTGATATCCCGAATGAGTTTGTGATCGGCTACGGCCTGGATTACGCGGAGCGCTACCGTGATTTGCCGTACGTGGGCACGTTGCATCCGCGCGTGTACTCGGACGCTGAGTAAAGCCGACTAGAACCAAGGTTTATGAGCAAAAATAAAAACGTCATGCGGTGGGGCATTATGGGCGCCATCGCGCTTATTGTGCTCTATTTGCTGACGCTGATTGGGGACGATTCCCGCGCTTACCAGAGCGTGGATACGTCGGTGGCGATGCAGCAGCTCCGCGAACATAATGCGGAGGAAGTGCAGATCGATGACCGCGAGCAGCGGGTGCGTATTGATCTGCGTGAGCCGATTACTGTCGACGAGCGCGAGGGCGTCGAGGCAATTTCTGCCCAGTACCCGGCTCGTACCGCGCCGGATGTGTTCCAGGCGGTGCGTGAGGCTGAGGCGGATTCCTACCAGACGAATGTGACGCAGGATTCGTTCCTGATGTCCATGCTGGGCTTCATGCTGCCGATGATCCTGGTGTTCGGCTTGCTGTTCTACTTCATGTATCGCATGCAGTCGGGCGGCGGCGGACCGTTTGGCATTGGTGGTTCGAAGGCGAAGCAGCTGACTAAGGACAACCCGACGAACACGTTCGATGACGTGGCGGGTGCCGACGAGGCCGTTGACGAGCTCCACGAGGTAGTGGACTTCCTCACCGACCCGAGCGTGTACGAAAAGCTTGGCGCGAAGATCCCGCGTGGTGTGCTGCTCTATGGCCCACCGGGTACCGGTAAGACCCTGCTTGCGCGTGCTGTCGCTGGTGAGGCGGGCGTGCCGTTCTACACCATCTCCGGTTCTGACTTTGTGGAGATGTTCGTCGGCGTGGGTGCCTCCCGCGTGCGTGACCTGTTCAAACAGGCGCGTGAGAACGCTCCGTGCATCATCTTTGTCGATGAGATCGATGCCGTCGGCCGCCAGCGCGGCTCCGGTATGGGTGGCGGCCACGACGAGCGCGAGCAGACCTTGAACCAGTTGCTGGTGGAGATGGATGGCTTCTCCGGCCGCGAGGGCGTGATCCTGCTGGCGGCGACGAACCGTCCGGACATCCTGGACCCGGCGCTGCTGCGCCCGGGCCGCTTCGACCGCCAGATTCCGGTATCCAACCCGGACCTCGCGGGCCGTGCCCAGATTTTGAAGGTGCACGCGAAGGACAAGCCGTTGGCCAAGGACGTCAACCTGGATGCTCTGGCCAAGCGCACCGCGGGCATGTCGGGTGCGGACCTGGCGAATGTGCTTAACGAGGCCGCGTTGCTCACCGCCCGCATCGGCGGCAACGTGATCACCGCGGATGCGCTCGAGGAGGCCACGGACCGCGTGATCGGTGGCCCGCGTCGTTCCAGCAAGATCATTTCCGAGCACGAAAAGAAGGTCACTGCCTACCACGAGGGCGGCCACACACTGTCTGCGTGGGCGCTCAAGGACATCGAGCGCGTGTACAAGGTGACCATCCTTGCCCGCGGCCGCACCGGCGGCTTTGCCATGACGGCGGACGAGGACGACAAGGGCATGTACACCCGCGACGAACTGTTCGCCCGCATGGTGTTCGCCATGGGCGGCCGCTCCGCCGAGGAGCTCGTCTTCGGCGCCCCGACCACGGGGGCCTCGAACGATATCGAGCAGGCCACGAAGATCGCGCGTGCGATGGTCACCGAGTACGGCATGACCTCCTCGCTTGGCCCGGTGAAGTACGGCCAGGAGCAGGGCGATCCGTTTTCCGGCCGCGGCGGTGGCGGCACACTCGAGTACTCGCCGGCAGTCGCCGCGAAGATCGACGAGGAGATGCAGACGCTTCTCGACGAAGCCCACAAGGTCGCCTACACAACCCTCGAGCGATACCGCGACGAGCTGGATACGTTGGCCTCGAAGCTTCTGGAGAAGGAAACCCTGCGTCGCGGCGATCTGGAGGAGATCTTCGACTCGATCGAGCCGCAACGCCCGACCTTGCCGGAGCACGACGTGCGCTTCGGTCGCCAGATCGGTCGCGAGCCGGTGAAGACCCCAGTGGAGATTGCGAAGGAGCGTGGCGAGGAGCCACCAAAGCGCTTCTCCATCCTGGAGGCGTCGAAGGCGACGCGTGAGCGTCGTCGCAAGGAACGCGAGGCGGAAGAGAAGGCAGCGGAGAAGAAGAGCTCCACGCGTTGGCAGCCGCCGAAGGGCCAGGCCCCGCAGTATCGCGGTGAGAAGCCGCCGGCGGACTGGACCTACGTGGGCGGGCCCAAACCACAACAGCCCGAGCCGAAGCAGCACCCGGGTGCGGAGAACTACCCAACCCGGGAGACCGAGGAGATCGGCTTCCGCCTGCCGGAGCACGAACGCCCAGACCACCCAGCGCGTGGTCCGGAGCCGGAAACCCGTCCGACTGCGTCTGAAGACGAGACGACCCAGTTGCCGCGCGAGCCGCAGGAACCGAAGCACAGGAGAGACGACGATGACGACGCCTAAGTTTGACCACGAGCGCGCCGAAGCCGCCGTGCGTGAGCTGCTCATCGCGGTGGGGGAAGACCCGGACCGCGAGGGCCTCGTGGAGACGCCAGCGCGTGTGGCGCGCGCCTACGCAGAGGTGTTCGCGGGCCTGCACGAGGACCCGAAGGTGCACCTGGAGAAGTCCTTTTCGGAGAACCACCGCGAGTTGGTGCTCGTGCGTGACATTCCGATCTACTCCACCTGCGAGCACCACCTCGTGCCGTTCTACGGCGTGGCCCACATTGGCTACATCCCGGGCCCGGACGGCAAGGTGACCGGCCTGTCCAAGTTGGCCCGTGTGGCGGATATGTATGCGAAGCGCCCGCAGGTGCAGGAGCGGTTGACGGCGCAGATTGCGGATGCGATCGTCGAAAAGCTTGATGCGTCTGCGGTGATCGTTGTCATCGAATGCGAGCACCTGTGCATGGCAATGCGTGGAATTCGGAAGCCGGGTGCGACGACGACCACGTCCGCTGTGCGCGGCGGTTTTCAGAAGAACGCGGCCTCGCGTGCCGAGGTCATGAGCCTGATTAGGGGATAGACACCAATGACCACTGTCGCCGACCTGACACTTCCCGGGCGCACGAGTGTGATGGGGATTGTCAACGTCACGGAGGATTCGTTTTCGGATGGCGGCAAGTGGCTCGCCACCGACGACGCCATCGCGCACGCCCACGAGTTGGTGAAGTTGGGGGCGGACATTATCGACGTCGGCGCCGAATCCACCCGACCCGGCGCCACCCGCGTTCCCGCGGAGGTGGAAGCGGAGCGCATTCGCCCGGTGATCCGGACGTTGCACGAGGATGGCATCCGGACCTCGATTGACACGATGCGTGCCGCTACCGCGCAGGCCGCTGCTGAAGAGGGCGTGGATCTGATCAACGACGTCTCCGGTGGCCTGGCGGATGAGGACATGTACCGCGTGATGGCGGAAACGCAGCTGCCGGTGTGCCTCATGCACTGGCGTGCGGACGCGTTTGTCAACGCCTCGGGCGCGGCTGACCATGGCGGGGATGTGGTCAAGGATGTCCACCAGGTGCTGGCGGAACTCGTCGAGAACGCCCTGGCCGCGGGTGTGGCCAAGGAGCAGATCACGCTGGACCCGGGCTTGGGCTTTGCCAAGACCGCGGCCGATAACTGGGCGCTGCTCAACGCTCTGCCGGAGTTCATCGCCGGTGAGTTTCCGATTCTTGTGGGTGCGTCGCGCAAGCGTTTCCTCAGAGAGATCCGCGCGGACCGCGGTCTTGAGCACTCCCCGGTGGATGCGGATCCGGCTACCGCTGCCGTCACGGCGCTGTCCGCCCAGGCCGGCGCGTGGTGCGTGCGTGTGCACGAGGTTGCGGTCTCGCGCGATGCGGTGGATGTGGTGGCAAGGTGGAACCATGGCTGACCGCATCGAACTCAAAGGGCTTAAGTTCCACGCCAACCACGGCGTACTCGAGCACGAAACGGAGTTTGGCCAGGCGTTCTCGCTGGACATCACGTGCTGGTTGGAGTTTGCAGACGCCGCGCGTGACGACGACCTGACCAAAACCGTCAACTACGCCGAACTCGCCGACACCGCGCTGGCGATTGCAACCGGTACGCCACGTCAGTTGATTGAGACCGTGGTTGTCGAGATCGCAGAGACCGCTATGCGCACCTACGACGTGCTGCAGGCCATCGAGGTCACTCTGCACAAGCCGCACGCGCCGATCCCGGCAGTGTTCGACGACGTCGCAGTAGTGGCTCGCCGCTCCCGGAAACGGATGTGATGCCCATGCGCGCAGTGCTGTCCTCCGGATCGAACATGGGTGATGCGCGTGCGCACCTGCGCGCGGTTGTGGACGAGTTCGTGAGCGAAACCGTTGCCGCCAGCTCCGTCTACGCCACCGCCCCCTGGGGCAAGACGGACCAGCCGGACTTTCTGAACCAAAGCCTGCTGGTGGAGGTGGACCAAACCCCACACGAGTTGCTCGATCGCTGCCAGCGCCTAGAAAACGATGCCGAGCGTGTGCGCGTGGAGCGCTGGGGCCCTCGCACCCTAGACGTGGACATTGTCTGGATCGAGGGCTACACCTCCGACGACCCGGTGCTGACGGTCCCGCACCCGCGCGCGCACCTGCGCCAGTTTGTGCTCGAGCCGTGGTTGGAGATTGATCCGGGCGCGGAGTTGAGGGGGTCGTCGATACGCGAATTGCTCGATGGCCTGGAGGATCAAGAGGTGCGCAAACTATGAAGCGCACGCCGATCGAAGGCCTTATCGCCGCCGCTGGCTTCAGCGCCGCAGCCGCGTTGATTGTGGTGCGGCGTTATTACAGCTGGCTGGAGTCGCTGGACCTAATCGTGCCGCTGTCGCTGTGGTGCATCGCCGCGGTCGCCGGGTGGCTGGCATGGGTGGTGCACAAGCGCCGCAAGGACGGCCAGGTGGGGCTGGACCGCAGCCAACTCAACCCGATGCAGGCGGCGAACTTCATGGTGTTCGGCAAGGCCAGCGCGTGGGCGGGTGCGATCTGCGGCGGCATGTATGCAGGTGCGTTGATGTATGTGGTGCGCAAACTTGATGTGCTGGCGGCGGCATCTGACGACGTCGTTCCCCTGACGGTGGGCACTCTCGGCGGCATCGCGCTGTGTGTGGCCGGGTTGGTGCTGGAGAAAAACTGCGAGGTGTCGCCACCCGCCGACGGGCAGGGGGTTGGCTAGAGTGTTGGGCATGAGTGCCAAAAACACATCCAGTGACAGCGCAACCCTGTGGGTCATCGTCCCCTTTGTTGTCGCCGTAATTGGCACCGTTGTCATGCTGTTTACCAACTCTGCCAACGCGCTGAAGATCGCGTTGATCTTCGCGCTGTGGGCCGGAGCGGCCGGGTTGATCTTGAACTTCCGCAGCCGCCGCGAGCGTGACGACGCCACCCGGGACGCCGAAGCCGCCCGCGAGCAAGTCCGCGAGCAGGAAGAGCGCCACAAGGCCGTCATCGCCGCCCTGCCGCAGGGCGAGGGTTCCGCGGTGGACATGGAAGCCCTTCGCGCGCTGCAGGACGAGATCCAGGCACTGCGAGCACAGTTGGAGGAGCTCAACGGCCGCGTCTTCGAGTACGAGCCAGCCGCCGTGCGCGCCTCTGCGCGTCGCATCTCCGAGTTGGAGAGCACCCCAGAGCCAGAGCCAGAGCCAGCGCCGGAACCCACCCCGGAACCAGAACCGATCTCAGAACCAGAACCAGCGCGCCCGTCGCCGTCGACCGACGACACGGTTGTGCTCGACCGCGTGCGTCCGACAGGTGCGCCGAGCTCGGATGCGATCGCTGGCCGCATTGGCACCCAGCCGTCCGGCCGCCCTGCCCGCAACCCGCTGTCTGACCTGATCAGCGAGCGCAAGGCGCAAGCGGAAGCAGAAGCAAAGCCAGAACCGCAGCCAGAACCAACCCCGGAACCGGAACCGCAGGAGGAGCCGCGCCGTTCGGGCCGCCGTCGTCGTGACGAGCGCGAGAACTCCATTTCCGTCGCTGAACTGCTCGCGCGCCGGGGGAAGTAAATGGCGCCACGCCTGCTCGTAGGCGCAATCCCCGGCCACAGCCAACTCGCTTACGACATGGAGCGCGCCGGGCACACCGTGCGCCCGATCGATATCAGCACCGACCCGGGCGCAATCGCGCACGTGGACCTCGTGCTCATTGACGGCTCCGCGAACGATATCCGCGCCGCCGCAGAAATCCTGGCTGATTACGCGCGCCCGCAGCAGATGTTCCTCCACACCGCGTTGGAGGAAGGCCCGCAGTTGCTTGACGACGTCGAAACGTCCCAGGCCATCACCATGTGCGCCCACAACCTCTTCGACAACATCTGGGTCACCTCCGCCACGGACGAACTCGGCGAGACCGTCGTGGGGCTGCTCATCGCGGAGATCGGCGGTACGAGCATGCGTATCGACGACACCGTCCGCCCCACCATCGCCGCCGCTCAGGAACTTCGCGCGCTGGAGGCGACGGTGCGCGACGACGCGCTCGAGCTGCTCATCGACGCGGTCCCGTCGTTTGAGGCGGTGGCGGAGAAGTTCATGGCGGCGGCGTCGGGTCGTCGATACGCAAGGAGCGTCAGCGAACTGGATCGGATGCTCGTCGCGCTGCCGGAACCGGGAGTGCGCAGGCTGTTTGTGGATCTGCAGCGCCGACGCGGTGAGATGGAGCAGGACACGGATACGGAACTGTGGGTTATTCAGAAATACGAGGGAAGATAAAGGGGAAGATTAATGGCGTTTGAGGCAGGTAAGGCGGCCGTCGTTACGGACGAGGCGCTGCTGGCGACCTACGGGCGGGCGTTTCGCAAGATCGGCAAGTCTGTTGTGGTGGTGCCGCTGGGCCGCGACGTGCACGCGGGCCACATTGAGTTGATCCGTGCGGCGAAGTCGCTGCTCGGCTCGTATGTTGTGGTCACGTTTACTGGCGACGAGGTGCCGGACATCTTCGCCGAGGAGAAGGTGGACGTGGTGTTCCACGGCCCGCTGGAGACCAAGGTGCGGGTGGATTCCGGGATGGATCCGCTGGAGGACCCGGAGCACACGCAGCGCGAGGTGGCGCGCATCCTTGCTGCGATTAACGCCTCGCATGCGACGGATGTGGTGTTGGGGGAGAAGGACTTTGAGGTGCTCGTCGCCACGCAATATGCGGTCTCTGGCCTGCGTATGGAGGTCAAACTGCACTCCGTGCCTACCGTGCGCACCCCGAACGGGCTGGCGGTGTCGCTGCGCAACGCCGACGTGCCGGAGGATCTGCGCGAGGCCGCTCTCGCACTGCCGGCGGCGCTGACCGCAGGCGCCCACGCCGCTGAGCAGGGCGCCGAGGTCGTGCTTGAAACCGTGCGTGGTGTGCTCGCCGCCGAGGGCCTTGAACCGGCCTACCTTGAGCTGCGCGACCTGGCGATGCGCGAAGCGCCCGAGCGTGGCGACGCCCGCCTCCTCGCCGCCGTCGACCTCGGCCCTGTGCGCCTGGCCGACAACGTCGGTTTGCCGCTCGGGATTGGCTTCAAGCACATCGAAGAAGATAGGTAGCCGAACGGGCTGCGGTCGCAGGCGGTAGAATGCGGCGCATGTCTGTGCCCAACATCGCCGGAATCCTCGCCGACCGCTTCGGCTTCGCCTTCACCCCTGAGCAGGTGCGTGAAAGCGGCCGTACTGAAACGTCCACGTTGTACACCGCGTCGGACGACAAAGGCCACGCCGTAGAGGTGGAGGTCTTTGACACGAAGGTGGCGGAACACCTCGGCGCCGACGTGAACACGCTGAACAGCCGCCTCGCTTTGGCGGCGCACCCGGGCGCGTTCCAGCCGCGCAGTGTGGGCACCACCGACGAAGGGCAGCTTTTCGTCCTGCGCGAGGCCGCAACCGGCACGCCGCTCAGCGACCTCATTGCGGAAAAGGGCGCGACGTTTACCCAGCAGGAAGTGCGCGACTTGCTTGCCCCGGTGGCCGAGGCCATCGACGATTACGACTTGAAGGGCCTGTCCGGGTTCGTCTCCCGTTCTATTTCGCCGGAGCGCCTCTTGGTGCAGCCGCAGTGGTCGACCACCCCGGTGAAGCTCACCCTGGTTGGTCCGAGTACCGACGCGGTTGGCTCGGATGAGGAGTTGGCCAAGGCGAATGTGGACAAGTTCGCCAGCGTGGTCAGTCTGATGACGGGCGAGGCTCCGCGCGAGGGCACCCGCACCTGTGCGGACGTGCTGCAGATGGTGGCAGTGGGCGACGCGCCCCAGGAGGCGTCCAACATCGACGTTGCTCCCAACCCGGAGGACGGCTATCGCAAGCGCCCTGAGCCGTACGCGTACGGCCCGGACGGCAACTACACCCGCCCGGCGGCGACGAACGAGAAGAAAGTCCCGTGGCCGTGGATCATCGCGATCCTGGCGCTACTGCTCATCGCTATTGCGGCACTGTGGTATTGGTCCGCCAACCGCGGCGAGGCCTGGGAGGGTGCGGAGGCGCAGATCGCCGAGGAGTACCCGGATATCGTGTCCAAGAAGTCCGGCCAGAAGGGCTGGCAGGATCTGCGCTGCGAGAACGGCTCGACCGATCCGGACCAGGAAGGCAAGATCCGCTGCGCCAACGCAGAGTTGGGCGTGTCTGTGGTGAAGTACGCCGACGAGTATGACCGCGACGATGCGGTGCCGGACCCGCGCGAGGCCGTCGTTCTGGGCTCCGGTGAGTGCACCGTGAACTCCTATGAGTTGCCGGACGCGAACCCGCCTGCCTATGTGATGGTGCCGCAGGACAAGCCTGAATACCTCATGATTATTAACGGTTTGAACTCGGAAGAGCAGCGTCTGGATCTTCCGCTTTGCCAATAGACTACGATTGACCGGCGTGAGTACGCAGGATCTTTCAGAGCAGCAGCAAATCCGCCGGGAGAAGAGGCAACGGCTTATCGGCGAGGGCCGTGATGCCTACCCCGTCGAAGTTGACCGTACGACCTCGCTGAAGGACCTGCGGGCGAAGTACCAGGTCGTTGAAGAGGGCGAAGGCGACGGCGTGACCCGCCTTGAGGCCGGCCAGGAAACCCAGGATGTGGTGGCTGTCGCCGGCCGCATCATGTTCCAGCGCAACACCGGCAAGCTCTGCTTTGCCACCTTGCAGGAGGGTGACGGCACCCAGTTGCAGGTCATGTTGTCGCTGGCAGAGGTGGGCGAGGAGGCCCTCGCGCAGTGGAAGGCTGACACGGACCTGGGTGACATTGTCTCGGTTCGTGGGCGCATCATTGCTTCTCGACGAGGCGAGCTCTCCGTCCAGGCACAGTCCTGGCACATGGCCTCGAAGGCCTTGAGCCCGCTTCCGGTCGCGTTTGCGGACATGAACGAGGAGCAGCGCGTCCGTCGCCGTTACACGGATCTGATCATGCGCGAGGATGCGCGCAAGAACGCCATGACCCGCATCAAGGTCATGGCCGCGGTGCGTAAGTTCCTTACGGGCCTGGACTTTGTGGAGATTGAGACGCCGATGCTGCAGACGCTGCACGGCGGTGCTGCGGCTCGTCCGTTTGTCACCCACTCCAACGCGCTGGACATTGACCTCTACCTGCGCATCGCGCCGGAGCTTTACCTGAAGAGGGCCGTTGTTGGTGGTCTGGAGCGCGTCTTTGAGATCAATAAGAACTTCCGCAACGAGGGCGTGGATTCGTCCCACTCGCCGGAGTTCACCATGTTGGAGACCTACCAGGCGTGGGGCACCTACAAGGACGGTGCCGAAACCATGAAGGGTCTTGTCCAGTTCTGTGCCCAGGAAGTCTTCGGCTCCCAGAAGGTCACGCTGGCTGACGGCACCGAGTACGACTTCGGCGGCGAGTGGAAGGTACTGGAGATGTACCCGTCGCTCAACGAGGCGCTGCAGCGTAAGTTCCCGGGCCAGCCTGAGGTGACCATCGATTCCTCCGTGGAGGAACTCAAGGGCATCGCTGAGACTATCGGTCTGAAGGTTCCGGAGAATGCAGGCTGGCTGCACGGCAAGCTTGTTGAGGAAATCTGGGAGGAGCTTTGCTCCGACCAGCTCTACGAGCCGACCTTTGTCATTAACTTCCCGGTGGAGACCTCCCCGCTGACCCGCGACCACCGCGAGCAGCCGGGTGTGACCGAGAAGTTCGACCTCTACGTCCGTGGCTTCGAGCTGGCTACCGGCTACTCCGAGCTCATCGACCCCGTGATCCAGCGCGAGCGCTTCGAAGACCAGGCCCGCCTGGCGGCGCATGGTGACGACGAGGCCATGGTGCTCGACGAGGACTTCCTCGCCGCTATGGAGCAGGGCATGCCGCCGACAGCAGGTTGTGGCATGGGCGTGGACCGCCTGCTCATGGCCCTGACCGGCCTGGGCATCCGCGAGACCGTCCTGTTCCCGATGGTGAAGCCGGAGGCGTAACGACGATGCGCCGTTGGCCCCTCGCAGCAGCCGGAGTACTCCTCGCAGCCTCGTTGGCGGGCTGTGGCAGTAGTGAACAAGCAGAGCTTGCGGAGCCAACGGTGCCTACCACGCCAACCACAACAACGTCGCAGTTGCCCCCACCGGATTGCTCCACTGATGCAATCAAAAATTCGCCAGGGCTTGAAGAGTTTGAGCTGTATGGTCCTTGCGAAGGTGGCTTCACTCGTCCTGGAGTTCCGAATTCCGGCAACATCATCCTCGCGCAGTGGGACGGTAAGCACTGGGTAGAGGTAGAGCCCGACGGTGTGTGGGATGGCATGGGTATGGCGCGGCCGTGCTTTAACCCGGGTCGTCTTGAGGAGCTCGGCGTTCCCGAATCCCTAGCGGATAAGGAGCCACGCTGCGGCGTATACCCGCCTGGTCAGGAGCCGCCGCACAAGAAGCAGGCGAAGGCTTCCACCCCTGTGCCGACATCGAGCACACTCGACCCAAACTGGGGGATTAAGCGCGACAGCGATGGCGTGATTGTCGAGGCGCAGTTTGAAGGGGTTAAGCGTCAAATCTCCGCGCCGAATTGTGATGGACGAGGAATTCTCATTCTCGATTCCGTAATTGCGGACGGAGATATTGGCTCGACACACTCCAAGCTTGCGTTTGACATTGCGTATCTCGGCGATGGAAATGCTGAGTACACCTATCCAGGCCACTGCCCGTCGCTTCGCGCACAGGTCGATGGCAACGACATCTACCCGGTGTATCTCGACTTTGGTCACGACACGGATGCGCTGTGTGCTGCGAAGAAGGACTACGGCGGGAACGCGCGAGTGTTGTCGGATCGTGAGGAATATCTCGACCCCTGCTAATTGTGCACGGTGGTTATAACCAACTAACGTTTGATGTGACTAAACCATGTGGTTGAAAGGAGCATCAGCATGGCGACCACTAAGGCGAGCCTGCAAGATCAGGCTGCCGATATCCTCGCCGGAATCGGCGGGGCCGACAACATCGCGTCGATGACACACTGTGCGACCCGACTGCGGTTCGAACTCAACGACGCCTCCCTGGCCGACAAAGACCGCCTCGAAGCAAACCCGAAGGTAATGGGCGCGGTCCCCCAGGGCGGCAGCCACTACCAGGTCATTGTCGGTGGTGACGTGGCTACGGTGTACAACGCGATCAATAACCTGCCTGAGATGGCGGGCCGCACCACGTCCAACGACGAGCTAAAGAAGCAGCAGCGCGACAAGGCCAAGGGCAAGATGCCGTGGCTCGATACGTTCTTCGAGTATCTCTCAGACTCTTTCCGCCCGATCCTGGGCGTGCTGCTCGGCGCGTCGCTGATCATTGCGTTCGCTGCCTTCCTCGACGCCTTCGACATCATCGACTTCCGTGCGGAAGTGAAGACGCCGGGCTGGCAGTTCGTCGACGCCATGTGGGGCTCGGTGTTCTTCTTCCTGCCGGTGGCGGTTGCCTACAACGCGGGCAAGAAGCTCAACATCGACCCGTGGGTGCCGGCCGCGATCATGCTCGCGCTATTTACCCCGGACTTCATTGACTTGAAGGACCACCCCGATGCGCGGATGATCGATCTCTTCGGCGCACCGACCGACGTCGTCGACGTCTTCGGCCTGCCGATGATTCTGAACGGCTACAACGGCAACGTGTTCGTGCCGCTGATCATGGCGGCTGTTGCCGCCCTGCTGTACAAGGGGTTGCAGAAGATCATCCCGTCTGCCGTGCACATGGTGTTTGTGCCGTTTTTGACGCTGCTGGTCATGATCCCGGTCACCGCGTTTATCATCGGCCCGTTCGGCTACCTGCTCGGCGCGTGGATCGGTACTGGTCTGGCGTGGATGAACGGCAATGCGCCGTTCCTGTTCGCGCTGCTGATCCCGATGCTCTACCCGTTCCTGGTTCCGCTTGGCCTGCACTGGCCGCTCAACGCGTTGATGCTGGTGAACATCAACACCCTTGGCTACGACTTCATCCAGGGACCAATGGGTGCGTGGAACTTTGCCTGCTTCGGCGCCACCGCCGCGGTGCTGGCTATTTCTATTCGTGACCGCGACCCGCTGATGCGCCAGACCTCCGGTTCCGCCCTCGCCGCGGGCCTGCTCGGCGGCATCTCCGAGCCGTCGCTCTACGGTATCCACCTGCGCTTTAAGAAGATCTACCCGCGCATGCTCGTCGGCTGCTTCGCCGGCGGCCTGACTATCGCGATCCTGGGCACCCCGTTCGGTGGCGTGAAGACGAACGCGTTCGTGTTCACCTCCATCCCGACCATGTTCGTGTTCGACCCAATGTGGGTCTACATGATCGCCATCGCAGTGGCGTTCTTCACCTCGTTCTTCATCATCCTGATCACCGACTACCGCACCCCTGAGGAGAAGGCGGACGCGCTTGCTCGCGCGGCTGCTGCTCGTGAGGAGGAGCCGGTTGCGGTTGTGGGGTCGTCGCAAAGCACTGAAAGCACAGTGCTCGCTCCTGTCGCTGGTGAGGTTGTGGCGATGGCAGCGCTTAACGACGCCGCCTTCGCCTCCGGCGCCCTCGGCCAGGCTGTTGGTGTGATTCCGGCGAATGACAAACTCACCGTGGTTGCGCCCGCTGCGGGCAAGGTGATTTCTGTGGCGAAGACGGGCCACGCCTACGGCATCAAGACCGACGACGGCGCGGAACTGCTCGTCCACATCGGCATCGACACCGTGAAACTCGAGGGCGAGGGCTTCACCCCGCTGGTAGAGAAGAAACAGGAGGTCGCTGCCGGTGACGCACTGGCGGAGGTGGACTTCCCGGCGATTGCCGCCAAGGGGGTCGACACCACTGTGATCACCACCGTGGTCAACTCCAAGAAACTCGGCGGAGTAAACGACGTGGCCGATGGCACCGTCGAAATTGGAGATGCCATCCTCGAGATCACGCCCGCCGAGTAGGCTCGGTGCCATGACTGAGCGCACAGTTCTTCATGGCATTGGTGTGTCCGCCGGTACTGCCTGCGGACCCGTCGCGGTAGTGACCCCGGCGGTGGGTATCGATAACCACGAGCCCGCCTCCGTGGACCCCGAGGCGGATGGTCAGCGGATACGGGAAGTGTTGGGGGAGGTGGCGTCGTCGTTACGCGAACGTGCGGCGCACGCCAACTCGAAGGCGTCGCAGGACGTGCTCGAGGCCACCGCGGCGCTGGCCACGGACCGTGGCCTGACCCGCGGGGTGGACAAGGAACTGAAGAAGGGCAGCGGCCCCACCAAAGCGGTACACGATGCGGTGGAGACGTACGCGAACAAGCTGCGCAAGCTCGGCGGCTACATGGCCGAGCGTGTCACTGACCTCTACGACATCCGCGACCGCGCCACCGCGCGCCTGCGGGGCTTGCCGGAGCCGGGCGTGCCGGATCTGACGGCGCCGTCGATCCTGGTCGCGCACGATCTTGCGCCCGCCGAGACCGCCACACTGGATCCGGCGATGGTGCTCGGCATTGTCACCGAGGCGGGTGGCGCGACCTCGCATACCGCGATCCTCGCCGCACAGCTCGGCATCCCAGCTGCGGTGCAGGTCAAGGGCATTTCCGATGCGATTGTCGACGACCCCCGCATCGCCCTCGACGGCAGCACCGGCCAAATCATCGTCGCCCCGTCCGATGAGGACGTCGCCGAACTCGACGAGCGCTCCCGCCGCCGCGCCGCCGCACTGGAAGGCTCCGCCGGCGCCGGCGCCACCCGCGACGGCCACGCCGTGAAACTGCTGGCCAACATCGGCACCGCCGAAGACGCGGTGAAGGCTGCGGGCTATGACCTGGAAGGCTCCGGCCTGTTCCGCTCTGAGTTTCTCTTCCTGGACCGCGACTCCGCGCCCAGCGTGGACGAGCAGACCGAGACCTACACCAAGGTCCTCGAGGCCTTCGGTGCGCGCCGCGTGGTGGTGCGCACCCTCGACGCCGGCGCCGACAAGCCGCTGTCGTTTGCGGACCTTGGCGAGGAGGAAAACCCCGCCCTCGGCCGCCGTGGCCTGCGCCTGTCCCAAGCCCGCGAGGATCTGCTCGCCGACCAGTTGGAGGCACTCGCCAACGCGCAGCGTAACGTGCCGGACGCCGAACTGTGGGTCATGGCGCCCATGGTCGCCACGGTCGAGGAGGCCGAGTGGTTCGCCGAACGCGCCCGCGCTGCTGGACTGAAGCAGGTGGGCATCATGGTCGAAACCCCTGCGGCCGCGATTCGCGCCGGGCAGGTGCTCGACGTTGTGGACTTCGGCTCCATCGGCACCAACGACCTTTCCCAGTACACGATGGCCGCTGACCGCATGCAGGGCGAACTCGCCGAACTGCTCTCGCCCTGGCAGCCCGCGGTGCTGTCCATGATCCGCGAGACCTGCCGCGGCGGTGAAGCTACTGGCAAACCCATCGGTGTGTGCGGCGAGGCCGGCGGCGACCCGCTCATGGCCCTCGTCCTTGTCGGCCTTGGCGTGAAGTCACTGTCTATGGCGCCCGGCAAGGTCAACGCCGTGCGCGCGGCGCTGCGCCTGCACGACATGGATACCTGCCGGAAGATGGCCGATGCTGCCCTTGCCGCCCGGACCGCTGAAGATGCACGTGAGGCGGTGCTTGGGATCGCGGATTCGGTAATTCTTGACCTACTGTGAACCGCATAGTCTAGTATTGGCAGACAAGGTTGTTCACAATAGGGAAAGGGCTTCCCCATGAAGCGTTTCGCGTCCATTGCTTTGTCTGCCGCAGTTGGCCTTGGCCTCGTTGCTTGCTCCAGTGATTCGGGCGACCTCGAGCCACTTACGGTGTTAGCAGTGCCGACACCGCATGCGGAAATTCTGCGCTATGTCGATGAGAAGAATCCGGAGTACGAGCTCGACGTGAAGGTCGTTCCGGGTGGTATCGACCCGAACATGTCGGTAGCCAATGGCTCTGCTGCTGCGAACTTCTACCAACATCCGCCATACCTGCTGGACTGGGAGACTCAGACCGGTAAAAAGTTGGTCAACATCGTCGGAGTCCACATTGAGCCGATGGGGATGTACTCCAACTCCATTGATTCCATCGATCAGCTGAAACAAGGGGCGAAGATTGCGACGCCGAACTCCCCGTCCGACCTAGCGCGTGCGTTGATCCTGCTGGAGGCCAACGGTGTCATCGGTCTGGACCAGGAGATCGATCCGGCAAACGTGTCCAAGATCAACCTGCAGTCGATCACCGACAACCCGAAGGACATTGAGATCGTCCCAGTCGACGATGTGATCGTTATCCAGTCGTTGTCGGATGACTCGATCGACGGCGTCATCTCGTCGTCCAACTTCGCACTCCAGGTCGGCCTGAACCCGTCGGAGGATTCTGTCATTGCCGAGAGCCCGGAGAACAACCCGTACGTGAACATCCTCGCAGCCAATGAGGACGCGGCGAAGGATCCCCGCATCGAGAAGTTGGCGGCGGACCTGAGCTCGCCGGAGACCGCAGAGTGGATCCGCGAGAAGTACAGCGGCTCCGTAATCCCGGTGAATTAATGAAAATCCACGGTATCGACGTTGACCCGCAAGGCCGGTGCGCGCATTGGCATTCGGAGCGCGACGTCGTCGCCAACACCTGCGGGGCCTGCCACAAACTCTGGGCCTGTTCGCTGTGCCATGACGAGTTGGCGGATCACCGGTTTGTGGGCGTCGATAAGCACCTGCGCTCTGTGATGTGCGGCGCGTGCGGTTACATGATGACTCACGCCGAGTATGGGGCCGCGTGCCCCTCGTGCGGGCACCCGTTTAATCCGGGCTGCAAACTGCATGAAAGTGTGTATTTCAGGGATGTTCGCTAAGGGTGAACATCCCCTCTGAGCACTGCTTTTCGACGATTCCACGCCCCCGGCAGCCAAAACGTGGGAAGTGATGTCGCACCCCGGCGTTATGGTGGTGGACAACGATTTAGCTATAGAAGGGGTCAGCCACATGTTCGAGCGGTTTACCGACCGGGCCCGTCGCGTCATCGTCCTGGCGCAGGAGGAAGCGCGCGCGCTCAATCACAACTACATGGGCACCGAGCACATCCTGCTCGGCCTGATTAAGGAAGGCGAGGGCGTCGCCGCGAAGGCCCTCGAATCCATGGGTATCAACCTTGAGGATGTGCGCCGTGAGGTCATCGACATCATTGGCCACGGCACCCAGCCGGTCACCGGTCACATCCCGTTTACCCCGCGTGCCAAGAAGGTTCTGGAGCTCTCCCTGCGTGAGGGTCTGCAGATGGGCCACAAGTACATCGGCACCGAGTTTTTGCTGCTCGGCCTGATCCGTGAGGGCGAGGGCGTTGCGGCGCAGGTGCTGATCAAGCTCGGCGCTGACCTGCCGCGTGTGCGCCAGCAGGTTATCCAGTTGCTGTCTGGTTACGAGGGCGGCGAGGCGCAGAATCCGGAGTCCCCGCAGCAGGGCGGCGGCCCGGGCTTCGCAGGTGCGGGTGCTGGTGGCAACCGTGCAGGTGGTGGCGGCCCGCAGGGCGGCGAGCGTTCCAACTCGCTCGTACTCGACCAGTTCGGCCGTAACCTCACCGCAGCTGCCAAGGAAGGCAAGCTCGACCCGGTTGTGGGCCGTGACAAGGAAATCGAGCGCGTCATGCAGGTCCTGTCGCGCCGTACCAAGAACAACCCGGTGCTCATCGGTGAGCCGGGCGTCGGTAAGACCGCGGTCGTGGAGGGCTTGGCGCTCGACATTGCGAACGGCAACGTCCCGGAGACCCTGAAGGACAAGCAGGTTTACTCGCTGGACCTGGGCTCCCTGGTTGCAGGTTCGCGTTACCGCGGTGACTTCGAGGAGCGCCTGAAGAAGGTGCTCAAGGAGATCAACCAGCGCGGCGACATCATCCTGTTTATCGACGAGATCCACACCCTCGTCGGCGCCGGTGCCGCCGAAGGTGCGATCGACGCTGCTTCGCTGCTGAAGCCGAAGCTGGCTCGTGGCGAGCTCCAGACCATCGGCGCAACCACGCTGGACGAATACCGCAAGCACATTGAGAAGGACGCCGCTCTTGAGCGTCGTTTCCAGCCGGTGCAGGTGGACGAGCCGAGCATCGAGGACACCATCCAGATCCTCAAGGGTCTGCGCGACCGCTACGAGGCGCACCACCGCGTGTCCTACACCGACGATGCACTCAAGGCTGCAGCGAACCTGTCGGATCGCTACATCAACGATCGTTTCCTGCCGGATAAGGCAGTCGATCTTCTCGACGAGGCCGGCGCCCGCATGCGCATCAAGCGCATGACCGCCCCGGATTCCCTGCGTGAGGTCGACGACCGCATCGCTGAGGTCCGCAAGGAAAAGGAAGCGGCGATCGACGCCCAGGACTTTGAGAAGGCAGCCAGCCTGCGCGAAACGGAGCGCAAGCTCACCGAGGAGCGCGCCGCGAAGGAGAAGAAGTGGCGCTCGGACGACCTCGAGGACATCGCCGAGGTTGGCGAGGAGCAGATCGCTGACGTGCTGGCCAACTGGACCGGCATCCCGGTGTTCAAGCTCACCGAGAGCGAGTCGAAGCGCCTGCTCAACATGGAAGGCGAGCTGCACAAGCGCATCATCGGCCAGGACGAGGCTGTTAAGGCTGTGTCCCGTTCCATCCGCCGCACCCGCGCAGGTCTGAAGGATCCGAACCGTCCGTCCGGTTCGTTCATCTTCGCTGGCCCGTCCGGTGTGGGTAAGACGGAGCTGTCGAAGGCGCTTGCAGAGTTCCTCTTCGGCGACGACGACTCCTTGATCCAGGTGGACATGGGCGAGTTCCACGATCGCTTCACGGCGTCGCGTCTCTTCGGTGCCCCTCCGGGATACGTCGGCTACGAAGAGGGCGGCCAGCTCACCGAGAAGGTGCGCCGCAAGCCGTTCTCGGTCGTGCTTTTCGACGAGATCGAGAAGGCCCACAAGGAGATCTACAACACCCTCCTGCAGGTGCTGGAAGAAGGCCACGTCACCGACGGCCAGGGCCGCAACGTGGACTTCAAGAACACGGTGCTGATCTTCACCTCGAACCTGGGTACCTCCGACATCTCCAAGCCGGTCGGCCTGGGCTTCACCGGGGACACCGCCGCGGATTCCGAGGCGCAGTACGAGCGCATGAAGGGTAAGGTCCACGACGAGCTGAAGAAGCACTTCCGCCCGGAGTTCCTGAACCGTATCGACGAGATCGTCGTGTTCAAGCAGCTCTCCCAGGAAGAGATTGTCCAGATGGTGGACCTGCTCATCGCTCGAGTGGACAAGAACCTGGCCGCGCAGGACATGGGCATCGAGCTCACCGAGAACGCCAAGAACCTGCTTGCAGTCCGTGGTTTCGACCCCGTGCTGGGTGCACGTCCGCTGCGTCGCACCATCCAGCGCGAGATCGAGGACATCCTGTCCGAGAAGATCCTCTTCGGCGAGATCGGTGCCGGCGAGATCATCACCGTGGACGTCGAGGGCTGGGACGGCGACGTGGAGACGGCCCGCAAGGATCGTGGCAAGGCCGCCCCGGATGCGACCTTCACCTTCACCCCACGTCCACGCCCGCTGCCAGCGGAGGCCTTCGACGTCGAGCTGGAAGAAGAGGTCCGCGACATCGAGCCGGAGCGCACCCAGCCGGAGTCCGAAGCCTCCGAGTTCCCGGATGAGCGCGACACCGCAGACGATCAGAAGGGCAACGAGGGCAAGGAAGACAACGGCCCCGAGCCGGTGTAACCCCACCAGGCGGCTGCGGCACCGAGCACGCCAAGGATGCCCAGGACTAACGCGGTGATCTCCACCGCGTTGAGCCCCTCCACCACCTCATATGCAGGGTGGTCGGAGGGGCACACCCGTTTCATAGGCTGTTCGGCGAAACGATCATCCATCCACGCAATCGCATTATCGGCCTGCAAAAGCAGGGGAGCGGCATGGCCCGAACCAGGAACGCGTGGCGTCAACTGCAGACGCCCCGAAGACAATGGTTGCGTCGGGGAACCCGGCACCACCACGCGGCGGTACTCCACCTGCGCACCGACGGCGCAATAGTCCTCTGCCAGTTGGGTGGCTTGCGGCTCCGGAACGAGGTCGTCGTCGGCATTCGTCATCACCATGATCGGCGCAGACGGCGCGACGGTGCCCATTTTGTTCAGTTCCAGATACTTCGCCAGCCGCTCATCCGAGTGCACCACTTCAGCGAACGAGTTGCCTGCGGTGAACAGTGTGGAAGGGTCGGCCGGCGCAGACAACGAGGCGTCGACCACGCACGAGTTTTTCAGTCCTTCGAGCCAAACTTTGCCTTCGTCGGTGAGGTGTTCCTGCAAGGCCTCGCCGAATTCCGGGTAGCTTTCGGAGTAGCTCGCAGCGGCAAAACCGGCCACGGCGGTGAGCATCGGGGCGGTACCTTGCTCCAGCACACCCAGCGGGTCGGCTGGCGGAGCACCGGAGAACGTTCCCATCACGTTGAGTTCGGGGGCGTAGTCGGCGACGAGTTCCGCAGCGGCCGCGGCAGCGCCACCGCCTTGGGAGTAGCCCCAGAAGCCCACTTTTTGGTTTGGTTTTGCAACGGCGCGGGCGGCGTCGATAAGCGCATGCCCCTGATCCACCCTGTTCAAGTAGGTGTGCAACCCATCGGTGCCCAACCCGATGTAGTCGGTGACCACCACGGAATAGCCGGCATCCAGCAGCTTCTGTACCAGGGGCGCCTCATAGTTAATGTTCACGGTGCCGTCTTCGATGCGCACCAGCATGGACGAGCCTGCCGATGGCGCGCACTGATCACCCAGACCACGCGTGCCCGGTGCGAGCGCGATGAGTCCCTTCGCGCGGCGATGCTTGTAAAACGCCCCAGTCACCGCGACCTTCTCGCCCTTGTCATTCGTGGTGGTGTAGCGGATGCGCTGGCCGGTCGACCCTGGCACCCGCTTCACCGCGTCAAGCGAGCCCGCCTCGCTACCTGGTGCGCCGGCCAGTGGTTTCCACGATGACTCCGGAAGCGACGACAACGACGACGCGTCGCGTACCACCTCGAGTGTCGACGACCCCACCGACGACAGCGACGACAACGACTCCGCGCTCAGGTCCGCAGCCTGCGCGGATGGGGCCAATAACACCGGAATGAGCAGGGAGCACCAACGTTTTTGCATGTACAGCAGTGTAAACTGCCGGCTATGGGATTCCAGTTTCGTAAGCGCCAGAAGCTCAGCAAGGACAGCTGGCTGAATTACTCCGGTTCGGGCGTTTCCGCCTCCAAACGCGTCGGGCCAGTGACCATCAACTCCCGCGGCGGCGTATGGGTCAAGCTGCCGGGTGGGCTGACCTACCGCGGTAAGTGGAAGTAACCGCGCTCATCTTGTTCAGCGAGGCCGTCCTCCAACAGTGAGAACAGTGCGCGTGAGCGTTGCGCGTCGTCGGGCCAGACGGCATCGATAATCGCCTGCTCAACCGGCGAATCTGCCTCGCGCAGCACCTTCATAATCTTGCCACGCACCTGCCTATCCGTGCCCTCAAAACGTTGCGACGGCCGCCGCTGCCCCTCCTCAGGTGCCGGCCTGCCCGCCGCCAACCAGGCACAATCCTGCGCAACCGGGCACGCATCGCACTTCGGTGCCTTCGCGGTGCACACCAGCGCACCAAGCTCCATGAGCCCGACCGAAAACTCGGGACCGTTGTCCTCCGGAAGCAGGTGCGCAACCTCCTGGATTTCCTTCTTCCCCGGCACCCCCAGCGCCTGGCCGCGCTCCACACGCGCCACCACGCGACGCACATTCGTGTCAACAACCGGCACGTTCTTCCCGTAGGCGAAACACGCCACCGCCCGCGCCGTGTAGTCCCCAATGCCAGGCAGTGCCAGCAGCGCGTCCACATCGTCCGGCACAACGCCGCCATGCTTGTCGACGATCACCTGCGCGCACTCCCGCAACCTCAACGCCCGCCGTGGGTAGCCGAGGTTGGCCCAGGCGCGCAGGATGTCGTCGATACGCGCCTGCGCAAAATCGTGCGGAGTCGGCCAGCGCTCAATCCACTTCAACCAAATGGGGGCAACGCGCTCCACCTGGGTTTGGTGGCTCATAACCTCGCTGATCAGCACACCCCACGGTGACGTACCCGGTTTGCGCCACGGCAAATCCCGTGCGTTGGCGCGATACCAATCAACTATCTGATTTGGGCGAATATTCTGCACAATGCGTGCCACAATAGCCGGTATGACTAATGCAACAGAGCTCCAGGCCGCTACCTCCCCGCGCGAAGTGTGGGACCTGCTTCGCGCAGGCAACGAGCGATTCGCCACCGGCAACACCGTCGCCCCGCACCGCGACGCCGAAACACTCCAGCAGCTCACCTCCGGCCAGAACCCAGCCGTATGTGTCATCGGTTGTTCTGACTCGCGCGTGCCCGTCGAGCTGCTTTTCGACGCCGGCTTCGGCGACATCTTCGTCATCCGCACCGCCGGCGGCTGCGTCGACTCCGCTGTCTCCGCATCCGTGGAGTTCGCCGTCGACGGCCTCGGAGTAGACCTCGTGCTGTTCCTCTCCCACGAAAAGTGCGGCGCTGTCGGCTCCGCAGTCCAGGCGTTCGAGTCCGGCGAGATCCCGCACGGCCTGACCCGCCTGTTCGTCGAGAAGATCGCCCCATCCATCGTCGAGGCCGAAAAGCGCGGCGAACAGGTCGAGCAAGCCCACGCCCGCCACGGCGCCGAGCACTTGGTCGCCCGCATCCCCGCCGTCGTTGCTGGCTTGAGCAAGCGCAGCATCGGTGTGGTTGGCGCGCGTTACCGTCTTTCGGACGGCCGTGTCGAGACCACCTACGAAAACTTCGGCGATTAAGTTATAAGCATGTCGAACCAGCGCCCATTGCCCCCGGAGATCTACATGCGTCGCCGCGTCGCGGCCCTCGTCATCCTCCTCGTGGTTGTGGCGTTGCTGGTCTGGGCGCTTTCCGCCATGGCCCGCAGCGGCGGATCCGGATCGGATGGGGCAACCGAAACCTCCACCGAGCAAACCGTGAACCCGACCGTGGCTACCGAGCCGACCGTCGCCGCGCCTGAGGAATCTACGTCTGAGACTGCGTCCGCATCCCCGTCGGAGGAACCTTCCTCCAGTGTTGAGGCCGCACCGGCCCGCACTGGCGCATGCGAACTCAAGGACCTACGGATCAAGGCGTTGCCGAACCAGCCGTCCTACGCCGCAGGCACCGAGCCGGTGTTCTACATGGAAGTGGAAAACCCGACCGACACCGACTGCGTCATCGACCTTGACGAGAACATCCTGCGCTTCGAGGTGTACGACATGCGTACCAACGAGCGCATGTGGGCAGACACCGACTGCTACCAGCCCGTCGTGTCCGGCACCCAGACCTACAAGGCGGGGGAGAAGCAGGGCTACCAGGCTCGCTGGTCCGGCACCGTATCTCAGCCGGGTAAGTGTGATGACCGTCCCGCGATCGAGCCGGGGTCCTACTTCCTGCACACGGTCATCGGCGACAATGCTTCGGAAGCAGCCCCCTTCAACATCACCTAGTTTCTTGTAGTTACTTAGCTAACAGCGCGATCGCCTCCCCGAGCGTAGAGACCTGACTGACCCGCATTCCCTCGACCGGTTCGAGTTCTCCGCTGGGCACGATCGCGTTTTCGTATCCCAACCTCGCCGCCTCCTGCAGGCGGCGTCCGAGGTTAGGCACCCTTCGTAGTTCACCCGCGAGGCCCACTTCGCCGATGACCACAGTCTTCGGCGGCAGCGGTGTTTCGTGCAGGCTCGACCATGTAGCCAGCGCGACCGCAAGATCCGTTGCTGTTTCGGTGATCTTCACACCGCCAACGGTTGCTACGTACGCGTCCTTGTCATTCGTGCGCTGCCCGCAGCGTGCCTGCAGGACAGCGAGCACCATCGGCACCCTGTTGAAATCCAAGCCCGTGACCACGCGTCGCGGGCTCTTATTCACCGGATCGACGGTAAGTGCCTGGACTTCCGCCAGCATCGGCCGGACGCCATCCATCGCCACCGTGACCGCAGAACCGTCCGGAGTCTTCCCGCGGTGAGAGAGGAACAGCCCCGATGGGTCCGGTACCTCCCGGATGCCACCAGCGGTCTGCTCGAAGCACCCCACCTCGTCCGTTGCCCCGAAGCGATTCTTCATGCCACGCAGCATGCGTAACGACGACTGCCTGTCACCCTCAAAGTTCAACACCACATCCACCAGGTGCTCGAGCACGCGCGGGCCGGCCACGTTGCCGTCCTTAGTCACATGCCCCACCAGGATGATCGGCAGGTTCGTCGTCTTCGCCAGTGTGGTCAGCGCAGCCGTTACTGCGCGGGACTGTGCCACCCCACCCGCAACACCCTCCACACCCGCGGCGTGCATAGTCTGCACCGAATCCACAATGAGCAGCGAGGGGTTGACCTGCTGGACGTGGCCAAACACCACGTCGAGGTTCGACTCCGCCGCCAAGTACAGCGTGTCTTTCAGCGCATCGGTGCGCTCAGCACGGGCACGGACCTGGCCTGCAGATTCCTCAGCAGTCACGTATAGCGCCTTGCGGCCATCCATCGCCGCCCACCGGGATGCCACCTCAAGCAACAGCGTCGATTTACCCACGCCCGGCTCACCGGCCATCAGCACCACCGACCCCGGCACGACACCGGAACCCAACACCCGGTCGAGTTCCCGGATGCCAGAGGGCAACGTGCGCGTCGCAGTCGCGTTCACCTTCGTAATCGGGGTTGCGGGCGACGTTGGTGTCAGCGCGGACGTCTTTACCGAACCTGCGGAAACCGCAGCCGGCGCTTCTTCTTGCAACGTGCCCCACGACCCGCACTCAGGGCAGCGGCCGAGCCACTTCGGGGAAGAGTAGCCGCATTCGGAGCACGTGTGGATCACGCGAGGTTTCTTAGCCATGTGCGACACCGTATAACACGCACACGACACGGAGCCTGCAAGTGTTCGAAAAGTGTTCGAAAACGTAAAGGCCGCTGGTTAACCCAGCGGCATGTGTTCGTCGATAAGCGAAAAGCTCTTAGTGCTTCGCGCCAGTCTCGCGGTCAACCTGGCCCGAAACGAGGTGCGGTGCAGACACGGTAGCCACAACGTCGATGGAGCCGGTGTCAAAGTTGAACGTGACCGGGACGTTGCCGCCGTACGCGAAATCGTCGTTAGCCAGCGAGGTAGCGGTGTAGCTGATGCAGTTCGCGTCATCCTGCGGCAGGCGCTCGAGGCCCTCGGCGGAATCAGCAACCAACACGCAGTTGTACTTAATCGTGTTGTTGTTTGCGATCTTGACGGTGTTGCCACCAGCGGTGACGGACTTCAACGTGTGATCCGTCATGGAGGTGTCCTGGTTCGTCGCGGTGAACTTGAGGGCAGCCTTGCCGTCCTCAGCCAAGACGACGGTGACATCCTGCACAGCAACTTCGCCGTTCTCGGTTGCGGCGCTGGCACCATCCACAGCAGCGACCTGGTTCGAGGTCTGAGTAATCTGGCCAGCGGAGCAGCCAACAAGGGCCAAGGATGCGCAGCCAGCGGCAGCGATAACGGCTACCTGCTTCAGGGACTTCACGTGGGGTCCTCCATAGTCAAACGGTTTCGAAGGTTATTCTCTGGAATACTTTAGCGCCTAGACAGCAACTTTTCCCATTTTATCCCCTATTCGGAGCTTTGAAGGCGGTGGTAGGGTTGTGGGGTCAAAACTTCGCCGGGAGCACCAAGGAGCGTTTATGGAATTCAAGGTCGGAGAAGTGGTCGTTTACCCGCACCACGGCGCGGCGCGTATCGCCGACATCGAAGAGCGTGAGATGCGCGGCGAGAAGCTGGACTTCTTGGTGCTGCAGATTCTCCACTCAGACCTTGAGGTTCGCGTGCCCGTAAAGAACTCCGAGCTTGTCGGTGTGCGTGACGTAGTCAACGAGGAGGGCCTGCAGAAGGTGTTCTCCGTGCTGCGTGAGACGGATGTTGAGGAGGCTGGCAACTGGTCTCGTCGCTACAAGGCGAACCAGGAGCGCCTTGCCTCCGGCGACATTAATAAGGTGGCCGAGGTTGTACGTGACCTGTGGCGCCGTGACCAGGGCAAGGGTCTTTCTGCTGGTGAGAAGCGCATGCTTGGCAAAGCTCGCCAGATTCTCGTCGGCGAGCTCGCGCTTGCAGAGCCTGTCGATGAGAAGAAGGTCGAGGAGATGGAAGCCGAGATCCAGAAGATCATCGACGAGCAGGTCAAGGCCGGTATCTCCGAGGCGCCGGGCGATGTTGACGCCGAAGATGATGTTGACCTCGACGAGCTTTCTTTCGACGACGAGTAAGACGAGCCCTTGGACCGCCGTGTTGTAGCGGTTGTTGCCGCAGCAGGTCAGGGCACCCGGCTGGGCGCTGAGGTGCCAAAGGCGTACGTCCCGTTGCGCGGGCGCACGCTTTTGGAGCGTTCCGTCACCGCGATGGAAACCTCCGAGATTGTGGACCAGATTCTCGTCGTCATCAGCCCTGCCATGGAGGAGCACGCCCGTCAGTGCCTGCGGGGGCACGACGTGCAGTTTGTGCATGGCGGTGCGGAGCGCGCGGACTCCATCTACGCAGCGCTCGAAGCAATTTCGCTTGACGACGCCTGCGTGCTCGTCCACGACGCCGCCCGCGCCCTCACCCCTCCCGGCATGATTGCCCGCGTGGCCCGTGCCGTGCTCGATGGCGCGCCCGCGGTGGTGCCGGTTGTACCTGTCGCGGACACCATTAAACAGGTCAGTGGGGGTGCGGTGAATGCGGTGGAGGCGACGCTGGACCGCGGCCGTTTGCGGGCCGCACAGACACCGCAAGGCTTTGACCTGCGCCAATTGCGTGCCGCCAACCGTGCTTACCTTGAGCAGTCGCCCGAGTTCGTGGCAACTGATGACGCGTCCCTGATGGAGTGGTACGGCGCCCCCGTCACCACAGTTCAGGGCGATCCGATGGCGTTCAAGATTACCACCCCGATCGATCTTCGCCTGGCGAAAAGCATTACCGATGAGGCCGAGCCGACCGTGTTCGAGATCCCCGGCAACTAGCTAGGGCGTTCGAACGAATTATCTAAAAAGTTTCGAAAAACCCTTGCATTGTCGCGGTGGTGGCATGTATGTTCGATTGAAAGATCGAAAGGGGGGACAATGTCTACCGGATACTTCGCAACAGAACGTCAGGATGACCAGATTAGCGTCGCAGGTCAAGCGATGCGAGACGCGGAATACAGTATCTTTCACGCTTACGCTGAGCCCGGTGCGATTATCGACGACTTCGAACTGGTAAGCCAGCGCATCGCAAGCGCCGCCGGCCGTACCGTGAGCTGGGCTGAAAGCGGAATTCTTGGGTATAGCGTCTTGGCAGACCTGCCGAAACTACGCCAAATGCAGGCTGATATGCGACGGCTAGATATCACGCGCCTTAGCGCAATCGAGACCGTGCTAAACCGGTTGAACGATCTCGCCACGCCCGAAGTGTTGGCTGAGTTCGACGACTACCTAGTCAAGGTGTTCACGCCGCGTTCCGCCGGGATGGAGTTGCCATCGGCGACGTCGCTAAAGCGCCGCCTGCGGGACCGGATCAAGCAGGTTGATGCGAAGTTGGCACCAAGCCCGAAGAAAACGAAAGCTCGCAAGAAAGCAAAAGATGCGCCATTCGGCACCTGCCAAGGCGTGTTCTATGGCCAAGACGACGGGGACGCCGGTCTGAATATCTCTGGCGACTCGGCAACGATTGGTCTGATGGATATGTATGTCGGTGCCGTCGCGAAGGAACACAAGCTCAGTCGTGACGATGCACTGCAGATGATCCTCACCGGCCAGCAGCACTCGTCGATTCAGTTGGTGCTGCACGTGTTTTCGCCGAAGACCCCAGGCGCCGGCTACTTCGTTCCCGGCTTCGGCTGGTCGGGGGCAGACGGCACGGAAATCATCGACGCGCTCAAAGAAACCGCCAAGGTGAAGGTCATCGACCTCGACGAGGCTGAACATGCCGAGACCGACGCCTATGTGCCCACCGAAGCAATGAAGGCGTTCGTGCAAACCCGCGACGGTACCTGCCGTTGGCCGGGTTGCAACGTTGCCGCGAGGCGCTGCCAGCTCGACCACCGCATTCCCTACGGCAACGGCGGCAAAACGACGCCGTCGAACCTGTTCTGTCTGTGCCAGCGTCACCACAACATCAAGACGGACCGCCGCGCTACCTATGTGGTCGATCACGTCACGGGCGAAGTCGTCTGGCTTTTCGATGACGGCACCTTCCAGGTCAGCGAACCCGACGGCTTGATCGTCGAGTATCTCGCCGAAGGTGAAAACCCGCGGTGGAAGTCCACTCTGGAACAGCGTCGGAAGCGGCGCCGCGACAGTGCGGAGTTCAACGCCCGGTGTCACTCGGCGGTGGAGCAGTACGAAAAGGACTACGACTGGGAAGCCTGCGTGGAAACGATCACCACGCTGGAGGATAAGTTTGGCCGCAAGTTCGAGTATGCGCCGGAGAAGATGCCGGAGATTACGCCGGAACTCCTCGCCTCGCTGAAGAGACACCTGCGCGACCTCGAACTGGAGCGCGAGGGCTTCGAAGAATGCGACTCGGCGTCCCCGGAGTCGGTAGTGTTCAGTCCATGACGAATCTGCGAGTTGGTACTGCCTTCGATGCCCATCAGATCCAGGCCGGGAAGGAGTGCTGGATCGCCGGAATTCTGCACGAGGGCCAGGATGGTTGCGAAGGTCATTCAGATGGCGATGTTGTCAGCCACGCGATCGTGGACGCGGTGCTGTCGGCGGCGGGCCTTGGGGATCTCGGCTCGTTCGTCGGGGTCGGCCGCCCGGAGTATGACGGGGTCCGAGGGGTGCAGTTGCTCGAGGAGCTCCGTGCGCTTGTCGACGACCACGGCCACACCGTCGTCAATGTTTCTGCACAAATGATTGGGCAGACCCCGAAGATGGGCCCGGTGCGGGAGGAAGCGGAAAGGGTCCTCTCTGAGGCCCTGGGGGCCCCGGTATCGGTGTCGGCGACGACGACGGACCACATGGGGTTCACTGGTTCGGGTGAGGGCCGGGCGGCGATTGCCACTGCGTTGGTGGAATTGAACGGCAACGTAGGATAAACGGCGTGAATCAACGTATTTTCGACACCAAGACCCGCACGCTGCGAGACTTCGAGCCGGTGAATCCTAGCCACGTTTCGATTTATCTGTGTGGCGCCACTCCGCAGGCGAAGCCGCATATTGGCCACCTGCGTTCGGGTGTTGCGTTTGATATTGTTCGTCGCTGGTTTGCGGCGAAGGGCAACGACGTCGCGTTTGTGCGCAACGTTACGGATATTGACGACAAGATTCTCGCCAAGGCAGACGAGCGCAATCGCCCCTGGTGGGAGTGGGTGTCCACGTACGAGCGTGAGTTCACGCGCGCGTACGACACGCTTGGTGTGTTGCCGCCGTCGGTGGAGCCGCGGGCGACTGGGCATGTGACGCAGATGGTCGATTACATGCAGCGCCTGATTGATAACGGCTACGCCTATGCAGCGGACGGTTCGGTGTACTTCGACGTCGACGCTTGGGTGAAGGCGGGCGGCGATTACGGCTCGATTTCCGGCAACAAGGTTGAGGAGATGGAGCAGGGGGAGACGTCGAACGCGGGCAAGCGTGGCGCACGTGATTTCGCGTTGTGGAAGGCGGCGAAGCCGGGTGAGCCGAGTTGGCCGACCCCGTGGGGCGATGGGCGTCCGGGGTGGCACTTGGAGTGCTCGGCGATGTCCACGTGGTACCTGGGTGGCACGTTTGACATCCACGGTGGTGGCCTTGACCTGCAGTTCCCGCACCACGAGAACGAGCAGGCGCAGTCGCATGCGGCGGGCGATGATTTCGCGCAGTACTGGATGCACAACCACTGGGTGACCATGGCTGGCGAGAAGATGTCGAAGAGCCTGGGCAATGTGCTGTCCATCGACAACATGCTGGAGGAGGTGCGCCCGGTGGAGTTGCGTTACTACCTCGGGTCGGCGCATTACCGCAGCGTGTTGGAGTATTCGCCGGAGGCGCTCAAGGAAGCTGCGGCCGGCTTTAGGCGCATTGAGGAGTTTGTGAAGCGCGCTGGTATGCCGGAGCCGTCGACGTGGACTGAGGCATTTGAGCAGGCGCTTAACGACGACTTCGCCGTCCCGAAAGCCCTCGCAGAAATCCACAACCTTGTGCGCGAGGGCAATAAGGCAGCCGATCCGGCCCCGATCGCGGCGCAGGTGCGTGCGATGGCGGCGGTGTTGGGTGTTGATCCGGGGGCGTGGCCGTCGTCGTCAAGCAATGGCAATAGCAAGGCATTAGACGTGCTGGTGGAAGCTGAACTGGAACGCCGTGCGACCGCGCGTGCGGAGAAGGATTGGGCCACGGCGGACGAGGTGCGCGACCGGTTGGCGCGTGCGGGAATTGAAGTGACCGACACGGCCGAGGGGCCGCAGTGGCAGGTAAAGGAGTAGACGATGGCGAAACCGTATCAGCGTCGTGACGTACAGAAGAAGAACAAGAAGGGCCCAACGAAGGGCTCTGGCGGGCAGCGTCGCCGTGGCCTGAAGGGCAAAGGTGCGACGCCGAAGGCTGAGGATCGCGTCTACCACGCGGCGCATAAGCGCAAGTTGGAGCAGAAGCGCCGCGCGCAGGGCCGGCACGATCGTGAGGTGGCGGATCTGGTGGTGGGCCGCAACCCGGTCATTGAGTGTCTGAAGGCGAAGGTGCCGTCGGAGGCGTTGTTCGTCGCGCAGGGCACCGGCCACGATGATCGTCTGAGCGAGGCCGTTGCGCTGGCGAACAGCAAGAACATTCCGGTGCAGGAAGTGCCGCGTCAGCAGTTGGATGCGATGACCGGTAACGGCCTACACCAGGGCATTGGGTTGAAGATCCAGCCGTACAAGTACGCGGACCTGGATGACCTGCTGGAGTCGGTGGATGGCCCCGGCATGTTTGTGGTGCTGGACAACATTACGGATCCGCGCAATCTTGGTGCGGTGATTCGTTCGACTGCGGCGTTCGGTGGTAACGGCGTGATCATCCCGGAACGGCGTTCGGCGCAGGTCACGGGTGTGGCGTGGCGGACGTCGGCGGGTACGGCGGCGCAGTTGCCGGTGGCGCGCGTGACCAACGTGACTCGCACGGTGAAGAAGTTCCAGGACAACGGCTACACGGTCGTCGGCCTGGATGCGGGCGGCGAGCACACCCTGGACACGTTTGACCAGGCCACGGGCCCGGTAGTGATCGTGGTTGGCTCCGAGGGGAAGGGTATTTCCCGCCTGGTGCGCGAGAACTGCGACGTGATCATGTCGGTGCCGATGACGGATTGGGTGGAGTCCCTCAACGCGTCGGTGGCGGCGGGCGTGGTGCTTAGCGAGTTCGCTCGTCAAAGAAGAATCGCTGAATAACCTCACCGCCGGTGATCTCGTCGGTGCCGGGCCCAAGCCGCGCGTCGAGCGTTTTGGCTACCGGCACCATGTGGCCGAAGCCGTCGATGGTGATGAGGCGGACGGGGGCGGGGCCGTGCCAGTCGTCGATACGCAGGGCACCGCTTGTCGACGACCCCCGCCACTCACACGAGTTGAGTTCCGCAAAGAACTGCGCAGAGTTGATTGCGGAACGGGTCTGGCCACGGTTGTTGCCGCCGATCCCGGCTTCGCCGCCGTTGTAGGGGACGAGCGGGTCGGCGGTGCCTTGGACGGAAACGAGCGGGGTGGGCTGATAATCGGAAGTGCCAACACACGTGTTGGATTCGACGGGCATGGAGGCGCCGAAGGTGGCGGCGCCGTCGAGGAGGCCGGGGGCGTCGAAAAGGAGGCGCATGACCATTTGGCCGCCGTTGGAAAAGCCGATGCCGATCACGCGACGCGGGGCGTGGTGTGCGATGACCTTCCGTAGGAATCCGACGTCGTCGATGTTCAGGCGGCGTGCGGACTCGTTGAAACCGGTGCGCAGGTCGTTGAAGTGGTGCTCCACACCGTCCGGGTAGGCCACGGTCGCGCCGAGGGTTTCAAAGGTTCGGTCGGTGAAGTTGCGCATCACGTTGCCGGATTGGCGCGAGCCGTGCAGCACCAGCAGGAGCGTGTCGGGGTCGCCTTCGACGGCGGTCCAGGTGCGAGTGCGGCCTTGGTGCTCTAGCGAGAGGCGTTCCATGCTTCCCTTTCGTCGGCGAGTTCCGCCAAGAGCTCAGCCATGGCGTCAACACCTGCGACGCGACGCGACGCCAGCGAGGGTTTGTCGCCGACCTTTACCGCCAGGTCGGTGGGGCCGAGGGCGGCGATGGCGGTTTCGTCGGTGTCGTCGTCACCCGCGAACACGGTGGCCGCGAAGTCGCGCTTGTATTCGGCGAGCCAGGTGCCCTTCGTGATATCCACGGCCGAAAACTCCACCACATTGTGTCCCAGTGTGATCTTTCGGGCGGGCAGGGCAGCGGCGGCGTCGAGCATGTCCTGGGCCGCTTGCTTATCCGCGACCGGCGCCACGTGCAACACCCTTTGATACGGCTTCACCTCCACATATGCGGGGGGAATCGCAATGTCGCGCAGTTGGCGTTCGATGTCGTCGAGGTGGGCGCGGGAGTCGTCGTCAAGCGTGGGCCCGGGCTCGGCACCGTGGGAGCCGACGAGGGTGACATTGAGGCCGGAAGGGAGGACCTGGCGCAGACCGTCGAGGTGTCGTCCGGACAGGATGGCTACCTCGGTGCCGGGGAGCGCAGCAAGGCGACGGATCGCGTCCTCGGCCGCCGGATGCATTGTGACCGCGTAGGGGTCGGGGTTGAGTTCAGCAAGCGTGCCGTCGAAGTCGAGGCATACCAACAACGTTTCGGCCTGAGCAATCACCATGTGCGCAGTTTAACGGCCGGGGCATCCACGGCGTCACTGAGCAGGGTGAGTACAAGGTCGGTATCGGTTGGGCGGGTGACGGTGAACTCGGTGTCGTCGTGAAGCAGGGGCGCCAACTGGTCGTGCATGTGGCGGGCCCAACCGGCGCAGTCGCCCGGGTCGCCGACCGTCACGTCGTGGAGGCGCACAGTGTCGTCGCCTTCAAACTCGCCGGACACTTCAGCGCAGCCGGTGGTGCCGGAAAACGACGAACCCGAAAAGGTGACGGATGCGCCGCCGGTATTGCGCGCGACGGGCGCCTCTGGGGCGGTGTACACGCCAACGACGTGCCACTGCTGCGGGCTGGAACACGCCGCGAGCAGCATCACCGGGGCGAGCAGCAGCGCGCGCTTCACAACGCCTCCAAGAAGTCCTGCGCCCAGCGGGTCACGTCGTGTTCCATGACCCAGTCGTGCATCGCCCGCATGCGTGCCGGGTCAGGGTCGGTGGCGGCCATAATCGCGGCTTTGACGGACCCGAGGTCGAACGGGTTGCACAGGTACGCCTGGTTGAGTTCGACTGCAGCGCCTGCGAACTCGGAAAGCACAAGCGCGCCGTCGCCCTTCGGGTGTGCGGCGACGTACTCCTTGGCCACGAGGTTCATGCCGTCCTTGAACGGCGTAACCAGCATGATGTCGGCCGCCGCATAAAAGGTGCCCAGCTTGTTTTTGGGCACGCCGCGGTGGATGTAGTGCACGACCGGGCGGCCGACCTGGCCGAAGCGGCCGTTGATACGCCCGATCGCCTGCTCAACTTCCGTACGGGTCTTGCGGTAGTGCTCGATGCGTTCACGCGACGGCGTAGCCAACTGCACCACGGCAATATCGTCGAGTTCGCCTTCCTCCAGCAGTTCCTCGACCGCCAGCAGTCGCTGCAGGATGCCCTTGGTGTAATCCATCCGATCCACGCCCAGCAGCACGTGCTTCGGGTTGCCGAGCGAATTGCGCAGTGTGCGTATCGACGACTCCGTCGCCGCCTGCACCTCATCCGCATCAATAGAAATGGGGAAGGTGCCAGTACGAATATCGGTGGTGAGCAGGCGGAAGTTCTCTTCGTCGGTGGTGCGCTGAAAACCGATCAGGTCGCAGCCGGACAGGCCGGAGAGGATCTCGTCGCGCCACGGCAACTGCTGGAACAGCGCCGGAGCCGGGAACGGGATGTGCAGGAAGAAGCCGATGGTTAAGTCGGGGCGTAGTTCGCGCAGCATCCCCGGTACGAGCTGAAGCTGGTAGTCCTGCACCCACACCGTGGCGTTTTTGCCAGCGGCTTTGGCGGTCGCCCGCGCAAACTTTTCGTTGACGGCGACGTAGCGCTCCCACCACTCCTGCCTGTACTCGGGGGTGACGATGAGGTCGTGGTACAGCGGCCACAACGTGGAGTTGGAAAAGCCCTCGTAGAAGCCCTCGAAGTCGTCCTGATCCAAGCACACGGGGACCAGCGAGATGCCGTTGAACTCAAACGGTTCGAGTTCTGCGCTGGTATCGCCAGGCCATCCCACCCAGCAGCCCCCACGGGAGCGCAGTACCGGTGCGAGGGCTGCGACTAAACCGCCAGGGGAGACCTCGTAATGGTCGCCCACCTTGTCTACAGGCAGGCGGTTGGCCACGACGAGGAACTCGTTGCTACCCATTAGGCCTTCTTGGCGGTCTTCTTCGTCGACTTTTTAGCAGTCTTCTTGGCAGCCTTCTTCACTGCCTTCTTGGTGGACTTTTTCTTCGTCGCCTTCTTCTTGGTGGCCTTCTTCTTGGACGCCTTCTTCTTCGTGGCCTTCTTCTTGGTGGCCTTCTTCGGCGCTTCCTCTTCCGCTGCTTGCTCCAGGTCCTCGACGTAGCGCTTGTACACGAAGCCCTGCGGGGTGACACCCAGCATGGACATGAGCGTTACGCCGTCCAGGAAGTCCTCAGCGTAAGTGGCCACGATCCGACGGGCGCCCGACGCAGTTTGCTCCTCAACGGCATGCGTTTGTTCGGCGGTGGGGCGCGAATCGGTGATCTTAGGTGGCACTTGGGGGTTCCTCCTTGCAAGAACGACAGCTAAAGCCCCATCATTCTACGCCACCTGCTTAACGACGGCGCCGTACCCGACGAATCTGCTGGAAAGTCAGCCGGCCAGCGCGCCTAAACGCCTCGTACGGCACGTAGAGCTGTGGGGCACGGATGCGGCGGGCCAGCCACTCGCCGAACACCACACCGCCGGCTAGGGCGAGGCAGGTGCCGATCGCGGTCAGCAGGTTCATCATGCCGAGCAGGAGCTGCTCGTTCATCAGCGCGTACATGCCGCGGTAGATCCACGAACCGGGCAGGAACGGGGTCACGCCGGCGACAGCAGTGATCACCGGGTTGATCAAGAAGCGGCGGGAAATGAGACCGCCGGCCAAACCGACGGCGACCGCACACGCCGCGATAGCCAACAGTCGGCCAGCGCCGAGCGGGGTGAGCACGATGTAGAAGATGAACGAACCTGTCGCTGCGGTGACGAAGGACAGCAGCACAGCGGCTCGTTCCGCAAAGCAACACACCGCGAACGAGGCTGCCGCCATCGCACCACCGAAGGTGGTCAGCCACACGTTGTTGTACGCCGCATCAGCTGGGAGCACCTCGACTGGTGGCAGTGGCATCCCGACCAGCTCGGAAATCTGCACGCCAGCGGCGACGCCTGCGACGATGCCGCCGGTGCCCAACATGGCTTGGAAGAAGCGGGCGGAGGCGTTGACCATGGACCCGGTGACGCCGTCGAGAAGCGATTGCACCAGCGTCAAACCTGCAAGCAGGACGATGATGCCTGTTGCGATCAGCTGACTGGGGTTGATCGTGTGCCCGATCGAGGCGGAAAAGTCATAGGCGATTGCAGCGGGCAGCGTGGCGACGAACCCACCAATCACATTGTGAAAAAACCCGGGCAACCCGCCACGGGAGAGCAACTTGGAAAAGCCCATGATGAGAAACGCGGTCAGGCCGCCGAAGAACATGAGCAGCAAATCGCCGCCGAGCAGCATGGCGACGAAGAAACCCATCACAGCCCAACCGGCCAAGTTGCGGGTGTTGCGGTAAGGGATGGGGGCGTTGTCGATCTCGTCGAGAATCTTCTCCGCCATCTCGGGAGGCGTCGCACCTGAGCGGATCGAGCGGATCAGGCGGTCCACTTCCTGCAGTTTGTGGTAGTTCTCGCTGATCATGGTGACCACGCGGAACACGGTGACCGGGGTGCGATGGTCCACGCCGATGATGGTGTTCAACGTAATCGTGTTCACCGTGATGGACACGTGCACATAGTGCAGGCCGTACGACGAACACACGGTGTGGATCTGCTTGATCGCGTCCGCAGATGTTGTTGCGTTTGCGATGAGGATCTCGCCGATGCGGGCGGCGATGTTCATCACCGCGGCGACCTCGGTCGGGTCGGTCAGGTTGATCGGGGCGAGGACGGATGGGGGAGGAGAGGTGCGGGCAGCGTCGATCGTCGCTAAGCGTTGGCGCGAACCTCTGAGCTTTCCCCACAATCTCTTTTCCACACAGGCCACACTATCGGCTTGGCGGTTTTCGCGCGACCACGGGCTATGTGTAAGATCTAGCGCGTTGCTGGAGTGGCGCAATCGGTAGCGCAACGCACTTGTAATGCGTAGGTTGCGAGTTCAAGTCTCGTCTCCAGCTCGTGGGTCCCCTCGTCGATACGTATCGGCGAGGGGGCACTTTCTTTGGCGAACAAAGATCGACTTGCTCAACCTTGGGCAGCAAGTACACAGGCGACGTACAGCGTTGTGTTGTTTAATCGTGGCAAGTGCATGATTGCCGCAAAAATTAAGGAGAACACAAACCATGGCTGACTCGCAGAACCTCAAGGTGCTGGTTGTTGATGACGAGCCGAACATCGTCGAACTGTTGACGGTGTCTCTGAAGTTCCAGGGTTTTGATGTGGAGACCGCCAACTCTGGTGCGGAAGCCCTCGAGCTGGCGCGCACCTCCCGCCCGGATGCGTACATCCTGGACGTGATGATGCCGGAGATGGACGGCTTTGAGCTGCTCAGCAAGCTACGAGCTGAAGGACTTGACAGTCCGGTGCTGTTCCTGACAGCAAAGGATGCCGTGGAGGACCGTATCCACGGCCTGACCATTGGCGCGGATGATTACGTGACCAAGCCGTTCTCGCTCGAAGAGGTGATCACGCGCCTGCGTGTGATCCTGCGGCGCGGCAACGTGGTGGACGATTCGAACCAGGATTCCACTCTGCGTTATGCGGACTTGACGCTTAACGACGACACCCACGAGGTCACCAAAGCCGGCGAGATCGTCGAGCTCTCCCCGACGGAGTTCAACCTGCTGCGCTACCTCATGCTCAACGCTGAGGTGGTCGTGTCCAAGGCGAAGATCCTGGACAACGTGTGGCACTACGACTTCGGCGGCGACGGCAACGTGGTCGAGTCCTACATTTCCTACCTGCGCCGCAAAGTAGACACGGGCGATGTGCCGCTGATCCACACGGTCCGTGGTGTCGGTTACGTGCTGCGCACCCCACGCCAGTAGGCCTTTCGCAACGTTATGGCGTATTCCTTATTTACGGGGCCGACAAAGAAGCCACTGAAGCGGCAACTTGTCACCACCGTGATGGTCATCTCCGTGATCGGTACGACACTGAGTTCCGTGCTGATCTACTTCCTCATGCGCAACCTGCTGCTGGATCGTGCAGACGACCAGCTGCGGGAAGGCTTGGATACGTGGGCGCACCAGGGGCCGGTGTGGCAGTTCAACCCTTGGAACCTGCCGAGTGAGTTCACCCAATCCAGGCTGTACCCGGACCGGGGCGTGATGGTGTCGCGCCCGGGGGAGGTCAACTCGCCAGATTGGAGCCAGATCAAAACGACTGACTTCGGACAGTTGGTCACGATCACTTCTGATCTCAGCGACCCAAATACGACGACTGTGAAGCGCTGGCGTGCCATTGCCACGGAGCAGTCCGACGGTTCCGTGCAGTATGTGGCGAAGTCGCTGGAGTCGGAGTACCGGATGTTGCGCTCCCTGGCACAGATTGAGGCGCTGGTTGGGGCTCTGGTGCTCGTCGGCATTGGCATTGCAAGTAACTACTTCGTGGCACGTGCGTTGGCTCCGTTAAAGATTGTGGAAAACACCGCTCTGGCGATCGCCGGAGGCGATACCGACAGGCGAGTGCCCGCTTGGCCACGTGAGACAGAAGTGGGCAGTCTGTCGTTTGCCATGAACACCATGGTGAGCCGCTTGCAAGAATCGCTGGAAAATGCGAAAACGCAGGAAGAGCAGATGCGCCGCTTCGTTGGCGATGCTTCACACGAACTGCGTACACCGCTCACCAGCGTGCGCGGATACACCGAGCTGTACCGCAAGGGCATGGTGGATGACCCGCAAATGGTGCTGAGCAAGATCGATGAAGAGTCCGCGCGTATGCAGCTGCTCGTCGAGGACCTGCTGGCGCTAACCCGTGCGGAGGGTTCCCGCCTGGAGAAGCAGGAGGTGGATGTGCTCGAGCTTGCGCTTTCGGTGAAGGACTCGATGCACGCCGCCTACCCAGAGCGGGTGGTGGACGTGGTCAAGGACACCCCAGACGTCCCTGTCGTGGTGGGGGATCCCGGCCGGCTGCGCCAGGTAGTGGTCAACTTGGTCACTAACGCCTTTAAGCACGCGGGTCCGGATGCAGAGGTGACCATCACGATCCGTCACAACCTGGACCGTGTGGTCCTCGACATTGCGGATAATGGCTGCGGCATGGAACAGAAGGACGCCGAGCATATTTTCGAGCGCTTCTACCGCGCGGATGCGTCGCGCAACCGCAGCTCGGGCGGAGGCTCGGGTCTGGGGCTGGCGATTACCAAGTCGCTGATCGAGGCCCACGGCGGCACCGTGGTTGTCGATACGGCGCCGGGCGAGGGCTCGACGTTTACTATTTCGCTTCCAGCTGCTTAATGCCTTCGCGGATGGTGTCGGCGGCGGCGTCCATCTTGGCGGCGTCGGTTTCGTCGGCACGCATTGCGCTGGCCAGCGAGTAGCCGGACATGTCGTTGGCGGGGAAGACGTGGATGTGGGCGTGGGGGACCTCGAATCCTGCGATGAGGTAGCCCGCGCGCTGCGCATCAAACTTATCGACGACAACCCGTCCGACCTTCTGCGCCACCTCATTCATGTGCGCCCACAGGTCCGCCGGGATGTCGGTCCACTTGTCAATCTCTTCGATGGGAACGACCAGCGTGTGGCCGTACGCGACCGGTTCGATGGTGAGGAATGCGGCGACCTTGTCGTCCTGGTACACAATTCGGCCCGGGATGTCGCCTGCAATAATTTTGCTGAATACAGTGCTCATAGTCTCCGACGCTACCGGTAAGTTGGATCGCATGCGCATCCTTGTCATCGGTTCGGGCGGCCGGGAACACGCCCTTCTCCATGCAATGCACGGCAATGAGCTCACTGTCGCGCCGGGTAACGCGGGTATGTCCCGCCTGGCCACGGTGCGTCCGCTCGACGTGTCGTCCCCAGTAGATATTGTGTCGCTCGCCCGCGAGATCGACGCGGAACTCGTCGTCATTGGTCCCGAGGTGCCGTTGGTTGCGGGTGCAGCCGACGCGTTGATCGACGCCGGCTTCCCCGTCTTCGGACCAACGAAGGCGGCCGCGCAGCTTGAGGGCTCGAAGGCGTTTGCCAAGGAAGTCATGGCGGCAGCTGGTGTGAAGACGGCGACGGCGACCCGCGCGGAATCCGCCGACACCATCGAGGCAGCGCTTGACGAGTACGGCCCGCGCTACGTGGTCAAAGACGACGGCCTTGCTGGAGGCAAGGGCGTTGTGGTCACCGAGGACCGTGCCGAGGCCAAAGCGCACGCAGAGGCTGTCATTGAGGCTGGAAACCCAGTGCTGTTCGAGTCCTTCCTTGAAGGCCCGGAGGTGTCGCTGTTCTGCCTCGTCGACGGCGAAACGGTCGTGCCGCTGCTGCCGGCGCAGGACCACAAGCGCGCCTACGACAACGACGAAGGCCCGAACACCGGTGGCATGGGTGCGTACGCGCCGCTGCCGTGGTTGCCGGAGTACGGAGTGCAGGTGCTTGTCGACGACATCGCCCGCCCCGTGGCCACCGAAATGGTCAACCGTGGCATTCCGTACCAGGGCCTGCTCTACATCGGTGCCGCGTGGGGGCCGGAAGGCCCGGCGGTGGTGGAGTTCAACGCCCGCTTCGGTGACCCGGAAACCCAGGCCGTGCTGTCGTTGTTGGAGACCCCGCTGGCGGAGGTGCTGCTGGCTGTCGCACAAGGTCGCTTGAGTGAGATCGAGCCGCTGCAGTGGCGTGACGGGTTCGCTGCCATGGTCGTGCTGGCTGCCGAGGGCTACCCGCAGGCCGCAAAGACCGGTGGTGTGATCACCGGCGACGCACTCGATGACCCGACGAAGGTCCTCCACGCAGGCACCAAGGAAGCGGACGGCAATTATGTGGCGTCTGGTGGCCGTGTGCTTGGCGTCGTCGGCAATGGCGCAACGCTCAAGGAGGCCGTGGACAACGCGTACCGCATCATTGAGGGCATCGAACTGCCCGGGTCCTTCTACCGCAAAGACATCGCTCGCCCCGCCATCGAAGGCGCTATTTCCCTAGGATAAATGCCGTGAAACCGAATAATTCCAATGTTTTGAGCAACCGTTACGCCTCCCCGGAGATGGCCACCCTGTGGGCTCCGGAGCACAAGATCATCCTTGAGCGCCAACTGTGGATCGCAGTGCTCAAGGCCCAAAAGGAACTCGGTGTCGAGGTCGCCGAGGGCGCTATCGAGGACTACGAGAAGGTCATCGACAAGGTCGACCTGGACTCGATCGCGCAGCGCGAGAAGGTCACTCGCCACGACGTGAAGGCACGCATTGAGGAGTTCAATGCGCTGGCGGGCCACGAGGAGATCCACAAGGGGATGACCTCGCGCGACCTGACCGAAAATGTGGAGCAGCTCCAGGTGCGCAAGGCGCTGGAACTGACCCGCGACAAGGCAGTCGCGCTGCTCAAGGCGGTGGGCAACCGCGCTGGCGAGTACAAGTCCCTGGTCATGGCTGGACGCTCCCACAATGTTGCGGCGCAGGCCACCACGCTGGGCAAGCGTTTCGCCTCTGCTGCCGATGAGATCCTGGTGGCCATCGAACGCATTGAGGAACTGTTGGATCGGCTCCCACTTCGCGGCATCAAGGGCCCGATGGGTACCGCGCAGGACATGCTGGATCTCATGGGTGGCGACGAGGCCAAGCTGGCGCAGCTCGAGCAGGGCATCGCAGAAGGTCTCGGCTTCGACCGCGTCTTTGACTCGGTGGGTCAGGTGTACCCGCGCTCGCTCGACTTCGACGTGGTGTCCTCGCTGGTGCAGTTGGGTGCAGGCCCGTCGTCGCTGGCCACCACGATCCGCCTCATGGCTGGCAACGAGACGGTCACGGAGGGCTTCAAGGAAGGCCAGGTTGGTTCCTCGGCGATGCCGCACAAGATGAACGCACGCTCCTGTGAGCGCGTCGGCGGCTTCCAGGTCATCCTGCGTGGCTACCTCACCATGGTTGGCGACCTTGCTGGCCAGCAGTGGAACGAGGGCGACGTGTTCTGCTCCGTGGTGCGTCGCGTGGCGCTGCCGGATGCGTTCTTCGCCATTGACGGCCAGCTGGAAACCATGCTGACCGTGCTCGACGAGTTCGGCGCGTTCCCGGCCATGATCAACCGCGAGCTGGACCGCTACCTGCCGTTCCTTGCCACCACCCGCATCCTCATGGCGTCGGTGCGCGCCGGCGTCGGCCGTGAGACCGCACACGAGGTGATCAAGGAAAACGCCGTCGCTATGGCGCTGGACATGCGCGAGCGCGGCGCAGAGCAGAACCTTGTGGAGCGTTTGGCTAACGACGAGCGCCTTCCGTTGGACAAGGCAGCACTGGACAAGGCGCTCGAGGACCGCCACGCGTTCATCGGCGCTGCCGAGGCGCAGGTGGATCGTGTGCTTGCACGCGTGCAAGAGGTTGTGGATGCGCACCCGGAGGCTGCGAACTACACCCCGGGCGAGATCCTCTAGGGGGAAGTAAAGGTCACAGTGGCGTCGCGGGTGCTGACCTCGACGCCGGTGCCTACTACACCCCGGTCTGCGGTGCCGGACCAGGAGGCGACGAAGCCGTGCTGGGGCCCGGTGAGGTCCGGGGTGTAGCCGGTGAGGGTGCTTTCGCCGCAGTATTCGGGGTTGGCGGTGTTGGCGGTGAGGGTGTCGTCGATAGGCGTGAGCTTCGGCAGCGTGACGGTGACGTCCACGGGGAACTCACCCACCGCAACCGGGGTGAACGTGACGGGGAAACACACGAGCATGTTTGCCTGCTCGGCGCTGCGTGGGGCGCGCCGCGTTTTGGGGGCATCGACGGTGATGTCCCACTGCACGGGGACGTGGAAGCTCACATCCTCGGTGACCACGCGGGCGGTGTCGCCGAACGACAATGTGGTGCCGTCGCGGGTTGGTTCAAACGCTGGCATGTTGCCGGCGAACTCCGAAGGGGTGCCGCACGCAGTCAAAACGAGGGGGAGGAGGACTGCAGTCGCGCGTTTGATCACGGGGAATATACTAACGCGCATGCGTCCAGAGCTTTCTGATTATGCCCATCTCGCCGGCGGCAAGGTCCGCGAAATTTACGAAGTCGATGACAACACGCTGCTGATGGTGGCATCCGACCGTATTTCGGCGTTCGATTTCTCGCTCGAGCCGGCCATTCCGGACAAGGGGCGTATCCTCACCGCAACGTCGATGTTCTTCTTCGACCTGCTCGGCGATGTCCCCAACCATCTTGCGGGGCCGATTGACGACGAGCGCATTCCCGAAGAGGTCCTCGGCCGCGCCATGGTGGTCAAGAAGCTCGACATGGTGCCGTTCGAATGCGTTGCCCGCGGTTACCTCACCGGCTCTGGCAAGAAGGAATACGACGCCACTGGCCGCGTCTGTGGTGTGAAACTGCCGGAGGGCCTAACTGAGGCATCGAAGTTGCCTGAGCCGATTTTCACCCCGGCGACCAAGGCGGAGCAGGGGGACCACGACGAGAACGTCACCTTCGAGTTCGTGGCCAACAAGGTTGGTTCTGGTCTGGCTGAGCGCCTGCGTGCAGCAACGCTGGATGTCTACACCCGTGCCGCCGAGTACGCGGAGACCAAGGGCATCATCCTCGCGGACACCAAGTTTGAGTTCGGTTTGGACGAAAACGGTGAGCTCGTGCTTGCCGACGAAGTCCTCACCCCGGATTCTTCCCGCTACTGGCCGGCGGACAGCTACGAAGAGGGTGCGACCCAGCCGAGCTTTGACAAGCAGTACGTGCGCAACTGGCTGACAAGCTCGAAGTCCGGTTGGGACCCAGCCGATGGTGTGCAGCCGCCTGAACTGCCCGGATCCGTGGTGGAGGCCACCCGCGACCGTTACATCGAGGCGTACGAGCGTCTGAGTGGCCGACGCTTCTCTGAATGGCCGGGGGAGCACGCGTAGGCTTTCTGGGCATGAATGCTCCGAAAGCTGCGAAGCACCCGATTACACGATCGTTCCACGGCCGCGACTTTGTCGACGACTACGAGTGGCTGCGGGACAAAGAAAGCCCCGAGGTAATCAGTTACCTCGAAGCTGAAAACGCCTACACGGAGTCGAAGACCGCCGCGTGGTCCGGGCTTGTCGACGACATCTACGCCGAGATCAAGTCCCGCATCAAGGAAACGGACATGTCCGTGCCGCAGCGCCAGGGCGACTGGTGGTACTACGGCCGCACCATTGAGGGCAAGAACTACGGCATTTCCTGCCGTGTGCCGACGCGTGACGAGCCGTGGACACCGCCCGAGGTCAACGACCACATGGCGGACGAGCAGGTCCTGCTGGACATCAACGAACTGGCAGAAGGCCACGATTTCTTCTCGCTGGGTGCCTCGTCGGTGGCCACGACCGGTCGTCTGTTGGCCTACTCCTACGACACTGAAGGCGACGAGCGCTTCACGCTGCGCATCAAGAACCTTGAGACGGGCGAGCTTCTCGACGACCGCCTCGACAACATCTTCTACGGCGCCACCTGGGCCGGCGAAGAGTACCTGTTCTACGTGCGTGTGGACGACGCTTGGCGCCCCCACCAGGTCTGGCGCCACAAGGTGGGCACCCCGGCCGAGGACGACGTGCTGATCTACGAAGAGACGGACGAGAAATTCGGCGTCGGTGTGGGGGCGGACCGCGCCGAGCGGTTCCTCATGATTGTGACGTCCTCTTCGCTGACCTCCGAGTACCGGGTGCTGGATTTGGACAATCCGACCGGTGAGTTCGAGGTGCTGTGGCCGCGCGAGTCCGGCATTGAGTACCACCCGGACTACTGCGTGGTGGACGGTAAAGAGCAGTGGGTGATCACCCACAACGCCCACGGGCCGAACTTCTGTGTGGCCACCACGCCGGTCGGTGAGTTGCCGGCCCTGCGCGATTTGGACGTGCTGGTGGAGCACTCAGATTCGATGCGTATCGAGGGCATCGATACGTACCGCGACTTCATGTTCATGGGGTATCGCCGGGGAGGGATTCCGCGGTTGGCGGTGTCGTCGCTAAGCAATGGCTTCGGCGAGTTCACCGAGCTTGAGTTCTCTGAGGAGCTCTACACCGCGAGCCTCGGCGGCAACCCGGAGTGGGACGCGCCGGTGGTGCGTATCGTGTACTCCTCGTACACGCAGCCGTCGCAGGTCGTTGATTATGAGGTGGCGACCGGTGAGATGACGCTGCTGAAGGAACAGGAAGTCGAAGGCGGCTACAACGCCGACGACTACGAGGCCTTCCGCGTGTGGGCCACCGCCAAGGATGGCGCGAAAGTGCCGGTATCCGTGGTGCGTCGCAAGGGTGTCACAGGCCCTGCGCCGCTTTTGCTGTACGGCTACGGCTCGTATGAGGCGTCGATGGACCCGGGATTCTCGGTGGCGCGGCTGTCGCTGCTGGATCGCGGCATGATCTGGGCGTGCGCCCACGTGCGCGGCGGCGGTGAGATGGGCCGCGGCTGGTACGACAACGGCAAGATGCTGCACAAGGTGAACACGTTCACCGACTTCATCGCGTGTGCCGACGCCGTAGTGGCCGAGGGGCTGACCACGCACGAGCAGATGGTTGCCGAAGGCGGTTCCGCAGGTGGCCTGCTCATGGGTGCGGTGGCGAACATGGCCCCGGAGAAGTTCGCCGGCATCCAGGCGATCGTGCCGTTCGTGGATCCGCTGACCTCCATCCTGAAACCCGAACTGCCGCTGACCGTCGGCGAGTGGGAGGAGTGGGGCGACCCGTACCACGACGTCACCGTTTACGACTACATGGCTACATACGCCCCGTACGAGAACGTCAAGGCACAGAAGTATCCGGACATTCTGGCGATTACCAGCCTGAACGACACCCGTGTGCTCTACGTGGAGCCCGCGAAGTGGGTGGCAAAACTGCGCGAGGTAGCCACCGGTGGCGAGATCCTGCTCAAGACCGAAATGTCCGCAGGACACGGCGGTGTATCGGGCCGGTACGCCAAGTGGAAGCAAACCGCGTTTGAGTACGCGTGGACGTTGGTGAAGTCGGGCGCAGTCGACGAACCTGTGCGATAATCCCGGCTATGCCCGGCAGCTTGCTTGTCTCTATCTCGTCCATCTTCGACGCCACGTTGGACGACGTGACAAGCATGGTGCGCGACCTGGATAAGGAAAGCGTGCCGGTGTCGCTGCTTGTGGCGCCGCATATCGACGCCACCTGGCACCTGGCCAAAGACACCACCACCAGGGGTTGGCTTGCAGAGCAGCGCGATGATCGCGCGCTGCTGCTCAACGGGTTCGACCAGGCGGTACAGGGCAGGCGCAGTGAGTTTGCCACCCTCGGTGCCCACGAAGCACGGCTGCGCTTAAAGGGGGCGACCCGTCAGATGGCTGCGCTGGGCTTTGACCTGGACATGTTTGCCCCGCCGCGTTGGCGCATGTCCGAGGGCACGCTTGAGGTGATGGGGGAGTTCGGGTTTGTGGTCGCGGCGTCGACGAAGGGGATCTACCGGCTGGCTCGCGGAGAGTTTGCTCAGGCCCGCAACCTGTCGGTGGGTGAGGGCTACGGTGCGGCGAAGTGGTGGCGCCGAAACGTGATCAAGGCCGCCGGGCGCGGCGCGGAGAAAGGCAACACGATCCGCCTGTCCGTGTCCGGGCGTGAGTTGGGGCAGAAGAAGGTGCGCCGCGACTTCCTCGCTGCGGCGGCTGAGGCCATCGAGGCTGGCGCAAAACCTGCCGACTACCGCGCCTTCAGGTAAGCGATCGCCCGGCACACGAGGTAGATGCCGAAAGAGATAAACGCCACGAACACGCTCACCGGCACGCCAGGGGCGAGCGAGAGCACCATGCCGCCGATCGCGGAAACCTCGGCGAACAGGATTGACAGCCACACGGCACGCACCGGGTTCGCGGTGACTTGGGCGGCGGCCGCGCCGGGTGTGATCAGCATCGACATGACCAGCAGTGCGCCGACGATCTGTACCGACTGTGCGGAGGCAATGCCGACCAGCACCGCGAACACCAGCGCCATCGTGCGTACCGGGACACCGCACGCGGCTGCCATCACAGGATCAGCGGAGGCGAACAGCAACGGGCGCCACAACACGACAACCGCGACGGCGACCAGCACCGTGGTTGCCGCCAACAGCATCACGTTCTGGGCGGACACACCCACGATCTGGCCCGTCAGAAGTGCCAGCGCACGGTTGGAGTTGCCGGGGTAGAGGTGGATAAACAGCACGGATAGGGCCATGCCGAAACTCATCGCCACGCCAACGGCGGAATCTTGCTGGCCTTTCAGCCCCAGCGCAGCGAGTACCAGCGCTGCCACGATCGCACCCGCGACCGCGCCGAATCCGACGTTGAGGCCGAACAGCAGCGCGGCGGACGCGCCCATGAGCGCTAGCTCAGAGGTGGCGTGGACCGAAAACGACATCTGGCGCAGCACGATCAGTGGCGCCATCACGCCGGACAGGATGCCCAAAAACGCACATGCGATGAGTGTGGTTTGGACGAAGTCTTGGCTCAGCAGGTACGAGGTATCGGTGATAAACGTGCTCACAGGACCACCATCCGTCCGTCGACTTCCACAACGTCTACTCGTGTGCCGTAGAGCTCGCTAAGCACCTCCGAGCGCATCACCTCGGCCACGGGCCCGATGACGTGGCCCTCAGGTCCGATGTAGAGCACTCGGTCCACCACGTCGAGCACCGGGTTGATGGAGTGCGTCACGCACACTACGGCAGCTGGGTGCCCTGCTAAACGCTCAACAGTATCGCGTGCGCGGGCGGGGTCGAGGGAGAGCAGGGGTTCGTCGGCAAGCACAAGCTCCGGATCCTGTGCGAAGGCTTGTGCTTGGCGGATGAGCTGTTGCTGCCCACCGGAGAGGATGCCGACGCGGCGGTCGGCAAACGATTGCGCGCCCACGGAGGCAAGCTGCGCCTCGACGTCTTCTGGTTTTGTACGTTTCCCCATTGCAAGTTTGACCAGGTCACGCCCGCGAACGGGGAGGTCTTTGGGGAACATGTGTTGCTGCGGGATAAACCCGATGCGGCCGTGCACTTCCGCCGAGCCGTGCGTGAGGCGGCGGGTTCCCATGAACGTGCCCAACAGGGTGGATTTGCCCACCCCATTGGGGCCGAGCACCGCGATGAATTCGCCGCGTTCAATGGTCAGGTCGAGGCCCGACCACAACGGGTCGACGGCGGCGCCGCGTAGCTCAGCAATCAAATGTGTATGTCCTGACTAATGGTGGTGGAGGCTTGGCTCGGCGTTGTTGGCGATCTCCACGATTTGGTCCACGATCTTCTCAAAGTAGTCGAGGAAGTTCTCGCCTGCCGGGGAAGTTTCCCGAATCTCAACAATGGGGACATTTTCATCTGCGCGACAGCGGCCAACCGTTCGGTGGCGCTGTTGGTGCTCTGTGGGTTGACGAAAAGCATGTCAATGTCGCCCTGTTTGATCTGGTTCAAAAACGCCGACACCGCAGCCGCAGACGGCTCCTGGTGGTTCAGGCTGGCCTTGACGTACTCCTCCGGGGTGATGTCGTGCAGTTCAGTGCCCCATACAAGCCCGGCGGCGATCGGCTCGGTCATGCCGATGTGCACGTGCGGCACGGAAGCGAGCTTCTCCTCGATCGCAGCAATTCGCGTATCGACGACCCCAGCATCCCCACCGGTACGCTGCGCCACCGCATCGGCTACCTCGCGGACCTTTGACGGTGCGAACCAGGCGTGCTCCAACTCGTCGAGGGACTCCGGCAGGTGATCGCTGTGGGCGTGCTCGTGATCGTGCTCTGCGTGGTCGAGCAGCGGAATGGCGTGCACGATGCGGTCCTGCTCCGCGACGGTGTACAAGGCCGCGTCGTAGGCGCCACCATTAGCGACGACCGTCGCCGCCTCCTTGATACGAGACAGGTCCTTGGCGGACGGCTCGAAGTGGTGCGGGTCTACAGCGTCGCCGGTGATGATCGCATCCACGTCCTCCCCGGTCACGGCGGCGGCAACATCCGCCCACACCCCGGTGGTGGCGATGATGCCGGAACCTTCGGCCGCGTCTTCGGACTCCGTAGAGCATGCGGTCAGCGCGGTGCCTGCAAGAGTGACTGCAGCCAGCGTGGCAAGGGTCTTGGCCTGAAAACCGTTTTGCATACGCGGTATTCAATCACTATTGGAAACTGTTTTCAATCTGTTTCGGACGAAGAACCAGTGCTGCGAGCAGTGCCATCAACAACACCGCGCCCACAATCCACCCGGCGCGGAGGTACGACAACGACTGTGAGCTGGTGGCGTCGAAACCCACCTTCACCGGATTGTGATCGGAGGACCGGAATGGGGTCCCGGGCTCGTCGATGAGCGGTTCGTCGCTGTTGATCGCCCACACCAGGGAATCTTTCACGAGGTCCATCGCGGCATCGTTGGCTAACACGTGGTCGAGTGAGCCCACCTTGTTGTCGTACTGATACGACGGGCGTTCCTGCGGGATCGTGGCGTAGCCGGCGTCGTTGAGCACGGCGATCGCGTCTTCTTGGGAGTAGGCGTTGAAGTCGCCAATGAGGAACGTGGGCAGGTCGCGCCAGTCGTCTTGCATGTCGCGGAGTCGGGCGTTGTTGCCTTGGCCGTCGGCGGTGGCGTCGTCATTACGCGAGACTGTGCCCTTGGACTTGAAATGATTCACCACCGCAACAATGTGGTCACCGCCGGCGGCAGGCGCGAACTCCTGGGCGAGCGGCTGGCGGGCGATGCCGGTGAACGTGGAGTCGTCGAAAATGCGCGACTGCCCAACCGGACGCACCTTCGCCGGCTGGTAAATAAACGCCACGCGGATCGCATCTTCGCGAGTGCCAAGCTCGCTTGGCGACGACACCACCGCCCACCGATCCTCCCCCGCCGCAGCATTGAGCGCATCGACCAAGTGCTGCAGTGACTCGTCGCGCCGGGCGGTATCGCCTGTGGTGCGGGCGGTGTTCTCCACCTCCGACAGGCCGAGGATCGCAGTATCGAGCTGGTTGATCGCGTTGACCAGCTTCGCCTCTTGCAGCGCGAGGGCCTGCGCATCGTGCGCGCCGCGGAACAGGTGGCAGTTCGTGCAGCCGTGCTCCGGGTCGATGTCGGGGAAGTGGGTGAAGTAATTCATCACGTTGAAAAACCCGATGGACAAATCCCCGCGTACCTTCGCTGGCGCATCGAGGATGCCTGCGCGGGAATCGTCCCAGGTGATCGGCAGATCTTCGGCGCGGGTTTGACCGGTGATTGGGCGCAACGGCTGGAACGTCCAATCCCCGTTGTTGTAGCCCACCACCACATCTTGTTGGAAGGCCACGGTGTCGAATGTGCGGATGGACCTCGTGGGGGAAATGTACGGCAGTGGCACGTCGGGTTCTTTGGCGTAGTTGCGGGTGCGTCCGTCGTCGAGGTTGACGAACTCCGCCGCCTGCTGCGCGCTCATCCGCGCTACCTGGTGGGCGTCGGGGCGGATCTTTTCCGTGGGCCAAAAATGCGGCTCGGCGCCCGGTGCCAGACCCACGGTGCCGTACTGGCTGAGGTTGTCATTGCCGGTCACGGTGTAGGCGCCGGGCCTGACCAGCATGCCCTCGTAAGGCTCGCGGGCGGCGTCGCCGGCCGGGAGGGCATCGAGGGGGATGGGCGTTGGGGCGGGCAGGGGGTCGTCGAGAAGCGAGATGCTGCTCGCTGAAATCTGGGTCTGGCCGTAGAACTCCTTCGCCGTGCCTTCCACTCGCACCGAATCGCCGTGGGCGGGATAGCGGCCCTGCTTGCCCACGAACACGAAAATGCCGTCCGAGGCGTCCCCCGGCTGCTTCGGCTGGCCGGATCCGCCCGTCTGCATGAAGAAGCCGCGCTTGCCGCCCTCGTCGTAGACTGCCGTGACTACGCCGGTGGTGATGACGGTCGTGCCCTCAACCGGGGAGACCGCGCCGGTGCCCTGGATCTCCGCGATGGTCAACACCCGCGGATCTGCTTGCGCGATCCCAGAATTGCGCGGAGTGGGGGCACCCGTGCGGAAATCGGCGGCGTTGTTGTCGGTATCCGTGCCATCGGTGACGCGCTGGATGGACAGTTGGTTCGTCGTCTTCTCGGCGGGCGCTCCCTCTGCAAGATGGGGTGGCGTGTCACCCCAAGCCACGCGGTCTACCTCGCCGTCCGCGTTGCGCAGCACCGCAACCGCACTCGTGGCAGAAAAGTTAAACGCCGCCTCACGGTCCGGTGACGGCAGATCGGCTCCCGTCTCGCCGGAAACCCCGCTGATCAGGTAATACCCACCCGCCGGCACCACCCCGAACAACTCAACCACCGTGCCGGAGTTGCCCTTGGCGGAAAACTGCTCCAGCTCCCAGCCGTCGATTGAAACGTCCTGACCGGTGGGGTTGAACAGTTCCACAAAGTCCGCGTTCAGTAGCGCCTGCGCATTGCTGCCGCCACCGTAGACCTCGTTGATCACCACCGCCTCAGCATGTGGCACAAGCGCGATGCTTAACGACGACACCAGCACCAACCACAGCAGACGAGCCCGAAACATTCCCTTAACGTAGCCGGTCATCCGATATTGCTGGACGCGTCTGTCCGTCCGATATACTCGCTGCCGTACCGCAAAGGTCGATCAACCTCCCGAAATGTGAAGGATTCTCATGGCACGAGTCGTCGTCAATGTCATGCCCAAGGCCGAAATTCTTGACCCCCAAGGTCAGGCGGTGCTGCGCGCACTGGGCCGCATCGGTGTCGAGGGGGTGACCGACGTCCGCCAAGGCAAGCGATTCGAGATCGAGGTGGACGACTCCGTCACCGACGCCGAGCTGCAGCGCATGGCGGAAACCCTCCTGACTAACACTGTGATTGAAGACTTCGAGGTTGTGCGATGAGCGCAACTATCGGAGTCATTACTTTTCCCGGCACCCTCGACGACGTTGACGCGCTGCGCGCCGTCCGCCTCGCCGGTGCCGAGCCGAAGCAACTCTGGCACGCCGACAACGACCTGACTGGCGTCGACGCCGTTGTCGTCCCGGGCGGCTTCTCCTACGGCGACTACCTGCGCTCCGGCGCGATCGCCGCGCAGGCCCCGATGATGGGCGCTGTTGTGGAGGCCGCGAAGAAGGGTATGCCGGTCCTTGGCATCTGCAACGGCTTCCAGATCCTCACCGAAGCCGGCCTGCTGCCGGGCGCGCTGACCCGCAACCAGGGCCTGAACTTCCACTGCGTGGACACCTACCTCGAGGTAGCCAACACTGACACCGCATGGACCAGCCAGTTGGGCGAGCGCATCTACGTGCCCGCCAAGCACGGCGAAGGCCGCTTCCAGGCGTCCCCGGAAACCATCGAGGCGCTGGAGAAGGAAGGCCGCGTGGTCTTCCGCTACACCGACAATTTCAACGGCTCCATCAACGCAATCGCCGGCGTGACTAACGAAACCGGCCGCGTTGTGGGGCTCATGCCGCACCCGGAGCATGCGATTGAGACGCTCACCGGGCCGTCCACCGACGGGTTGGGCCTGTTCACTTCCGCCATCGACGCGATTTCGAAGATCGGAGCGTAAAAGACCATGACTGTGCACAACGACACTGTTGAAAACGCCGTCGACACCCCTGACCTTGAGCAGCCGTACGCGGAACTCGGGTTGCAGGATGACGAATACGCGAAGATCAAGGCAATCCTCGGCCGCCGCCCGACGGACGCAGAGCTCACGCTCTACTCCGTGATGTGGTCGGAGCACTGCTCCTACAAGTCCTCCAAGACCCACCTGCGCTACTTCGGTCAGACCATGACCGAGGAGATGGAAAAGAAGATCCTCGCCGGCATCGGCGAGAACGCCGGCGTGGTGGACATCGGAGACGGCGACGCCGTGACCTTCCGTGTGGAAAGCCACAACCACCCGTCCTTCGTCGAGCCCTACCAGGGCGCGGCCACCGGCGTTGGCGGCATCGTCCGCGACATCATGGCCATGGGTGCCCGTCCGATCGCTGTGATGGACCAGCTCCGCTTCGGCCCGATCGACGCCGAGGACACCAAGCGCGTCCTGCCGGGCGTGGTCCACGGCATCGGCGGATACGGCAACTGCCTGGGCCTGCCGAACATCGGCGGCGAGACTGTCTTCGACGCCGCATACGCCGGCAACCCACTGGTCAACGCCCTGTGCGTGGGCACCCTCAAGGTGGAAGACCTCCACCTCGCGTTCGCATCCGGCACCGGCAACAAGGTCATCCTGTTCGGCTCCCGCACCGGCCTCGACGGCATCGGCGGCGTGTCCGTGCTGGGCTCCGCCACCTTCGAAGAAGGCGAAGAGCGCAAGCTCCCAGCAGTCCAGGTGGGCGACCCGTTCGCGGAGAAGGTGCTCATCGAGTGCTGCCTCGAGCTCTACGCAGCTGGCGTGGTCGAGGGCATTCAGGACCTCGGCGGCGGTGGCCTGTCGTGTGCCACCTCCGAGCTGGCTGCATCCGGCGACGGCGGCATGACCGTCAACCTGGACAACGTGCCGCTGCGCGCCGAAAACATGTCGGCAGCAGAGATCCTCGCCTCCGAATCCCAGGAGCGCATGTGCGCCGTCGTGGCGCCGGAGGACGTGGACAAGTTCATGGAGATCTGCGCCAAGTGGGACGTGCTGGCCTCCGTCATCGGCGAGGTCACCTCCGACAAGGACCGCCTCCAGGTGTTCCACAACGGTGAACTCGTGGTGGACGCACCGCCGTCAACGATCGACGAAGGCCCGGTCTACGAGCGCCCGTACGCTCGTCCGGCGTGGCTGGATGAGGTGCAGGGCGGTGGTGTCGTCGATAAGCAGGCGGACATCAAGGATGCCTGGCTGAAGATGGTTGCCTCCCCGGCACTGTGCTCGCGTGACTTCATCACCGAGCAGTACGACCGCTACGTGCGCGGCAACACAGTGCAGGCCAAGTACGCCAATTCCGGTGTGCTGCGCATCAACGAAGAGACCAACCGCGGCGTTGCCGTCTCCGCCGACGCGTCGGGGCGCTACACCTACCTGGACCCGAATATGGGCGCACGCCTGGCGCTGGCAGAGGCCTACCGCAACGTCGCCGTCACCGGCGCCACCCCGTTCGCAGTAACCAACTGCCTGAACTTCGGCTCCCCGGAGAACCCGGACGTGATGTGGCAGTTCCGCGCAGCAGTCCACGGCCTGGCAGACGGCTCCGCCGAACTGGAAATCCCGGTCTCCGGCGGCAACGTCTCCTTCTACAACCAGACCGGCGAGACCCCGATCCTGCCGACCCCGGTGGTTGGCGTCCTCGGTGTCATCGAGGACGTTGCGCAGGCCATCCCGCACGCCCTGCCTGCGGACGACGAGGAGTACACCCTGGTCCTGCTCGGCGAAACCAAGGACGAGTTTGGCGGCTCCGTGTGGCAAGACATCTCCGGCGCTGGCCTGTCGGGCCTTCCGCCGCAGGTAGACCTTGCTAACGAGGAGCGCCTCGCACAGTTCCTCGGTGGTAACGCAGCCGGCGTAGCAGCAGCACACGACCTGTCCGAGGGCGGCCTGTCCCAGGCCGTGTTCGAGATGCTGCTCGGCTCCAAGAAGGGCGCTGAGTTGAACCTCGAAGGCGTCCACGAGGACGCGTTTACCGCGCTGTTCTCCGAGTCCGCATCCCGCGTGCTCGTAGCAGTCTCCCGCGACCGCGCAGAAGCAGCGGTCGAGCGTGCTACCGCAGCCGGCATCCCGGTCGCAGTGCTTGGCGACACGGCTCAGGACGGTGTCCTGCGCGTCGCCGGCGAAGAAATCTCCGTGCAGGAGCTTGCCGATGCATGGGCTGCGACCATGCCGTCGCACTTCGCAGCCGCAACCGCGCCGAACGCGGCCGTCTAGTCCGTCCGCTGCATAGCCGGTGCCTGTTCCACAATGGGCACCGGCTCATATTGTGCGCGCAGGTCTTTCAGCGTCTGCGTGTGATCCCAGAGGCGCTTGTCCTCATCCGTAACCGGCGTGAACTTACGTGCCGGCAGCGGGGTGCCGTCGATATCCATGCCGATGTAGGTAAACGTCGCGTGGATCGCATCCTTCAAGTTGTCGCGGCCACCACGCGGGTCGCCCGCGCGCAGGTGCACTGAGGTGTGAATGGAACGCGCATCCGTACGGGTGATGCGCGCATCCACCTCAATCAGGTCGCCGATGTGCACCGGGTGGTAGAAGCGAATACCACCCGCGTAGACGGCGACGGTGCGCTCGCCAGACCACTCCATGGTGCAGGCCGTGCCGGCCTCATCGATCCATTCCATGGCGGTGCCACCGTGGACGTTGCCGCCCCAGTTCACATCGGTTGGTTTCGCCATAAAACGGTGCACGATGCGCTGCGCCGTGGAGTCGTCGGTGTATGTCTGCGACTCCATCTCCGCCTCAATGGCCTTGCGCAGGTCGATGCGCGACTTCGCGGCCTCGGCCACGCGGCGCTCCTCGGCGTTGGTCGGAACGAATGTCGGCACAGGCATGGACTTGCCAGTGTCCGGATCCTTTGCCACGAAAATGACCAGGCAGTCGCAGGCGCGGGTGAACACGCCCTCGCGCGGGTCGGCGGAAAGCACCTCGTTGACAATGTGCATCGAGGAACGGCCCGTCATGGCGATGCGCGAGCGCACCTCCACAATGTGGCCCGAAGGGATCGGGCGGGTGAAGTGAATGTGGCCCACCTACGCGGTCACACAGTAGGTGGCGGACCACTGGGCGGCGCAGGCGTAGGCGGCCTTATCGATCCACTCCAGCACGCGACCACCGGAGACACCCTGTGCGCCGTAGTGGAGCACATCGGTGGGGGAGGCCATAAACCGCAGGGTGACGCGAGGGGAGCGTTCGGTAGCAACTACATGGGAATTGGGCATGCCGACACCTTAATATGGGTCCACATGGTGCAAAAGCAGGACCCGATACTGACACGCCAGGCCGTCGATGCGGTCAAAGCATGGATCGAGGGGGACGAGGAGTCGTCGAGAAGCGAGATTGCAAATGCTTGTCGACGAACCGCGCGCACCCTCGCCGAAGAACTCCCCGGCCACTCCGTGGAACTGCGCGTGCCCCCATTTGTGGCCGTGCAATGCGTCGAAGGCCCACGCCACACTCGTGGCACGCCGCCAAACGTGGTGGAGATGGATCCCCGCACCTGGATGCGACTGGCCACTGGTTTAACCACCTTCGAGGAAGAACTCGCGCAGGGCAACGTGGATGCTTCCGGATCGCGTGCAGGCGAGATCGCGGCGGGTCTTCCAGTAATTGCCCTCCGCTGACATTCCTCGGATACAGTGTTTGTCGTGCATACGAAGAGCCCCACGGGGAAGACCAACTTCGAGAACAACGACGAACCACGCGACGAATGTGGCGTGTTCGGTGTCTGGGCACCGGGCGAGGACGTGTCCAAGCTGACCTATTTCGGCTTGTTCGCGCTGCAGCACCGCGGCCAGGAAGGCGCCGGCATTGCCGTAGGTGACAAGGACAACGTCGTGGTGTTTAAAGACACCGGCCTGGTCAGCCAGGTCTTTGACGAACCTGTCCTGGAGGCGTTGCAGGGCGATGTGGCGATCGGCCACACCCGCTACTCCACAGCTGGCGGGAACTCCTGGGAAAACGTCCAGCCGATGTTCCGCACCTCGCCCAATGGCACCGACATTGCGTTGGCGCACAACGGCAACCTGGTGAACTTCAAGGAACTCGAAGAAGAAGCGATCGAGCGCAAGCTCATCCCGGCGTCGGGCGTGGATGGACAGGGCTCGTCCTCAGACACCGCTGTGGTGTCTGCGTTGCTGGCGGATCTGGTCACTGAGGACAAGACGCTTCTCGACGCCGCACGGGAACTCCTCCCACGCGTCGAAGGCGCATTCTGCTTCATGGTCACCGACGGCCAGACCCTCTACGCCGCGCGCGACCCGCACGGCGTGCGCCCGCTGTCGCTGGGCCGCCTCGACGGCGGTTGGGTGATCGCCTCCGAGACGTGTGCGTTGGACATCGTCGGCGCCTCGTTCGTGCGCGATATCGAGCCGGGCGAGCTTGTGGCGATTGATAACGCGGGCGTCCACTCCGAACGCTTCGCCGAGACCCCGAAGGCGCACTGCGTGTTCGAGTACGTCTACGTCGCCCGCCCCGACTCCATCATCGACGGCCAGACCGTCAACCTGTCGCGCATCGAGATCGGCCGCCGTCTCGCCCGCGTCACCCCGGTGGACGGCGACCTGGTAATGCCGGTGCCCGAATCCGGCACCCCCGCCGCCATCGGCTACGCGGAAGAGTCCGGCATCCCGTTCAAGCAGGGCCTGATGAAGAACGCCTATGTCGGCCGCACCTTCATTCAGCCGTCGGACACCCTGCGTCAGCTGGGCCTGCGCCTGAAGCTGAACCCGGTGCGCGAGGTCATCGAGGGCAAAAAGCTCATCGTTGTCGACGACTCCATCGTGCGCGGCAACACCCAGCGCAAACTCATCCGCATGCTGCGCGAAGCCGGCGCCGCCGAGGTGCACGTGCGTATCGCGTCGCCGCCGGTGAAGTGGCCGTGCTTCTACGGCATCGATTTCGCAAGCCCCGGCGAACTCATCGCCAACCACGGCCGTACTGATTCCGATGAGGCGATCGCGGAGTCGATCCGCACCATGATCGGGGCGGACTCGCTCGCGTTCGTGCCTATCGACGACATGATCGCCTCCACGAACCAACACGAAGACAACCTTTGTGCCGCCTGCTTTACAGGCAAATACCCCCTGGGGCTGCCCGACGGTAACCGCAACGCCGACCTTGTCCGACGCATCCAGAAAGGTGCTGAAGCCTAATGACCACTGAGCAGACCCCAGTTTCCTACGAGGCCGCCGGCGTATCCATCGAGGCCGGCGATAAGGCCGTCGAACTGTTCGCCCCGCACGCCAAGCGCGCCACCCGTCCTGAGGTTCGTGGCAGCCTCGGCGGCTTTGCCGGCCTGTTCGCGCTGGGCAAGTACAAGGAGCCACTGCTGGCAGCAGGCTCTGACGGCGTGGGCACCAAGCTGGCCATTGCGCAGGCGATGGACAAGCACGACACCATCGGTATCGACCTCGTCGCAATGTGCGTAGACGACCTTGTCGTCTGTGGTGCCGAGCCGCTGTTCCTGCAGGACTACATCGCTATTGGCAAGGTCGTGCCGGAGAAGGTCGCCGAAATCGTCGGCGGCATCGCCGAGGGATGCGTCCAGGCTGGCTGTGCTCTGCTCGGCGGCGAGACCGCTGAACACCCCGGCGTGATGGAGCCGGACGATTACGACGTCTCCGCAACCGCAGTCGGTGTCGTTGAGGCCTCGGAACTGCTTGGTCCTGAAAAGGTCCGCGAGGGCGACATCATCATCGGTATGGCATCGTCTGGCCTGCACTCCAACGGCTACTCCCTGGCCCGCCACGTGCTTCTCGAGCGCGCCGGCCTGCCTCTGGACGCCGAGATGGAAGAGCTGGGCCGCACGCTTGGCGAGGAACTTCTCGAGCCAACCCGCATCTACGCACTCGACTGCCTAGAACTGGCCGCCGAGTGCGAGGTCCGCACGTTCTGCGACGTCACCGGCGGTGGCCTGGCAGGCAACATGGAACGCATCATTCCTGAGGGCCTTGTCGCAGAGATGCACCGCAACACCTGGACCCCAGGTCCGATCTTCCGCACCATCAAGTCCGTCGGCCAGGTCCCGGACGAGGAGATGGAGAAGACCTTCAACATGGGCGTCGGCATGACTGCCGTCGTTGCCGAGGAAGACCGCGATCGCGCCCTGGCCATCCTGGCCGCCCGTCACGTGGATGCGTGGGTGCTCGGCGAGGTCCGCGCCACCAGCGAAGGCGACGAGAAACGCGCCGTGCTGACAGGCTCCCACCCGCAGTACTAAACGCGATCGCTAGGTCTGTTTTCGGGCTGATACGAGGATTCGTTCTCGTATCAGCCCGTTTCTGCTTTTAGGGCGCGGTGTCTTTTGCTGGTCGTCTAGCTGGTCTCGTGATGTTGCTAGACGGTCTCGTTTCGACGGCTCCAAACCCCCAGGTGGTGTTGAGGGTCATTGTCACTATGGAGCTGATCGTCTGGTTGGCGTTTCGGGGAGCTAGACGATGGTCGTTGTGGCGGCGCAGACGGACGTGAAACACCCTGTTTTCGTGTCTTGAGGCCTGTTATGGCGTGCCTGCTCGCAAGGCGGGGGTAATTTGCGGGGGTAGGGCGGTGGTGTGGATTGCTGAACAATCCGCACCTCACACCCATTTCAGGCCGTTTCCACGGTCGTTGAACAATCTTTCCGACCATTTCCGGGTCGTTTTGAAGTGCTGTTCCGGCATTTCCCCAGGTC